>CAZQMR010000042.1:0-20202 GCA_964594465.1 uncultured Rhodobacterales bacterium
ATTAGCTGATTGAATAGAATAAGGTATGACAAATCTTTTACTCAAAGCCGCAATCACTTTTTCAGGGCCATTAGTTGCCCTTGCCTGTTATCAGCTTTCTGGGCCTTGGTGGGTTTATTTGATGGCCGTGAGCGTGTTTCTGTTAGGTTTATTATCTTTTTCCGTCGACAGTGAACCTGATCGATCAGGATATGGAAAAAGAGCTGACGATAGCCGTGATTCTTTTGGCGGCGATGCTGGTTCTGGTGGCGGAGAGTGCTGACAGATTAGTGGTAAACAAACGGCAGAATAGTCCCAACACCCTGTCTGGTATCTAAACCGGCTTACGAGACGGTGCGAAGGCCAGCACGCGGTCGCCATCTGAAATGGGCGGATAGGTTTCGCCGGTGCGGATGGTGATCACGCCTTTTTCGGTGATTTTGGCTAGGATTTCGGCTTCGGGCCGCTCCTCTAAGTATTGCTCTAGGCTATATTCGTCGGAGAGGCGGGTTAGGCGGAATTCGTGGTTTTGGTAGGCGTTTTGGGAGAAGTGCTCGTAGGGGAGGCCGGAACCGAAGGGGCGACCTCCTAGGGTTATGGGGAGGCTGGTTTCGCTGTCGACGTCGCTGGCGTGGCGGCCTATTTGGAACACGTTGGAGCGGCCAAATTCGGGGCCGAAATCGGTGCAGATGAGGGCGTTATAGGCGTCATTGTCTGTGGCGGCGATGAGGGTGCCGTATTCTTCTAGATCGATGCGATGCTCTGCGGCTTCCGAGAGGATTTCGCCGTGGTAGGTGGCGACGCCTGCAGCGCGAGGGGCGCGGAGGCGGTGGTAGTTTTTCTCAGCAATCAGCACGCGGATGCCGGCTTCTTGGAGGTCAGTCGCGAAGTCAGTGCTCCATTTGGAACCGCCCACGATCAGGACGCCAGGTGGCTCGGTGGAGGTGAGACCTAGCAGGCGCGCGACTGGGCCGAGCGAGAAGCCGTGGACGACGACGGTGACGGCGACAAGTAGGAAGGCGAGTGGGGCGAGGAGTGCGCCGTCTTCTATGCCAAGCTCAACCAAGCGTGCGCCAAAGAGGCCGGAGACTGCGACGGCGACGACGCCACGCGGGCCGATCCATGCGACGATGGCTTTTTCACGCCATGGAAGGCCGGTGAAGGCGAGCGAGATCATGACCGCCAAGGGTCTTGCGAGGAAGATGACCGCGAGGACGAAGAGGATGGCGCGGGCATCGAGCTGGGCGAGCATCTCGACGTTGAGAGAGGCGGCGAGCAGGATGAAGACGCCGGAGACGAGGATGACGGTGACGTGCTCTTTGAAGCGGCGCAGCTCGTCGAAGCTGGGCAGATGCGCGTTGGCGAGGTAGACGCCCATGATGGTGACCGCAAGGAGACCACTTTCATGGAGCACGCTGTCGGTGGAGGCGTAGACGGCGAGGAGTGCGCCGAAGAGCACTGGGACTTTCATGTATTCCGGGACTTTGCCGCGCCGGAAGGCGTAGGCGATGGCGGCGCCTGCGGCGTAGCCGACCACAGAGGCGAGCACGATGCCGAGGATGAGGTGTTTGATCGCCTCGGCAAGGGTGAGGCTGGAGTAGAGCGCGGTGATGACCTCAAAAGAGAGCACAGCGAGGAGTGCGCCAACGGGGTCGTTGACGATGCTCTCCCAGCGCAAGAGCGAGGCGGGGCGGGACGCGAGGCGGGCTTGGCGCAGAAGCGGCATGATGACAGTGGGGCCGGTCACGACGAGAATGCCGCCAAAGACGAGCGAGCTTTCCCAGCTCAGCCCTGCCCCGTACCGCACAGCAAGTGTCGAGAGGATCCAGCCCAGCGGTGCGCCGAGGAAAACGAGGCGACGCACGCCGGGGCGCGCATCACGCAACCCGCGGAAATTGAGAGTGAGGCCGCCCTCAAAGAGGATCACAGCGACCGCGACCGAGACGATGGGGCGGAACAGCTCGCCGAAGTTTTCTTGCGGGTGGATCAGACCAGTGACGGGGCCAGCAAGGATGCCCGCGAGCAGCATCAGCACGATGGCAGGCAAGCGCAGACGCCACGCGAGCCACTGGGAGCCGATCCCAAGGACGCCGATCAAAGCGAAAAGGACTGCTGGTTCCATTTAGCCGGCTCCTGCGCGGGTTGGTGGAGAAACAAAAAGGGCTGCATCACACAGATACAGCCCCTTTTCGATTTGCGTGCCGCGTCTTTATTCGAGGCGGTAGACGATCAGGGTCAACAGATCCGTCAGGCTTGCGCCAAGTTCACTGAGCGCTGCCAGTGAAATCTGGCTGCCCGCACCCGGTGCGCCGTCTTTGGGGATCAAGAGCACATCAAGCTCGGATCCAGTGGAGGTATTGCGGATGCGACCCGGTGTTTCGACGCTCACAAGCGGTGTGCGCAGCCAATTGCCGGAGCGATCGAGCAGACCGAGGCTTGCCACAGTGGAGCCAAGCGCGACAGGGCGGCTTGGTGTTGGGGCAGCCACAGCAGCCGGTGCTGGTGCATCCCCAACAGTTGGGGCGGCAGGCGTTGGTGCTGGCGCTGGTGTCGGTGCAGTAGGTGGCGCAGCTGCAAGAATTGCCGCAGGGGACAGGCCGCCGGAGTTCACTTCGCCGCGTCGCCCACGCCGCTGATTGGACAGTTTGGCAAGGTCCACATTGGCATCGGCTGGCATGGTCGCTGTGCCTTCTGGGAATTCCTCATCCAAAGGTGCGACGTCCTGGACAGGTTCAATGCCCGGTTCGCCGCAAAGGCGGGTTTGGGCAGAGCATTCAAGGCCTGTGAGCCAATTTTGCACATCAACCTCGATCAAGCGGAACAGCGCAGGGCCGATTTCAGCGCCGCCAGAAACGCGCGGCATCAGGCCTGAATAGCTGTAATCTTCCAAACGTGTCATAACACCGCCAAGGCGCAGATCCCGGATCATCAGATCCCCGGACATCGACACGCGGCCACCACCGGTGTTCATGGAGCGAACATGCATCATGATTTCCGCTGGAATGGGGTTGCTTCTGGTGCGGGTCAAAGCGCCCTCAACTGGGAATGCAACTGTGTCACGGCGCAATTGGTGCGCAACGGACCCGGATGCTGTTGAGCCGGGGCCAAAGAAGAAGCGTTCGTATTCGAACGCCAATGCGTCATTGGCCGGAAGAGGTTCGCCAGATTGCGAGCCACTGCCCGGCAGACCGGATCTTTCGCATCCCACAAGTACGCCTGTCATTAAAAGTCCAAGCGCGACTTTTCGAATTGTCTGCAATCCCATTGGACGTCCCTCGTCTGTCGAATGTTGTTTATATTTCTAAGTTGGCTGCATTTTAGTCAATCTAATGAAAGTGGAAAGCGTTTTCCTTGAACATGTCAGAGGTGGTGTCTAGGTTGTTCTCTTAGAGCCACGCAGTGCGGCGGCGGCTCAGGGATGTTTGCAGGGGTTACTGTCATGACCGAAATGCCACAACTTGTTGATCCGTTTCACCGGGCCATCACTTATTTGCGGGTTTCGGTCACGGATCGCTGCGATTTCCGCTGCGTCTATTGCATGTCGGAAAACATGACGTTTTTGCCAAAGAAAGAGCTCTTATCGCTCGAAGAACTTGACCGGCTTTGCTCGACCTTTGTGGATCTGGGCGTCAAAAAGCTGCGCATCACCGGTGGTGAGCCTTTGGTGCGGCGCGGAATCATGACGTTTTTTGAGGGTATGTCCCGGCATCTGGCCTCTGGTGCTTTGGAAGAGTTGACGCTGACCACCAATGGCTCCCAGCTGCGCCGCTTTGCGCAGCAACTCGCGGATGCTGGTGTGCGGCGGGTGAATATCTCGCTCGATACGCTGGACGAAAAGAAATTCGCAGACATCACCCGTTGGGGACGTTTGGCGCAGGTGCTGGACGGGATTGATGCAGCCCAAGCGGCCGGGCTGAAGGTGAAGATCAACGCGGTGGCGCTCAAGGGCACCAATGACGATGAAGTGCACAAGATGGTTCAGTGGTGCGGCGAGCGCGGCATGGACCTGACCTTTATCGAAGTGATGCCGATGGGTGATATCGGCAATGAGGACCGGCTGGATCAGTATTGGTCTTTGAAAGATGTGCGCACTGAACTGGCGAGCCAATGGACGCTCACCGACAGCGAGTTCAACTCAGGCGGCCCGGCGCGCTATGTGCGCGTGGGCGAAACCGGCCAGCGCATCGGCTTTATCACGCCGCTGACGCATAATTTTTGCGAAAGCTGCAACCGGGTGCGGCTTACATGTACGGGGCAGTTGTTTATGTGTCTGGGGCAGGAAGACGAGGCCGATCTGCGCACGCCGATGCGCGAGAGTTCTGGTAATGAGGCGCTGGTGGCAAAAATTGAGGCGGCGATTGCACGCAAGCCCAAAGGTCATGATTTTGACTACTCGCGTCAGGTAATTGATGGGCAAATGTCACGGCATATGAGCCATACCGGCGGGTAGACTTCGCGGGCGGATGCCTCCGGCGGGGATATTTTTAGAAAGTAATGATTAGGCGCGTGACATGAATCAAGCGCGGTTTATCTGGAATATCCGGCGACCAGCCGGATTCAATTTCTTTGCTTGCACGGCGAGTGTAGCACTGTTTTTATTTTTTAAATACCTTCGGTGAAAGTATTTGGGGAAAATCGAAATATTTTCGCGTGACCTATATGCAGCGCAATTTATCAGGCTTATCCGGCGACCAGCCGGATTCAATTTGGCAGAACTGAACGTCAGCCTGAGGTTGCCCTCAGCAGGCGTGCGCGTGCAGGGGGGACGCTCTTTATTTCCAAGCCGGTGAAGACATGGAGCGTGTTGAGGTCTTTGTCGACCACCGCGTGATCTGAGACCCATCCGCCCATGACGAGGTAGGTGCGCAGCAGTGGCGGCATGCCTTTCATGGCGGATTTCAAGTTTGGTTTTTTGAGGCGCAGGCGCGAGGCAAAGCGGAACACACTCGGGGCTTTAACGCGGGGGAGCCAGCGTTTGGGTGCGAGGTGGCGTTCTTTGAGCAAAGCGAATGCATCCATGTAGAGGTCAGCTTGGGTGCCTTCAAAGCTGGAACAACCAAACAGCAGATCGACATCGTGTCGGTCGACATAGTCGGTCATTGCTGACCATGCGACGCGCAGCACATCCGCATCCCCGCGGGCATCCGGGTGGATGCAAAAGCGGCCCATTTCGACCATCGGCCCCGCATAGTCGGCCAAGTTGCTGAGATCGTAATATTGCGCGGAGTAGCTGCGAGAGATCTCGGCACCGGAATGCAGCGGCAGGAGGCGGAAGCAGCAAACGAGGTCGCCGCTGCGAGTATCCTCGACCAAGACATGTTTGCAGATATCGTCGAATGCGTCTGCGTCCAAGCCATCGGAACGCGCATCGCTCTCAGCAGTTTCGCGGCCCTGAATAAACGCGCAGAAGCGGAGGCTTTGTGCTTTTTGAATATCACTGGCGGTTTCAGCGAAACGCGCCGCGTAACGGCCTTTGAGCAATCGAACCATTCTTTAGCCCCTTCCCGACAGTCCCCATCGTCGACTTGACCTTAACTTTGGCGACCCTAGAGTTACAAATCAAGTGCAGCCTGTCGCTCAATGGCATATAGGCGTCAGCTGCGTGATTTTAACAAGTAGGGAGCCGTGAAATGTCACAAAAACTTGTCAAAACGGATGCTGAGTGGAAAGCTCAGCTGAGCGATCTGGCTTATAAAGTCACGCGCAAGGCTGGCACTGAGCGGGCCTTCACCAATGACAATTTCCCCAAAGAAGACGGCGCGTTTGCGTGTATCTGCTGCGGACAAGCCTTGTTTTCGTCAGACAGCAAGTTTGACAGTGGCACCGGCTGGCCGTCATTTTTCCAGCCAATGGACGAGACTGCAGTTGAGGAGCGCGAGGACAACGGGTTTTTCATGCGCCGCACGGAGGTCGTTTGCTCAGGATGTGACGCACATTTGGGGCATGTCTTCCCGGATGGGCCTGCCCCCACTGGGCTGCGCTATTGCATGAACGGCGTCGCTCTGGATTTTAAGGCTGAAGAAAACGCCAGCTAGTTTGCGAGTTGTTACGCGGCAGTCAAACAGCTGCCGCCAACAATCAGCCATCGACAATTAGCCATCATCGCTCAGCAATTGGCCCGGATCGATTCGGCCGAAATTGCCCAAAATCTGCTCAAGTGCCGTTAGTGTCTGGCCATGGGTCACTGTGATGTCGCGCTTAAGATCAACAACCCGACCATCCTCAAGCCCGTAGCGGTTCACATCCTCAACAACCCCGTCATCGTCAAAGCGGATCGCGAGCACTTCGCGATCCGTCACCTCGGGGCGATTGTAGGTATAGTGCCGCACAGTGGTTTTCACGTAATACCAAGCATTGCCGCGCACCACACCGGATGACGACGGACGCCCAATCGAGGTTTCCAGAGAGGAAATCGTATCCACCCCAGGCAGAACTGATTCCAAATCAACATCTTCTGGCACATAGCCGTGAACACGTTCTTGCGCGGAACAGGCCACAAGCGACAGGGCGGCTGCACCAAAGGCAACAGTTTTCAGGCTTTTCAGCATGAACAGCTCTGGAAATTTAGCCATAAGTATCCCATCTATGCCTCGCAAGTCGCTCAAATTACCTACCTTGCAGGTTTTCTGAGATCAAGCAACAAAGCCCGAAGTCACCGGCTGAGACGCATGCCCCGCACAAGGTCGCGCAAAGGAGAAGAACCCATGTCAGATGCCAAACCCGCTGCCCGGCAAGGTCTGCCTGAGCTGGATAAGGAAATTCGGGTTTCAGATTTGATGCGCAGCCCCGTGACAGCATTTGAATTGCCGTTGAGCGAGGCGGCACTCGCAGAAGTGGCCAAACACCTGAGCGTCGTTGCGGTTCGCAAGTTCCGCTTTGAAGGTGAAATTTCCAGCGGCCTCGATTTTGGGCTGCGTTTGTCCGCAAAATTGGGTGCTACGGTCACGCTAAGATGCGTTGTCACGCTCAAAGAGTTCAATCAGCGGATTGATACGGATGTGCGCCGGGTTTTCCTTGAAGAAAACAAGGAGGACGGGGTGACCGGCGAGATTGAGTTGGCGGAGGATTTCGACGAGGATGTTGAGCCGATCAGCACGCATATCAATATTGCCAACATAGCGCTCGAAGAATTATCGCTGAATTTGCCGCCCTTCCCGCGTGCGCCAGACGCCAATCTCGACACGGTAGATTTTGCGCCGCCCGGTGTTGCGCCGCTTGACGATGCTGCAAGTAAGCCGTTTGCAGCGCTTGCAGCACTTAAGGGAAAAATTCAGGGGTAGGCTTGGGACGTGGGGACGGTACAAAACAAGCTTAGCCGTGTTCGATCTGTTCAACTTGCAAAATGACATTTGGCGTCCCCAAAAAAATACTTGCAGTGCCGCGCTAACTCAGTATGTTCCCGGCTTCATTTGCAGGTCACGCCCGACTCTGCTTCAGGAGGCCTGCGCGGCACTCGGAACTGGTGGGCGGGGCTCCCGAAATGGTGCTGTCTTTTGCAAGTAGGCAGTGCTCCTCAAGAGAACACAGGTAACGTCATGGCCGTCCCTAAGAGTAAAATCACACGTTCCAAACGCAACATGCGCCGTTCACATGACGCACTGGTTGCAGGTAACCCGAACGAGTGTTCAAACTGCGGCGAGCTGCGCCGTCCGCATCACGTTTGCCCATCTTGCGGTCACTATGGTGACAAAGAGATCGTAACCATGGTCGACGAGATCGATCTGGACGAAGAAGACGCAGCATAACGCATCTAGCCGCGTGAGGCTTTTCTCACGCTGAAAGCGAATATGAGTATAGGGTCGCCCTCCGCCGCTACCAACACTATGGTGATTGCCATAGATGCGATGGGCGGTGATAGCGGCCCTTCTGCTGTTGTGGGCGGGATGGCCAAGTCCTGCCGCAAGAACCCTGACATTCAGTTTATCGTGCACGGTCCGGCGGATATTCTTAATCCGCTGATTGCCAAGTGGCGCGTTCTTGCAGAGCGCTGCGAAGTGCGCGACGCGACTGACGTCATTTCCATGTCTGAAAAGCCGAGCCATGCCGTGCGCCATGGCAAGGGCAGCTCGATGTGGGCAACGCTGGAAACGGTGCGCGCGGGCGATGCCACGGTTGCTGTGTCCTGTGGCAACACGGGCGCTTTGATGGCGCTGTCGATGCTGCGCTTGCGCAAACTGCCTGGCGTGAACCGCCCTGCGATTGGCATTTTATGGCCCTCGCTGAACCCATCTGGATTTAACGTGATGCTGGATGTGGGTGCGGACGTGCGCGCGGATCCCGATGATTTGCGGCTCTATGCGATCATGGGCGCTTCTTATGCGCGCAATGGTCTGGGCATTGAGCATCCACGGGTTGGCTTGCTCAATATCGGCACCGAAGAGCACAAGGGCCTGCAATACTTGCAGGAGGCGGCTGAGGAGATTGCGACCGAAGCTGAGGCTGCGGGCAGTTTTGAGTTCGTTGGTTTTGTTGAAGGCTCGGACATTCCGTCGGACAAGGTGGACATCATTGTCACCGACGGATTTACCGGCAATGTCGCGCTCAAAACTGGCGAGGGCACGGCGAGCCTTATTCGCGGGTTGCTCAAGGAAGCGTTCAGCCACTCCCCCTTGTCGCGTATCGGTGCGCTGTTTGCGCTGACCTCGCTCAAGCGCTTGCAAAAGCGGATTGATCCGCGCCGTGTGAATGGCGGGGTTTTTCTTGGCCTAAACGGCACGGTGGTCAAAAGCCATGGGGGCGCGGATGCGACAGGTGTGTCTGCGGCAATTAAGCTGGCATTTCAGCTTGCCCAAAATGACTTTACGACAAAACTGGCGACGCGGGTTGCAACGAAACCCCAAGACAGCAAAGATGCGCCGGAAAAACAAAACATGAAGGCATCCTAAAGAGATGACAGTGACACGGGCGGTTGTGCAAGGGTGTGGGCATTATCTGCCAAAGCGTATCGTAGAAAACGCGGAATTCACCGAAACGCTGGACACAACGGACGAATGGATTCGCTCCCGCTCAGGCATTGAGCGGCGGCATTTTGCGGCTGAGGGCGAGAAAACTTCGGATTTGGCTTTGAAGGCCAGCCTGATGGCGCTGGAAAAGGCCGGGATTGCGGGCGCTGATTTGGATGCGATTGTGCTGGCAACCTCGACCCCGGATCAGACTTTCCCCTCAACGGCGACACGGCTGCAGCACGCCCTTGGCATGACCAAGGGCTTTGCGTTTGACATTCAGGCGGTTTGTGCGGGCTTTGTTTTTGCGCTGTCCAATGCCAATGCGCTGATCCTGTCGGGGCAAGCCAAAACGGTACTGGTCGTGGGAGCGGAGACGTTTTCGCGCATCATGGACTGGGAAGATCGCGGCACTTGTGTGCTGTTTGGGGATGGCGCCGGAGCCGTTGTTTTGCGCGCCGAAGAGGGTGCTGGTGGTTCGAATGATCGTGGCATTTTGTCCACCGATCTCAATTCAGACGGTCAGTTCAATGATCTGCTTTATGTGGATGGCGGGGTTTCGACGACTGGCACCTCTGGATTTTTGCGCATGCAGGGTCAGGAAGTGTTCAAGCATGCGGTGAGCAAGCTGGCCGCAACGGCTGAAACCGCGATGGAGAAGGCGGGGGTCAGCGCTGATGAGGTCGACTGGGTCGTGCCGCATCAGGCCAATCTGCGCATCATCAAAAAAACAGCGCAAAAGATGGGCATCCCGATGGAGCGGGTGGTTGTGACGGTGGAGAACCACGGCAATACGTCCGCCGCGTCGATCCCGCTGGCGCTGTCGATTGCGAGCTCAGATGGGCGCTTGAAGCGCGGCGATCTGATTGTCACTGAGGCGATTGGTGGTGGGCTGGCCTGGGGTGCTGCGGCGCTGCGCTGGTAACGACTAGAGCGGCAATCGCGCTTCGATCATTCCTGAGTACCAACTGGCGCCAAAGGGTGCGGCTTCGTCGTCGAAGTTATAGGCGGGGTGGTGGCATTGAGCGGTGTCGCCGTTGCCAAGGAAGATGTAAGCGCCGGGGCGTTCTTCCAACATATAGCTAAAGTCTTCTGCGGGCATAATCGGGTCGACTTCGTCATCCACATGATCGGAGATACTGCGGGCGACTTCTGCGGCGAAAGCGGTGTTTTCGGGTGTATTCACGGTCACCGGGTAGCCGGGCGTCCAGTTGATCTCGACTTTTGCGCCAAGTGCGCTGGCAGTGCCTTTGGCAATCGCATCAATGCGCTCTTGAGCATAGGCGCGGTATTCGGCATCTAGCGTACGCACAGTGCCTTCCATTTTCACCTCATGAGCGATGACGTTGGAGGCCACCGAATCGGTGACAAAGGTGCCAACGGTCACGACCACACGTTTGAGCGGGTTCACATTGCGTGACACCACCGTTTGGATTGAAAGCAGGATTTGCGCCGCCACGAGGGTTGTGTCCACCGCATCATGAGGCGCGGCAGCATGGCCGCCCTGCCCTGTTACCTTAATCTCGAACTCATCAGATGACGCCAGCAGCGCGCCGGGGCGAATGGCGAAATGGCCTACGGGTGTGCCGGGCATGTTGTGCATGCCATAGACCTCGTCGATGCCAAAGCGCTCCATCATGCCATCCTCGCACATGGCACGACCGCCTGCGCCGCCTTCTTCTGCGGGTTGGAAAATGACGACTGCAGTGCCATCGAAATTGCGGGTTTCGCAAAGGTATTTCGCAGCACCTAGCAGCATCGCCGTGTGCCCATCATGGCCGCAGGCATGCATGCAGCCCTCAGTTTTCGAGGCATAGTCAAGCCCCGTGATCTCATGGATTGGGAGCGCGTCCATATCCGCGCGCAAGCCAATTGCGCGGCCACTATCCTGCTTTTGCCCGTTGATTACACCCACAACACCCGTGCGACCGATCCCCTCGACCACATCATCGCAGCCAAATGCGCGCAACAGCTCTGCCACACGCGCGGCAGTGCGATGGACCTCATAGAGCAGTTCAGGATGAGCATGAAAATCGTGGCGCCATTCGGTGATTTCTGCGTGCAGTTCGGCGTAACGATTCTTGATGGGCATGGGGCTTTTTCCTATACGTTTTGACATCACATTGATGCGCAACCGTGCCAATGACAAGCCACCATAAAGACTTCGATTTTCAGAAGTCTTTTTCCAGCACCTGCCGTCAGGCATGCAGGAAAAAGACACTGCCCTCACCGCGTCGCGCACAGTTTTATGACGCCACGTGCCGTGGGATTCATAAAACTGTGCGTAACAAAATACTTATTCTAACCTTGCCAAACAAACCGCCAACAGGGTCTATACGCAGCATGACAAATCTTACCCTAATTCGCCACGGCCAAGCCCAGACCGGGGCGTCTGATGAAGCCAGTTATGACAAGCTGTCTCCCCTTGGCCATCAGCAAGCCAATTGGCTGGGCGATCACCTTAAGGATCATCACGCGCCATATGATCGGATCATCTCAGGCGCGATGCAGCGCCAGATTGAAACGGCGCAATCCATGGCGCTTGATCTGCCCCATGAGCGAGATGCACGGCTTAACGAGATCGACTATTTCGGTCTGGCGGCTGCAGTGAAATCTCGCCACGACGTGCCCTACCCCACCACGCAGGCAGAGTTTGAAGGTCATATCGAGAGCATTTTGCACCATTGGTCGGCGGATGAGGTGGGGGATGAGGTCGAGCCGTTTGACACCTTTATGGAACGCATTGAGAGCGCCTTGCGTGACGCGAACCAATTGGGCGGGCGGACTTTGCTTGTGACCTCGACAGGCGTCATTGCTTCGCTCGTCGCACTTGCGCTGAAGCTCGATCGGACCAGCCATTCCAAGGTATTCCTTGAGATCGCCCATACGTCCAAGCACCGCATTTCAGTCAGTCCAGATCGTCTCATTTTAAGGCAATACGGCGCACTGCCCCATCTTGAAACAGATGCTCGCGCCCATGCAGTGACGTATATCTGACGCAATTTGCGCAAAGTGACACTGTCACAAAGGCATTTAAGTCATTGTTATTGACTCCCTTTCGAGAATCCAAATATCGTCACGTGGAACGAAGGGAATACCTAGAATGAGTGAAAAGACTTTGACTCGCATGGATTTGAGCGAGGCGGTTTTCCGCGAAGTGGGTTTATCAAGAAATGAATCTGCCGATTTGGTTGAAACCGTTCTCAAGCACATGTCCGATGCGCTTGTAGCTGGCGAACAAGTGAAAATCTCCTCTTTTGGAACATTTTCAGTGCGCTCCAAAACGGGCCGCGTTGGGCGCAATCCGAAAACTGGGGAAGAGGTGCCGATTACGCCACGCAGAGTTCTGACTTTCCGTCCGTCGCACTTGATGAAAGATCGCGTGCAAAACGGCAATCAGCACTAAAAATGCGCTCTGACCTCGGATTATGAAAAAGTCACCCCAAGCTTTCCGCACAATATCTGAGGTAGCAAAAGTCCTAGATGTCCCGGCGCATGTTCTGCGCTTTTGGGAGAGCAGGTTCACCCAGATCAAGCCGGTAAAGCGAGGTGGTGGGCGACGCTATTACCGCCCTGAGGATGTTGACCTTATCCGAGGCATTCGCAATCTGCTTTATGTTGAAGGCCTGACCATCAAGGGTGCGCAAAAAATCTTACGCGACAAGGGCGTCAAGCATGTGGTTGCGATAGGTCGTGGCGAAGACGCGCAGATTGCTGAGGCAGACGCGCTTTGGGATGAGCCGGGCGTCAGCGACATGGCGCGGAGCAGCGCAGCGGCTGCACCGATCCATTCGGCCCCAGCTCCAACGGCGGCCAAGAAACCTGCGCCAGCAAAACAATTTGATCCCAGACAAACATCGCTGTTTGGGGATGATGATTTGGCCAAAAACATCGCCGAAGACGTGGTGGCTGATTTGGTCGAAACTGCCGAGCCTGATCAAGTGGAACTGCGCAAGGATGCGCCAGAGGCTGCCAAAACATTGCGCCCAGCCGCCGAGACACCTGTTGCTGATCCGGGGCCTGCATTTGCGCCAGATCAACAGGCCAAAGAGCAGCAGGACGGCGATGACGGTTTGGATCAGGATGCTTTGCGGGCCGTATTTGGTAAGCTCAAAGCACTACGCGCATCCATGGAAGACGATTGAGACAGTGTGACGGTTCCGGCCAGTTGAGTGCTTCAATGATGCTGCATGCCAAAATCAGTTCGTTATCGCTCTTGCAACCCCGCATTGGCTCGCCCTATAAGCGCTTTGTCGGGCTATGGCGCAGTCTGGTAGCGCGTCCGTCTGGGGGACGGAAGGTCGCAGGTTCAAGTCCTGCTAGCCCGACCAGAAAATCTATATATTATCGGAGAATGCGATGAGCCGCATGGATGGTGTGCTTCCTTTTCAGACCATCGCTGACATGTTGCAGCGTGGTGAAATCATTGCAGATGCACCGCCTTTGGATGGGCAAATTCAACCCGCGTCTTTGGATCTGCGCCTTGGCACAGTCGCTTATCGCTTGCGCGCATCCTTTCTGCCCGGTGAAGGGCACACGGTTGCGGATCGCAAGGCGCATTTTGAAATGCATGAGATTGATCTCGCTCAAGGTGCTGTGCTGGAAAAGGGCTGCGTGTATCTCGTGCCTTTGCAAGAGAGCCTCGCCCTGCCCGGCAAGATTAATGCGGTGGCCAATGCCAAAAGCTCCACTGGGCGGCTTGATCTGTTCACCCGGCTGATCACCGATGGTGGCACGGAGTTTGATCGTATTGAGGCGGGCTACAAGGGTCCACTTTATGCCGAGATCAGCCCGCGCAGTTTTTCCGTGCTGGTGCGTCCGGGGATGCGGCTCAATCAGATCCGCTTTCGTCAGGGCCATGCCGGGCTTGATGATGATGCATTGCGCGCGCTTCATGCCTCGGTTGGCTTGGTGGATCAGACGCCGCATATTGACGGTGGGCTGGGCTTTTCTGTCGATCTGGAGCTGGATGGCGGCATTGTTGGCTATCGCGCTAAGCCGCATACGGGCCTGATTGACCTCGATAAAATCGGCCATTATGCGGTCGAGGAGTTTTGGGAGCCGGTTTATGCCAGCAAGGGCGGCATCATTCTGGACCCCGGCGCGTTTTACATTCTGGTGAGCCGCGAAGCGGTGCATGTTCCGCCTGATTATGCCGCTGAAATGGCGCCTTACATTGCGATGGTTGGCGAGTTTCGTGTGCATTATGCAGGCTTTTTCGATCCGGGTTTTGGCCATGCGGATGCAGGTGGTTCTGGCGCGCGCGGCGTTTTGGAAGTGCGCTGCCACGAGGCCCCATTTGCGCTGGAGCATGGGCAGGTTGTGGGCCGCTTGGTCTATGAGCATATGATCGACGAGCCGGATGTGATTTACGGCTCTGGCTTGGGGTCGAATTACCAAGGGCAGGGTTTGAAGCTCGGGAAGCATTTCAAATAGGGAGCGTTCGCCATGACATCAGCAATCGTGAAATCCATCGAGGTGATGCGGTGCGGGGCTGGTTGGCGCAATTACGCTTTTGTTAAGATCACCGCTGAAAACGGGCTGGTTGGTTGGGCCGAATATGACGACACCAATGGCCCGCCAGCGATTGCTGCACTGATTGACGCGCTTGCGCCCAAAGTGATTGGACAGGATGCATTTGAACACGAGCGCATTTTTAACATTCTGACAGCGCGGACGCGATCTGCGCCGGGTTCATCAGTGACCGAGGCGCTTGGGGCGATCGAAAACGCTTTGCTGGACCTGAAAGCGCGCACGCTTGACGTGCCCTGCCATGCGCTCTTTGGCGGCAAGGTTCGCGACCGGATCGAGTGCTACTGGTCGCATTTTGGAACCTGGGAAGTGAGTTTTCCGCATTTTTTCACGCCGGGGATCACATCCTTGGATGGGCTGCGGGATTTTGCGAGCGACTGTGCCAGCAAGGGCTGGACCCGGCTCAAGACCAATATTCTGGATTTCTCAGGCGAGACGCCGGTGTGTTTGCAACAGGGTTTTGGCGCGCCTTTTAGGCCAGAGCTGACAATTGATCGGGCCTTGATCCGTACCTTGCTGACCCAGCTTGAGGCCATCCGCGCAGGGCTCGGGCCTGATGGTGATCTGATGATTGATCTGAATTTCAATGCGCGCACGGATGGATATCTGGAGCTGGTGCGGGCTTTGAACGACGTTGATTTGTTTTGGATCGAACTTGATACCTTTGATGCGGAGAGTTTGGCGCTGATCCGGGCCGCCTCACAGCACCGGATTACGTCTTGCGAAACGCTCTGCACGTCGCGCCAATTCCGGCCGTTCTTTGAAGCACGCGCAATGGATGTGGCTGTGATCGATGCGGTGTGGAATGGGAATTGGCAATCGCTGAAGATCGCACAGATGGCGGAAACCTATGAGATCAACGTGGCGCCGCATAATTTTTACGGCCATTTGGCGACGGCTCAGAACGCACATTTGATGGCGGCGGTGCCCAATTTGGCGATCATGGAAACGGACCCGGCGCGCCAAGACATTGATGCGGACTTGTTTTCAGGCGCTCCCGAATATGAGGGGCAGCAGTTGATTGTGAGCGATGCACCGGGTTGGGGTATTGTGCCAAATGAGGAGGTGATTGCAGCCAATCCGCCGCTTGTTTTTGGGTCGATTTTTGCGGATTGATGCTTGAGCGGCTTGAGAGGGTTGGAGCCTCCGGCGGGGATATTTGAAGAAAGTGATGCTTGAGTTTGGCGCGCGACTTTGAAGTTGCACGTTTTATTGGCGTAACCCGCGACCAGCGGGTTTCAATTTCGCAGGTCCGAATTAGGTGGCGACGCGGGGGCGGCCGGTGGCTTCGCCGCTCAGAGTAGCTTCGATGAAGACTTCGCGCGATTCGATGGTGCTGGTTTTGATTTCAGGATGAATTGAAAGCGTCACACTATCGGCGCCGCTGGCTTGGGCTTGGGCCTTGAGCGTTTTGGTTAAGGTCTTTTCCGCGTGGGCGAGCGCCTTGGTTTCATCTGTAAAGCGTTCAGGTTCCGCGCCGCTGTGCACGAGGAAAAGGCCCTCGCTCGGTGCGGTTATGGAAATTTGACACCGTAACGTGACATGGCCAACCACCGCCCCGACGGCATTTGCGACACCACCGGCTTTTGGCAGCAGCATTTTGCACCCAAGCATGCGTTCAATCGGCGGGTAGTAGGTTGCGGCCGACGCACCAAGGCCGATGACGGGCACACTGAGGCCGAGGGATTGTGCGACGATGCCTTGCTTCCCTTGGAGCGCGCGCTGCGTTAGCAGTTGGGCGACGAGTTGTTCTGGCGCTTCAAGCTCGTCTTCTGCGAAGCCGGATTCCAACATCGTTTCGGCGGTTTGGTGATGGAGGCGAGCAATTATGTCTGTGGCAAGCTCTTGGGGGGTGTCAGCCACTGGTTCGCCTGAGCCCGTTTTTTGGCGGGCAAACAGAGTGAGTGCTTTTTCGGCGGCCCCTTTATCAAAGCCGCTTTGCAGGTCGATCACATGTGATGCATCCGTCGGGGTCACGCCTGCGATTTGCACAAGGCCCCGCGCACGAATTCCCTCAATAGCCGTAAGGTCCATGCGATTTGACACAACTTCTGCCAGCGGCACAGGTTCATCGCTCAAGCGTTCCAGCAAGCCAGCCTCGCGCGGCGCGAGACCGGCAGCTTTTGCACCCCTAATGCGTAGAATAAAGCAGGCATCGTGATCTGCGGCACGTGTTTCGGACAGTTGGGCGTCGAGACTTGCATGCACGCGTTCAGGCCAATGAGACGCAAGCATCGCGATTGGCACGAGCCGGCGCGGGCCGAGGGTCAAGTTCGATTGGAAGGAGTGCAGGTCCAGTTGCACAGCACTGTCACCGCCAAGACCGTAGGTGCGCAAGGCCACAGCTTCGACCATGGTGCGAAATCCACCGACTTGGGCACCATCGGGATCAATGCGCGGGCGGCCATCGCTGAGCAAGGCAATGTCCGTTGTGGTGCCGCCAATATCAGACACCAGAGCGTCTTTTTCACCTGTAAGCCAAGCAGCCCCAACCAAACTAGCGGCGGGGCCTGAAAGGATGGTCTCGATGGGTTTTTGCCGAGCGATTGGGGCCGCAATCAGCGCACCGTCGCCACGCACGACCATCAACGGGGCGGTAATGTTGCGGCTTTGAAGCAGGCCTTCGCACGCACTTATCAGACCGTCGATCATGCCGATGAGGCGGGCGTTCAGTACCGCTGTGGTGGCGCGTTTGGGGCCGCCAAGGCGTGCGGACAGTTCGTGGCTGCATGACACTGGGCGGTCGGTTTGGGCGCGAATTTGATCGCGCGCGGCGATTTCATGGGCCGGATTGCGCACAGCGAATTGGGAGGCCACTGCAAAGCCGGACACTTGGTCGCCATGCTCTTCTAGCCATGTTTGCAAGGCAGCCAGATCGAGCGGATTGGCTTCAGAGCCGGTGTGATCGTGGCCACCGGCGAGCAGAAGAACCGGGTCACCCGCGAGGGCGGCTTCTAGGCCTTGGCGCGCAAGATCACGCTCTGAAAACCCGATGAAGACAAGGCCGATGCGCCCGCCCTGCCCCTCGACCAGCGCGTTGGTGGCAAGGGTTGTGGAGAGCGAGACGAAGCCGATTTCGGCGGGCTTGGTGCCGCTCTCAGACAGGACTGCGTCGATTGAGGCGGCGATGCCTTGGGCCAAATCGCCGCGGGTGGTCAGGGATTTGGCCTGCGCCACGATGTCTTTTTGATCAGCGATCAAGACGGCGTCAGTATAGGTGCCGCCAGTGTCCACGCCTAGGGCGAGAGCCATGTTTTGCGCTCCGTTTTATCATTCTTGCTTGGGTCTAGGGCAAGTGGTTGGGGCTGTCTTTGCAAATGCGACTGCTTTTTGCGGTTTTTTGACTACTCGCGACGAATGACGCCAGTGACGGCCGCCGCCCCTAGGGCCGTGATGATCCAGCCGAGCACTTCGACGATTGGCAGCACCCAGTGGGCGATTTTGCCTGGCCAACCGCGCGACGTGGAGGGGGCCCATGCGTCTTCTTGGCCCAGATTGACCAGCGGGACGACGAGGTCGATGGCATAGAGTGTGGGGTTGAAAGTTTCGTAATCGCGACCCGGTCCGTCATTGGCGGACCATTCAGCGGCGGGATTGTCAGCGCTGCCGCTTGCGAGGGATTGCCAGCCTTGGCTCATGAGCGCTGGTGTTTGGGCGGGGGCGAAATCACCGTTGTGCCAAATTACATAGCCAAAGAGGGCGACGGCGATGATAAGCGGTGCCGCAAGACGGGAGACGCGCCATGGGCGGTAACCATAGCCAGTGAAAACGCGCAAAACCCAGTCCCATATCGCAAAGCGCCAGCGCCGCGAGGGGGCCATGTCTTCGCGTTGATTGGCCCGCAATTTGCCTTCCATCTCCATCAAGACACGCCCCTGATCGAGGCGGTGACCCATCTCGCCGAAGACTTTGGCGAGCTGCTGGTGAGGCTGGGGTTGGAATTCGTTGGACGTGTGACTTTCGAGCCAGTTGAGCCGTGCCTCCAGCGAGGCATCGGAATAAGTGAAGCGGCCATAAGTCAGGCCGTCCATCATGACTTGGCCTTTGGGCCAGCTTTCAAGATCGTCAGCGATTGCGTCGACATGAGCGCCGGTTAGAAGCACTGTGCCATGGTCTAGCGTGACCTTGCGCCAAAAGAAGATTTGCCCAACGGTCATGTCTTGGGCTGCGAAGGCGATGCCGGTGTCATTGGAAAACGATGCACTTTGCACGGCGAGCTGGCCGCCAATGGTTGCGCCGATGAGGGAAACTTCGCCTTGGGAGATGAAGCCTTCGTTGAGGAACACGCCGCCTTTTACGTCGATAGAATGCGCATTTAGCGAGCGGCCAGTTGGGTTGTAGAAGCTGGCATTGGTGCAGGAGAGATGGCCGCCAATTTTTGCACTCACGAGATCAAATTCGCCGTCGCAGCGGAATTTTTCGCTCAGCAATACGCTGAGCGAGACGGTCAAGCCGTGGCCCTTGAAGCCGGTCAAATGGCACCCATCCAGCGCCAATTGGTCGAGCTTGGTGTTAACGGCGGTGATGTCTTGCTCAAAGCGGCAACGCGACAGGCGCAGCATCCCGATAAGGGTGCAATAGGCGATGTCGAGATGGCCGGAAATCCATGCGCCGTCGATCATCACGCCGCGTGGATGGGCCGTTAGGTCTGAACAATTGCCAAGAGCGACGAGGCGGATCAGGCCAGCGCGGATGGTGACGCTGGGATCAGCCTCGGTTGGGCGCTCGGGCGAGATTTCGGCGACGCGGCCTTGGGAATAATCGGCAAGGAAGCATTTTTCGGCCTCCGATAGCTCGCCCAGATCGGCCAGTGACATTGGGTATTTTTGATCGCTCATGGCGCGCAGCTTTGCCTAGCCATTCCGCGCGCACAAGGCTAAACCCCACAACATGAGCAATCCACCTGATCTTCGCCCCGACCTCGCTGCTGCCGCTATCCCTGAACGCGGGGCTGGGCCGCGCATTGGGATGGTGTCGCTTGGCTGCCCCAAGGCGCTGGTGGATAGTGAGCGGATTTTGACGCGGCTGCGCGCTGAGGGCTATGCGATCTCGCCGGATTATGCGGGGGCGGAAGCCGTGATCGTCAATACCTGCGGGTTTCTCGATACGGCCAAGGCTGAAAGCCTGAGTGCGATTGGTGAGGCGTTGCAGGAGAACGGGCGTGTGATCGTCACCGGGTGTTTGGGGGCGGAGCCGGATTATATCCGTGAGCATCATCCTCAGATTTTGGCCGTGACTGGCCCGCATCAGTATGAGGATGTGCTAGATGCGGTGCATGCGGCGGTGCCGCCTGCGCCCGATCCGTTTGTTGATCTGATCCCGCCCGTTCATCTGACGCCGCGGCATTATTCCTATCTGAAGATTTCAGAGGGCTGCAATCACAAGTGCAAGTTTTGCATCATTCCCGATATGCGCGGCCGTTTGGTGTCGCGCCCAGCCCATGCGGTAGTGCGCGAGGCGGAGAAGCTGGTGGAAGCGGGGGTGAAAGAGCTGTTGGTGATCTCACAGGACACCTCGGCTTATGGCGTTGACACGAAGCACGCGGAAACTGGCGGGCATCGGGCACATATCACTGATCTGGCGCGAGATTTGGGCGGTTTGGGCGCGTGGGTGCGCTTGCATTACATTTACCCTTACCCGCATGTGCGCGATCTTATCCCGCTGATGGCGGATGGGTTGATCTTGCCATATCTCGATATTCCGTTTCAGCATGCTCATCCTGACGTGCTCAAGCGCATGGCGCGGCCTG
>CAZQMR010000043.1:0-19970 GCA_964594465.1 uncultured Rhodobacterales bacterium
TTTCTCACATCGGGCGTCGAGCGAGTGAAAACACCTGCCCCGTTGGCCCACCCGCAGGATAGCTCGCCATCTGCAGTGCCATCTTTGCAACTTCATCGGGATGCTTCACGCGTTCCCATGCGGGAAGACCTTTGGGCAGCGAATCTGGTCCAGCGGACAGAATGTCTTCAGGGCTGCGTTCCGCGCCGGGCTTGGCGTTATCGAAGGTGGCGGTTGCTGTTGGCCCGGGCACAAGGCTGTTCACTTCGATGTCGCGGCTCCAAAGTTCATTGGCGAGCCCTTCCGTCATCATGTTCAGCGCGGCTTTGGAGACGTGGTAAGCGCTGCTGTTTGCGCCTGCGGAAAACCCTTTGCCCGAGGTGAGGTTGATGATCTTGCCCCCCTGCCGCATCACATGAATGAGATGGCGGGACATCAGGTAAGGTCCGCGGACATTCACCTTCATAGTCTGCCACCACCGGTCTGTATCACTGTCGACAAACGCCCCGCGTTCCAAATAGGCACCTGCATTATTCACCAGAATGTCGACCGCTTCGAATTGCTGCACGATGTCCTTGCAAAACGCAGTTGTCTGCTCCGCATCGGCGAGATCAACGGCCCCGGTCAAGCAACGCCGCCCAAGCGCTTCGATCTCTTCGCGCACAGCATCAATGTCACCCGAACGCCGCGCGCAGATTGCCACATCGGCACCGGACTTGGCAAAGGTCAGCGCGATTGATTTGCCGATGCCACGTCCCGCGCCAGTGACGACCGCGACCTTCCCTGCAAGGCTTGCATCAGTCATTCCGATTTCCTTTCAGCGTCGCCAGTGTTTCGGTAATCTCGGCCACACCCGCATCCCAGTCGACCGCCGCTTTCGCAGTGTAATGCGCCATTGGCAGCGCCTTTTGCAGGCAGTCGATACCGTCCCACAGCCGTGTGTCACAGATCATGACAAATGGTTTGCCTTTGGTGGCGCGCGCCTCGTCGAACGTTTCCAGCAGTTCGCCCATATCTGTTCCGCTGATCCGACGGGTCTTGAAACCGAAGGCCGCAAATTTTTCATGCACGGGTTCCACCGCCATCACATCCGCCGCATGGCCAGACGCCTGCATGTCGTTATTGTCGATGATGTAGCAAAGGTTATCGAGCTTCTGGTTCCCTGCAAACATCGCGCCTTCCCAGGTATTGCCCTCTTGCAATTCACCATCCGAGAAAAGGCAATAGACCCGCTGGTCAGAGCCTTTCTGGCGGAGTGCCCAGGCAAGTCCCGCCGATTGGCTTGGCCCCTGCCCGAGCGAACCTGCAGTCATCTCGAAGCCAAGTTGACCTTCAATGGGACTCTGATCCACCCAAGAGCCATCGGCGTTGATCGTGCGCAGGTCGTCCATCGTATAGTGACCTGTTTCGGCCAAGGCAGCATATGTCATGATCGCATCATGACCGTTGGACAGCACAAACCGGTCGTGAAACCAGCCGTCATTGTCAGGCCGAAGCTCATCAAAATAGAGGGCTGCGGCGATGTCTGCTAGCGCGACGCCTTGGGCTGCATACCCGCCGCGCTGGCGGCAGATTTCCAGAACGTTGGTGCGGATCTTTGCGGCGATGATGTCCAGATCATTTATCGATTGGTTGCGTCTCATGCCGCCACCTCCGCAATGCGCTGCGCCAGTGTTTCAGCATCGAGCCCTAAGCTTTTGCGGATGAAGGGCAAGGTGCCGCCCGGGGCCCAACGGTTCGGCAGGCCCATGCGCGTGATCCGCGGCCCGCCCCCGACATCCGAGACAATCTCGGCAACGAGCGAGCCAAGCCCGGTGACAATCTGGTGGTTCTCGACAGTGACAATTTGGTTATGGGCAAAGGCGAAATCGGCAATTTCATTTTCATTGACTGGTTTGATCGTCGGCACATGCAGCAGCGAGTGATCAACGCCCTGTTCGTCGAGCAGACGAGACGCCTCCAGCGCCCATTGCGTCCCGTGACCCGTAGCTATGATCCCGATCCCTTTGCCCTCTTTCAGGCGGTAGGTTTTACCCAGTTCAAACGAGAATTTTTCCGGATCCAACAGGCGCGGCGTATCCCCGCGATGGCCTCGGATATAGGTCAGGCCCGGCAGACCAACGGCGGCATTCACGGCGGCCCGAAAATCGGTGGGATCCATTGGGTCAATCACAGTGGCGTTCGGGATAGCACGCACCATGCCAAGGTCCTCGGCCGCCTGATGGTGAATACGGGCGGGGTTGGCGATGCCGGGGGTGAAACCGATGGCGATATTGGTTGGTCCGGTGTCCTGATTGGTGGTCCGATTTGTTCCGGGCCCGCTCCCTGTTCCCATGCAGATCATCATCTGATCATAGGCCCGGCGCGTGATGTAGCAGGCAAAGCAGGTGGCAATCGGGATGTAGCCGCCCTTGGCGACGCCTGCGGCGACAGACAGCAGGTTCTGCTCGGCCATGCCCACATCGAGATGCTGCTGCGGCAACTCGTTTTTTACGCGCACGACCTGACAATACTTGCTCAGATCACTGCTCATGATGATGACGTCGTCGCGGCGCGAGGCGAGATCGAAACTGATGTCGTCAAAAGGTGCGGGGTCGAATGTCGTGGGTCCGGTCAGTAACATCAGTTCACATGTATCGCATTGGGAAGAAGGACGTTTTCAAGATGTTCCTTGGCCTCGGCGTGGGTCACCCAGTCCGGCGGCGGGAAGTCGGCGGCCATGTCCCATGAATCGCCCGTTGCCTCCATATGTGCCGCTAGCTCGGCATCGAAGCGGTCCATCATCTCTATGTATTTCGGGTCATCCACAAGGTTCACTTGCTCGTCCGGGTCAGCCCGTTCATCAAAGAGCAGTGCGCGGTGATCTTTCCGGCGCATGTAAAGCCAATCCTTGGTGCGAATGCCGCGCTCGCCAAAGGGCGCAAACTCGCCAGGATTGCCGCCAGTTTGCGTGAAGACCTGATACCAGATTGCATCACGGTGCTCTTGCGCCGTGCCATCAAGCACGGGCAGATAACTTTGGCTTTCCCGTCCCTCGGGCATCTCGATGCCCACCAGATCAAACAGCGTCGCCATCATATCAACGCCCACATCCACCATCGCCTGTGATCGCTGCGGCGCAAACCGCGCAGGGTAGCGCACAATGAGCGGCACATGCATAGCTGCCCGATAGGCCTGATTCTTGATCCCGCAGAAAGACCCATGCTGGCCGCACATATCGCCGTGATCGCTCATAAAGATCACCACCGTGTCGTCCGCGATCCCAAGCGCATCAAGCTGGTTCAGGATGCGCCCAAAGTTCCAGTCAATATTGTGGATCATGCCGTAATATTCAGCGATGAATTCTCGAATCTCGGCCTCGGTCTCGACCTCGCCTTTGGGCTTGGTCTCGTGCGCGGTATGGCTCTTGTGACCTGACCGGGGATCACCGCCACACAGCACCGTGTTGCGGTGTTCCTGAACCCGTGCTTGCAACTCTGCGTCCGGCACGCCGGGCGGCAGTGGCACCTCTTCGGGCTTGTAGATGCGCCGCAAATAGTCGGGCATATCCATCGGGAAGTGCGGCGGCCCATAGCTGATATAGCCCAGAAACGGCGCGTCTTTCTTGGAGGCTTCCGCGACGAAGTCCATCAACTGATCGGTCTGGTAATCCGGCTCGTAACGTCCGGAATGATAGGCCTGACCTGCATCATCAAAATAGACCGACAGGCTGTAATCATGGCCTCGGTTGAAGCCCACGAAATGATCGAACCCAAAGCGGCGGTCTGGCGGCACGAAGCCCGGCTTTGGCCCACCCTCCAAGTGCCATTTGCCGATATAGCCGGTCTGATAACCGGCATCCCGCATGTATTCAGCCAAAAACCCCTGCCCACCGCGCAGGGGAAAGTGGTTTTGCACCATGCCGTGGCCTTGGGCGTATTTCCCGGTCAGGACCGAGGCGCGGAACGGGCAGCAGATTGGATAGCTGGTATAGGCTTCCTCAAAGTGCACGCCCTCGGCGCTGAGTCTGTCGATATTCGCCGTCCGGATTACAGGATTGCCCGCGCATCCCATCGCGTCATAGCGCATCTGGTCGGCGTAGATGATCAGGATATTGGGCTGGGTCATCGCTTGAGCCTCGATGTGATGGGGCCCCAAAGGATCGTCAGGGCGAGAGCCGCGTAGATCGTGAGGCCAATGGGTGTGTTGAAGAACTCAAAGACAGAGCCGTCCGCAATTGTCAGCGATTGGCGCAGCGAGTTTTCAAGGATCGGACCAAGGACGAAGCCGATGGACAGCGGCGCAATCGAATAACCCAGCTTGCGCACGACGTAGCCAAGTATGCCGGCTCCCAGCAGAACGCTGACGTTAAAGAAACTGTTGGAAACAGAATAAATGCCGACAAAGCTGAGCAGCAGCACGGTTGGCACGATGACGGAAGTCGGCACGCGGATCAGTTGCGCGGCAAAGCGGATGGCCACAAGGCCAATGAACATCATCAGGATGTTGATGATGAAAAGACCGATGAAAATCGCATACATCAGGTCTGGCTCATCGGTGAAGAGCTTTGGCCCCGGCGTAAGGCCTTGGATCAAAAGTGCGCCAAGCAGGACAGCGGCTGCGGGTGAACCCGGCACCCCAAGCGTCAGCGTCGGGATAAGCGCGCCACCGACCGTTGCATTGTTGGCTGTCTCAGGCGCAAGGATCCCTTCCGGAATGCCCGTGCCGTACTTCTCTGGCGTCTTGGACCGGCGCTTGGCTTCGGAATAGGCAAAGAAAGCACCAACGGCGGCGCCTTCGCCTGGGATAATGCCAATGACCGTGCCGATGATGGAGGATCGCAGGATCACGTCCTTCAGACGGCCCAGCGTCTTAAAGCCCGGCAGTTTCACCGTTAGGCTCTCGACGGAAAAGTCGACTTTGCGCGCGGCGCGTTCGGCCCCGATCAGCACCTCTGACATGGCGAAGAGACCCACAAGGAACGGGACCAAAGGGAGGCCTTCATAAAGATGATAGCTGCCGAAGGTATAACGCTCGGTCCCGTTCAACTCATCAAGACCCCATGTGGTCAGGAAGATACCAAGCGCGCCGACCAACAGCCCTTTCGGAAGGCTCTGCCCCGCAACGCGCACAACGACAATGAGGCCAAAGACCGATATCGCCAGATATTCACGCGGTCCAAACTTGGCCGCGAGCTGCGCCATGAACGGGGCGATGAGCGCGAGGCACACGGCGGAAAAGAGCCCCCCGATGATGGAGCCTGTCAGCGAGAAGCCAAGCGCTTCACCGCCCCGGCCCTGCTTGAACATATTGTTGCCGTCCATCACCGTCGCGATGGCCGCACCCGTGCCGGGAATACCAACGGCGATGGCCGAGATGGATCCACCATAGATCGCTGCAGAGTAAATGCCCAAAAGCAGCACCATCGACGGGACCGTGTCCATGTAGAACGTAAACGGCAGCGCCAGTGCGATGGCGATCGGCGGGCCAAGACCCGGCAGGATGCCAATGACAAGGCCAAGCACGATCCCCAGAACGAGCAGTGCCATGGTCAGCGGATCGGCCAGCAATCCCAAAGCAGAGATAAGTGCGGCGCCATCCAACATCAGATCAACTGAACCCCAAGCCCAAAGGTAAAGATCAGTGTAATAGCAGCCGTCAACGCCAGTACGACCACGTAAATCATCGGTTTGAACACACCCATTGCCAGCAGGCTAAGCGGGCCAAGCAGCGCCGCCATCGGCAAGAAGCCAAAATTGCGCCAGATTGCGTAACACGCCACAGCCACAGCCAGCATGAGCAGGCCTTGCCGCGCCTCGCGTCCGCTTGCGAAGACCGTTTCACCTTCGTCTCCGCCAGCTTCACCGCGTGTCAGATACGCATAGCCCACAAGCAGCGCGCAAAATCCCGTCAGCCCAAGCGTCAGTTGCGGAAAGAACTTCGACGGCAGGCCCGCGCTCGCCAGCAAACCGGATGTCGTGAACCCCTGAGCCACCCACGCGAAATATCCGCAGGCCGCAATCAGGATTACAACGAAAATCAGATTTGCAATGCGCTGGCTCAGCATACCCATCCCCGGAAGCAAAGAGCGCCGCACAAGATGTCTCGCGCGGCGCTCTGGTTCGTCCAGACCTTACTTCTTCAGCAGGCCAAGCCCATCCAGAAGCGGCGAGTAGAGATCGATGCCGGACTGGATCAGTGCGGTTGTCGCGTCGACGCCGTGGGTCCAGTCGTAGCTGACCGCTTTCGGCACCTTGGAGATGAATGCCTCTTCACCCATGGACTTTGACGCCTCAAGCAGCTTGTCGACGATCTCCTGCGGGGTGCCAGCCTTAACCGCCAGACCACCATGCACCCAAGTGCCCGCGTTTTTGCCGGGGAAAGCCTCGCCCACGGTGCGCACACCGGGCAGGTCTTTTTCATAATAAGGCTTGCGGTTGTTATCGAGAATGATCAGAGGGCGGATCTCGTCGCCATAGGCGTGGATCGACGCGACCTGTCCCACGGCCACATCCACCTGACCACCGATCAGACCAGCGAGCGTAGCGGGCACTGTTTTCAAAGCGATGGTGTTGAACTCAAGCCCAAACTCGGACGCCATTTGCACAGCGGACAGGTTGGGCGGCGCGCCAAAGTTGTTTACACCCATCGTCAGCTTGTTCGCTTTCGCACCTTCGATGAACTCCTCGAAGGTTGTGTAGGGGCTGTCAGATTTCACATAGAGCGCGTTCGACGCAGAGATGCCTGCGTAAAGCGGGATGAAATCTTCCAGCGGCGTGTAGGGTGTTTCGCGTGTCAGCGGCACCACCATGAAGCTCGGCGGCGACCAGTTGAACACTGTATAGCCATCCGCGGGCGCTTCCAGAACGCTCATCGTTGCCGGGATGTGTGCCCCGCCGGGTTTGTTGACGACATTGACAGGTACACCAAGCTTTTCGCTCAGCACCTCTGCGTTCATCCGCGCCACGATATCTGCGTTGCCGCCTGCGCCAAAGGAAACTACATAGGTGATCGGTTTCTCGGGCCACTCTGCAAGAGCCGCGCCCGCAGTCAATCCAAGCGCTGTTAGACCGGCCGTCGCCAGTTTAATGAGATTCATGATGAAGCCCTCCCGTGCTTCTGGTTTAGACAGCCGTTATCGGCTTATTGGTCTAGATGTACATACCTTTGTTGCAAGAAACGAATGTGTCAAGCACCTTCCGTGGCGAACTCCATCTCAAGCTCCAGCATATCGCCCGGATAAGACAGAGCCGCCGAATAGATGAGCTGTCCCTCAGCATCCTCGAACTGGCGAAGAACGCGAAACACGGCCGAGTTCACCTTGACCCCTAACGCCTGCGCCATAGCAAAATCCGCATAGGAAATCGTCACCTTTTGGCGCGCCTTGTGAACCGTCACGCCAAGATCGCGCAGCACGGACACGACAATCTCTTTTGCGAAGCGGTCTGGCGCGCGGTCAAAAATTTGGTCATCCAGCTTTATATCCACCTGACAAAAGGGCTTGCCCAAACGCGCATGAATCCGCGTCATCGCCCGGAAATAGCGACCATCCTCAGACTTTTCGATGATCGCCTCGTTACGCGTGACCGACACCTCCATCTGATCCACCATTTCGTAGATCTGGCTAATATCTGCCTTCATGTGCATCGTGTGACGCGCAGGGACCTTGACCGCTTTTACAAAAGTGCCCTTACCGGAGTGCTTTTCGATCAGCCCTTCATCTTCAAGCGTGTTCATGGCCTGAACAATAGTCATGCGGGCCACGCCAAGTTGATCAGTCAGCTCGCGAAGCGGAGGCAATTTTGCACCCGCACGCAGATCACCGGACATGATCTGGTGCCGCAGCACCTCGGCCACTTCGGCGTGAAGAGGAACCGCAGCGCGGCGCATTGCTTGAAGATTCATATTGACAACCTCCCCAAATCAATAGGTACAAAGGTTCATACCTTTTGAGTATAATGGGACCTGTCGTGAAAGAGAAACACAATCTCGCGGAACTTGAAGCAATTGCCACACGGCTCCGCTTGCACGTCGTGAACATGGTTGCTCCTTCAGGGCAAGGCTACGTACAGCAAGGGCTTGGCGCCGCGGATATTTTCACGTCGCTCTACTTTGCAGAAGCAACAATGGACCCGGCCAACCCATCATGGCCTGACCGAGACCGCATCTTTCTGACCACGGCCCATAACACCGCGATCTTCTATGCGACCCTCGCCGAACGGGGATTCTTCCCTGTTGATGATCTGAGCACCTATGTGACGGATGGCTCGACGCTCGAGATCAACTCGTCTGAGCGCATGGGGCCATTTGTCGAAGCAACTTGCGGCTCGCTCGGTCAGGGCCTGTCTGTCGCCATCGGCTGCGCAATGGCCGCCAAACGTCAGGGCCGCGCCAGCCGATTTTATGTGATCGTCGGGGATGGCGAAATGCAGGAAGGCCAGATTTGGGAAGCCGCTATGCTGGCCGGGGCCAAGGGGCTCGATAACCTCGTCTTCATCGTCGATTACAACTTCGTTCAATCCGAGGGGACGATGGACAAGGTGATGAGCCTTGAGCCGCTGATGGACAAGATGGCAAGTTTTGGCTTTGCCTGCAAAGAGGTCGACGGCAACGACATTGGCGCGCTTCTCGGCGCCTTCGACACGGCCCGCGCGACCAAAGGCAAGCCAAGCTTCATCAAGGCCAATACGCTAATGGGCAAAGGCGTACAATCGCTCGAAGGATTGATGTTTCACCAGCTTCGCTTCCCACCCGAGGTCGCAGCCTCTGCCCGCGCTGAATTGGAGGCGCAACTATGAGCACCCTCACGCAACTCGAAGCCGCTGATTTCATCAACCGCTCGTTCAAGCCGCTGCCCCGGGCTTACGGCGATGCTTTGATCGAGGCCGCTAAAAACGACCCGCGTATCGTTGCGCTTTGCGCCGACCTCGTGCCGCCGACTGAAACCGACCGTTTCAGAGATGAGCTGCCGGAACGCTTCCACAATGTCGGGATCGCCGAGGCCAATATGATCGGCATGGCGGGCGGCATGGCACGCTCCGGCGAGATACCGTTCTGCCATTCCTTCTGCGCCTTCATCACCAAGCGGGTGCTGGACCAGATCACAATGCAGGCGGCCTATCCGAACCTGCCCGTAAAAATCGTAGGATTTTTGCCTGGGGTCTCGACGCTCTTGGGTGTCTCGCACCAAGCCATCGAAGACGTCGCAATTATGCGGGCCGTACCTAATATGGCGATATTTGAACCTTCGGGGCCGGAATACCACGCGGCCATGGTCAAACTGGCGCTTGATTGGGATGGTCCCGCCTATTTACGGCTGAAACGCCCAGAGACGACGCCTGAAGATTTCGAGCCGCAGACCTTGGAAGTCGGCAAGGGCGTGATCCGGCGTGAGGGCGCTGACGTGACGATCATCTCTGCGGGTCTATGCGTTGCCGAAAGCCTTGCTGCGGCTGAGACACTCGCGCAGGAGGGGATCGAGGCGCGCGTGGTCGATATGGCCTCGCTCAAACCCATTGACGAAGGCCTGATCCTTGCAAGCGCGGCCAAGACCGGAGCCGTTGTCACAGCCGAGAACCATTCGATCATCGGCGGACTTGGCTCAGCCGTGGCCGAGGTACTGATGGAGAGCGGCATCGGCCTGCCTTTCAAGCGCGTCGGCATTCAGGACCGCTTCTGCGAAGGCGGCACCACACCGTATCTGATGAACAAATTTGGCCTCGACGCGCCGGCAATTGCTGAGGCGGTGCGGGGCGTGATGGAGAAGAAGACATGAGCTATCGCTTTGAGTTTGGGTCCGGGAGTGAGACCTTCGAAACGGTCAATCCAGCCAACCCATCCGAGAAAATTGGCCGCTATGGGATGATGTCTTCGGATGAGCTTTCCAAAACCATCGCGCGCGCGAACATCGCCCAGGCTGCATGGGCGAAAATTCCGGGGCTGGAGCGATCCCAAAGGCTCAACGCATTCATCGATGCGGTCGAAGCGCGCGCGGATGAACTGGCAAAGGCAGGCACTCTTGAACAAGGTAAACTCTTCCGCGAAAGCAAGGGTGAGACGATGAAGTCCTGCGCAGAGGGGCGGTTCTCGGTTGGTGAAGCCGCGCGCATGGGGGCGATGGCGATTGCAACCGGACGGGCGGGCTTTTCCAATCAGATTTTGCGCCGCCCGCGCGGCGTGATCTTCTGCATATCTCCGTGGAACTTTCCGATCTCGACACCCATGCGCAAAATCTGCCCGGCTTTGGCCTTTGGCAACGCGGTGGTGATGAAGCCATCGCAATTCACGCCTGCGGCCAATTTTCTGCTCGCAGAGATTGCCAAAGAGTTTTTCCCGGAAAATCTCATCCAGGTTGCCATGGTCTCAGGGCGCGTCGCATCCGAGGCCATCGCATCAGCCGATATTCACGGTGTCAGCTTCACCGGCTCCGTGCCGACGGGCAAGCTGGTCTACGCTGCCGCTGCGCAAAACCTTATTCCTGTGCAGCTTGAGCTTGGTGGGAAGAACGGTGCCATCCTCAACGACAGTGATGATCTTGAGGGGGCGATTGGCCAAATTCTCGGCGCCGCCTTCATGACCAGCGGCCAACGCTGCACGGCGATCAGCCGGGTGATTGTGCACAAGGGCATTGCGAAAGAGGCAAAAGATATCCTTGCCGCCAAAGCCGCCGCCATGAAGGTCGGCCCCGGCATGGACGTCGCCACTGATATCGGTCCTTTGTGCAATCAACCCCATTGGCACGATGTCTGCGATGTGACGGCCAAGGCGATTGACGAGGGCGCAAAACCGCTCACAGGGGGAAGCGCACCGGGGGCCGCGGAAGATGGCTATTTTTACAACCCGACGATACTCGATGACGTGCAGCATCAGTCTATCGCCGGTCAGCATGAGATTTTTGGACCTGTCCTGTCAGTCTTGGAATATGAGACGTTTGATCAAGCGATGGACATGCTGAATGGCACGGAGTTCGGGCTCACCTCTGCGCTATTTTCAAACCGTAACGATCTGATCCAACGTTTTATTGCGGAAAGTCAGAACGGCATGATCCACGTCAATCACGGTACGGTGCCGGACAATAACATGCCCTTTGGCGGCATCAAGAACTCGGGCGTAGGCGCTTATTCTGTTGGTCCGACGGCTGTTAATTTCTACACCTCTGAACACTCTGCTTACGTGACTTGGTAAGGTGCAGTTCACCCGTTCCATAACTCTGGCCAGCATTGAGGCGATCCCGATCCGCGCCAAAGGCGGTGTGTCGCCAAAAATGGCGCTTGGGACCATGCCTACCCGACCGGCCCTGCTTGTTCGGATCGAAGATACAAACGGCTGTTTTGGGTGGGGCGAGGTCTGGGCGAATTTCCCTCCCAGAGCCAACCTACACAAGGCGCATGTCATCGAAGACGTGATCGCTGCGCATCTTGAGGGGCTGACCTACTGCGATCCACGCGAAGTCGGAGACGCGCTGCGCGCCAAATTGTCGGTCTTCTTCCTGCATGTCGGGCAAAGAGAGGTTTTTGAGCACATCCTGGCGGGCTTCGATACCGCACTTTGGGATTTGTGTTTGCGCAACGCGGGCCAAAGTTTTTCGGATTTTATGGGGCTGGGCAAAGGCCAGGCCAAATCTTATGCCACGTCGATCAATGCTGAAGATCTTGAGCGGCTCATCCCGCTCCACGCGGGTTTAGGGCAAAGCCACTTCAAACTAAAGATTGGGTTTGCAGAACACGGAACGGCTAAAATCGTCGAGCAAGCCGCCGCTCTTTGCCCGCAGGGAACGCGGCTGATGGTCGACAGTAATCAGAGCTGGACCTTGGAAGAGGCGAAGCGCGCGCTTGAGACGATTGAGGACTATGCCCCCTATTTTGCGGAAGAATCCTTACGCGCCGATGCGCCAGACGCAGATTGGGAAGCCCTCGCGCACTCAACCAAGATCCCGCTTGCGGGCGGTGAAAACATCTATGGCGTGGACGATTTTTTAAAGATGGCCAATCTCGGGATGGAGTTCTTGCAGCCAGACGTTGCGAAATGGGGCGGTATGTCTGGCGCGCTTGACCTGGCCGCAAGGGTTCCAGACGGCGTACAGGTCTGGCCGCATTTCATGGGCACCTCCGTCGGGCAGATGGCCGCGCTTTCGGTCAGCGCCGCGATCGGCGAGGCGTCCTCTTGCGAGGTCGATGTGAACGAAAACGCCCTTCGGACCGATCTCAGCGGCGATATTCTTGGCATAGAAAACGGTCTGATCTCGCTTCCTACGGAACCGGGTCTTGTGGTCCCACCCACGCCACCAGCACTTTCCGAATTCAAGGTGGAGGCAGTTTGACGTCCATGTCCGCAAAATCCTGGCTGTCTCGTTTCAAAACAGCGCTCTGCTCAGGCAACGCGCAGGACATCGCTAACTTGTTTACTCCAGCTGGGTTCTGGCGGGACTATCTCCCGTTTGGCGGGTCGCTTCAAACCATAGAAGGACGCGAAGATATCGGCGCCTTTGGGGCACGAACCGGACCTGCTGCCGGACTGCGCGACGTCGTATTTGAGGGCGACGAAGAGGCGTCTGAGGGGTATTGCCAAGTTGTTTGTCGGGGTGGTTTTGGCTATCGCCGTTTTATGAACATTCCAAACAATATGCCCCGTCTGAAAGGCTTCCGCTATCCCCGCGAGATCATCGCGTACGCTGTCTGGGCGTACCACCGGTTAGCGTTGAGTACAGCTGATGTTGAGGATCTGTTGGCTGCGCGGGGTGTAATTGTCAGCCGTGAAGCAATCCGGCTGTGGGTCAATCGCTTTGGCCGACACTTTGCAAATTGCATCCGCCGTGATCGATCGAGGCCGAACGACAAGTGGCACTTGGACGAAGTCGTGATCACGATCCGTGGGGAGAAGCACTGGCTCTGGCGCGCGATCGACGCGAATGGAGATGTCCTTGATATTCTCGTTCAAACACGCCGCAACGCGAAAGCAGCAAAGCGCTTTTTCCAAAGATTGGTTGCCCAGTTTGGTGAGCCGAGGGTGGTTATCACAGACAAGTTGCGCAGCTATATCAAACCGATCAAGGCACTGGCGCCAGACGCTGACCACCGAGCCCACAAAGGCCTAAACAATGCGATCGAGGTGTCGCATAGGCCGACCCGCAAACGAGAAAAGATCTTCGGTCAGTTCAAATCCCACCGGCAGGCTCAGAGGTTTCTCTCCGCTCATGACCAGATCAACCTAATCTTCCGCCCTCGTCGCTACCAACTAAACGCAGCCTCATACCGACACTCCCGCTCCGATGCGTTCAGCCTATGGGCCGATTATACGGCTGAAATAGTGGCATGATCTACCCATCGCCAATCCTTCACAATCCGTAGCAAACAACTTGGCAATACCGCACCACGTCATCGCACCAGATTTTCCGGGCTACGGTGCATCTGACATGCCAGACGCGTCAGAGTACGAATATTCCTTTGCGAACACGGCTACCATTATGACCGAATTGCTGGATCAGAAGGATGTTGATGACTACGCCGTCTACTTGATGGACTATGGCGCACCCGTCGGCTTTCGGATGTTTGCAGAACACCCCGAACGGGTCACCGGATTTATCATCCAGAACGGAAATGCGTATGACGAAGGTTTGCGGGAATTCTGGGACCCATTGAAAGCTTATTGGGCAGACCCATCTGCCGAAAACGGTGATCAACTGCGTGCGTTTTTGGAACTGGACGCGACCAAGTGGCAATTCACCCACGGAACACAGAACCCCGAGGCCATCAGCCCTGACAACTTCTGGCATGTGCAATACCTGCTGAACCGTCCCGGCAACCAAGAAGTTCAGCTCGAGATGTTCTTGGACTACGGAACCAATGTAGCTGAGTATCCCAAATGGCAAGCGCTGTTCCGCGAACATCAAACGCCTGCGCTGCTGATGTGGGGCCAGAATGATCGCATCTTCCCAGCGGACGGAGCACATCCCTACAAGCGCGACTTGGAGAATCTAGAGTTTCACCTCCTGGACACCGGGCACTTCGCGCTCGAGGAATACGGCGACGAAATCGCAAGCCGGATGCTCGAGTTCCTGGACGAAGACAACGCACGCTAACACTCTCACCACTCCAGACGGTGCTGCACTTCAGAGGGCGAGTGCGGCACGAATGCTCCAAAAATTGGCTCGGCTGAAAGAGACTCAGACTTACATGCGACCTGCGCCGGTTTCCTCATTTCTACAGAAACTCAATCGAGGGCATACAAGTGACCATATCCTTCTTATTCCTAATCATTGTTCTGAAAACTACGGTTACGGTCTTTCAGTTGTGTTTCGGGCTCACTGCCGCCGTTAGATCGCTAGTAGCATTTTGCCGGTAGGGTGTTGCCACCATCAACAGGCACGGCCTTAACCAGCCATTGACCGAGATCCGTAACGCCGCAATGCTATCTCTCAAAAGCAGTCATTGAGTGAGCGAGCATTTTAGCGAGCCCAGACTGCTCAGCGGGTGACGAACCCTCCTACTATGCCATCAGGGCAGAACATGTTTGCCGATAACCTCGATCCATAACGCAACCCGCGAAACTATGTCATGCGGCACGCATATGCAGCGCAATGAAGACAGCATCGCGCCACCGATCATTCTAGCGGCAACCTCATCACATTTGATCAAGCGCATAGTTCAGATGCGCCATGGAAAAACGATGCCCGCCTGGGAAGGTACAAAATGTTAGGGGCTGATCGTTTGGATCGTTACGCTCGGCACAAGACAGATCTTTCATTTCGGTTTGGGCAGAAACACTAAATTGGCCTTCGCGCGCGTAGAGTTCGATGGCTTGCGCGACATCTCCTTGGTGGGTGTTTCGGATTTTCCGACCGCTTAAAGGGACAACTTTGTCTTCGGTGCCGTGGATATGAATAAGGGGTTTCAGTGGATCAGCGCAGCTTTGTGGGGTCTGGAGCCAGAATGTACCCGACAATGGGACAAATCCTGCAAACAGATCTGGCCGGTTGCAGGCCATATGCCACGTCACCATGCCGCCCGCAGAAAAGCCTGACATGACAACTTGCGCAGGGTCAAAACTGAACCGAGTGGCGGCATCTTTCAACATGGCCTCATAATAGGCTTCTTCCGCGTGGCCATCTGTTTCATAATCCCGTGGGGAGAAAGGGAGCGCCCAGTCTACGCCTTTTGATTTAGGTGCGATTAGAACCAAGCCACGTTCTTGTGCCAGTTTGCGTAGGTTTTTGTTGCCGTTTGTTCCTTCGTCGCTTCCCCGAAACCCATGTGCGAAGACAAGAGCACCTTTGGGCGCGTCCAATCCTTCGGGCACATAGGCGCGGTAGTGTCGGTCGCCCAAAAGACAGGGGGTTTCAGGTCCGCAAGCTGTGGCTTGGTTGGCTGTTAGGCATAGGGCCGCAAGGGCCAAAAGTCGCTTGTACATTGGTCGTCTCCACTCTGCTGAGGGTCTGTGTATTCGGTTAGGCTGACTGCACGCTGAGCGCCCTTGATTGCCGATGACCGAGCGTGGAAAGTTTTGGTGTGGCGCAGATCGGCAAGGCAACTTCCACCTCAAGCCCTCCCAAGTTCTCGCATCGGCTTAGGGTCAGAGTGCCGCCGTATTGGCTGACAATCTCATTCACAATCGACAGACCCAATCCAGCACCTGTTTTTGTTTGGCTGCGATCAAAGCGTGAAAACTCTTGGCAGGCCTGTTTGAGTTCGCGATTGGTCATGCCTGGTCCGTCGTCTGCAACGATAATGACGGCATGATCATCTCGTCGCAAAACCGACAGGTTAAGGCGGAGCCCATTTTCCGTCCGGGCATACTTGATTGCATTTTGGACAAGGTTTGATGCAATTGTAGAGATCGCAAAAGGATGCGCCTCAACCTGCATGCAAGCGACTCCGTTCATTTCAACATCGACACCTTCGGTATCACTTAACAACGGGGAAATAGCCGCGCGGAGTGTTTCACACAGCTCAAACTGTTCGATGTTTTGGCCAGAAGCATGGAGGCTTTTGGACGACGCAAAAGTCAGAAACTGATTGGCGACCCGCACCGTTCGTTCAGCGCAAGCGCGAATGTTTTCGAGACCAGATTGTTCGCTAACTTGCAACTGCCCGATCAAGCCAGAAAGCGGGGTACGGATTTCATGAGCGCAGCTCCCTAAAAACATCCGTTCGCGATCCAGCAACTTGCGCACTTGTGCGCCGAGCGCATCAATAGCTGAAATCAACGGAACGAACTCAGCGGCGGGTTTGTTGATCTGCAAGGCCACGGGTCTTTGCAGATCAATTCGGGTAACCTTGTCGGTTAAGGTCTTGATCGGGCGCATAGCGTAGTGAATGGAGCCAAGCATCCCGATAAAGCCTGCAAACAGGATCAGAAATATGGGTCCAAAAATTGATGCTGCGAGGCAATAGAGGTTTTGATGCCGTCTTGTATGTGCCGCGCCATAAACGACGCAACGACCGCCATCACAGCGTTCTGCAAAGACCCAAGTCTCACGGTCTTTAATTTGTACAAAGTCGCGATTTTCGCCGGTGCTTTGGGCCAAGTTTAGCCCGGTCTCTGAAAGTGCAGCGCCATTTTTCCAGATTGCCAAGCTGTGGTTCTGAGCTTCCTCTGAACTGCTTTCCGCTGGGGCGTCATCGAGTCCCGATTTCAAGACAAGCTCTGCGCCGCGCGCTACCTCTCTTTCAAGGATGGCCTGCGCATTGCGAAACCCTTGCGTGTTGGAAATCTTCGACGCACCGATCCAAGTTGCGAGGAACACGATGCTCGCCAAAAGAAACAAGCGGTTTTGAATGGAATGTTTCATGCGGCATTCGGGACCATGTAGCCGACCCCCCTTACTGTTTTGATCAGGTCGGGTCTGATCGATTTCCTGATCTGTGAAATGTAAACCTCAACCGTATTTTCAGCGACGCATTCGTCCCATGAGTACAGGGCATCGATGATTTGTTGTTTGGTGCGCAGCTTGCCGCGATATTCAATCAGATGCTGCAGCAGGCGGAACTGGCTAACTGGCACATCCACCGGCCGACCATCCAATCGCACATCAAAACACTGCGGATGCAGTTCAAGATCTTTGTAGCGCACAACGTCTTCTGCGCGGCCAGCGGCCCTGCGTTGCACAGCCCTAAGGCGAGCATAAAGTTCATCCAAGTCAAAAGGTTTTGGCAAATAGTCGTCCGCACCGCGATCCAATCCTGTGATGCGTTCCACAACGGTGTTGCGGGCCGTCAGAACGATAACCGGCAGCTCTTTTGAAAGCGTGCGCAGCTCATCCAGCAACGTCAGACCGCAGCCATCTGGTAGATTTAGGTCCAAAAGCACCGCTGAATATTCCACCGTAGAAACCGCAGCACGCGCGTCTTCGAGCGACATGACCCAGTCGCAGCTATAGGCTCGTTGAGAAAGAAATGCAGAAACCGCATCCGCGATCATGATATCATCTTCGACCAGTAAAACCCGCATGTCATCCATCCAATTGCTTGCGCCATCCTATCAGTCTTAGCTGATTCCAGACTGACGATACCGGCAATTTCTCTCACGATTTGTTGAAGCTCTCAGGCACCGGACTCAGGCAAGAGTCAGTTTCGTCCTAAACACTCATGCAGGCCAAGAACGGCGAGACATTGGAACGGAGAAATACCAATGAAACTAGGATCCCCACTTTTGGCCGCTCTGGCCTTTACCGCCATTGAAGCGGCCGCAGACCCAGTACCCTACGCGCTTGACCCCTCCCATAGCCAGATTGTTTTCAGCTATGATCACAACGGCTATGCAAGAACCTATGGCATGTTTTCAGGTATCGAAGGCCAAATCATTTTCGACGCCGAGAAACCAAAAAACTCTTCCGTGTCAGTTTCGATGCCAGTCATGAGCCTGTTCACGGGCTGGGAAAAGCGGTTTGCGCATTTCATGTCCGAAGCCTTTTTCGATGCAAAAGAAGGGGATCTCATCACCTTCACGTCGACCTCAATCAAAGTTCTAAGCGAGAACACGGCGATCATCACGGGTGATTTAACACTCAACGACATCACCAAATCCGTGGATCTTGACGCAAAGCTGAATTTGACAGGGATCAAAAGCAAAGGTGACATCCCTTGGGCAGGTTTTGAGGCCACAACAACATTGATCAGGTCTGATTTTGGTCTTGGGCTGGCGGCCCCATCGGTCAGCGACGAAGTGGATGTTGTGATTTCTATCGAAGCTGGCGCCACAAGCTAAGCAAGACGAAAGACAAGCTCGCCTTCGCGCTTCTGGAGGCGACTTTACCATGCAGTGGCCCTTTGGGTCATTGATACAAAATGATTACCAGCGCTCAATAACAACGTGTGCTGTGCAACCACCAATTGGCTCTCGGCTTTGCCACTGGCTTAGGCGAGGCCGTGCCACCACGCCATGACATAAGAAAGCCAAAGCTATGACGTCCCAACTTTTCTATTCGGCAATTGCTGTTTTCTGCCTCTCATTTGGATCAGCGCAAGCCCAATCGGCGGACATCTTTGACGCCTTAAAATCAGGAAATCGCGACACTTGGACCACCGCGATCAAGCAAACCACCGACTTTGAAAAGGTGAACTCCGCAGGCGACACCGCCGTTATTGTTGCGGCCCGCGCGGGGAACCTCGACGCGTTCAAGGCCTTGGTTCAGGCTGGGGCAAATGTGAAGGTTCTGGATCGCAATAAGCGGGATGTTCTAAACATCGCCATAACGACAAAGAATCCTCCACTCGCCAAGCTTGCGTTGTCGCTTGGCGCTGATCCCACACGTTTGACCTCAAGATATGAAGGCAGTGCGTTGATTTACGGATCCGCCAAAGGCGCTGTTGAAATAGTCGAAATGTTGATCGAAGCGGGCGCACCGGTGAACCGTATCAACAATCTAGGCTGGACCGCGTTGCTGGAAGTCGCGATTTTGGGCGATGGATCAAAAGACTATCTCGAGATAGCGGCCATGTTGATTGCTGCCGGCGCAGACCCTGCGATCCAAGATCGAAACGGAAAAACCGCTTTTGATCATGCCCTTTCGAAAGGCCACAACGCACTCGCGCGGATTTTGTCTTTTTGATCTTCGGTCTCGTGATGAAATAGCCTCGAAGCTGCCGTTCTCCGCCTAGCGGCATCCGCAGGTTCATCAATCCTTGCCAACGTGGCTCGCGGCCTATAGCCGACACTGACAACATGCCTCGAATTTTGCGATTGCGATCTTGCGTTCTAGACACTCGTCATTCGCAGCAAGCGCGAAAATTACCAACCTTGGGGCGGCCCAAAGAGCAGGCCGAAGCTGAAATTGATGGAATATTAGCCATGATGTAAATCCATAGACATGAATGGAACAATGCCCTTTGGAAATTCCAAAGGTGCTGCCAACAATATGGATTTCCCCTGTGCATCGCTTTCTCGGTAAGGTCATATTCTATTGGTAACGAGGTGACGTGGTTCAAACATGGGCAGAAAGACTGATCGATTGGCCGCGTCCAAACTGATACTCAGTTAAGTTTCTATAGGTGATCCAGTGAATTTCCAGGACAATGTTATTAAAACATTTGAGATTAGATTTGACTCGATCAGAAAGGACTGTGACCGGTACAGCGACGCTTTGATTGAACTGATTGAAACCGAAAAGATCGAACGCAAAGACTATTTCACACTCAGTGGCGCTGGTTCTTTGTGGATTACCTTTCAATACATCGATGCGGGTCATATCGATGCCGTTGAATCGGACCTCAAACGCGGCGAAGCCAATCGAGATACTTTTGGCCCTCTGCACGAAAATACACAACTTACTTTGGACCGCTTGGTCGAGACCGGAGCGCATGAAACGGTTGCAAATGTCTATCGTGCGGCCATTAAACACCGAATGAGAGCACTGAAATCGGAGCTCGCGTTTCAACGCAAGGTCATCAAGCACGGACAAGTTGCTGCGTCCAAATGGATCAAGACCTACCTACCAGTCCTCCGCAAAATGATTGCTGAATATGAAGGGTACCGTAAACTTAATCCTACCAGCTCAAATCTGTTGGCTCCCAGAATTC
>CAZQMR010000044.1:0-19140 GCA_964594465.1 uncultured Rhodobacterales bacterium
CGTGCAGGTGTCGCGATGCAATCGGACACACTTGATACGGTTGGCGTGATTACCAGCGATCTGGCCTCGGCAAGACTGTTGAGCGAAGCCGCGTCTGGCAATGCACTAGGGACCGTTGGCGTGCAAAAACCGCGCCTGCTCTTTGCCCATCCCCCCGGTTGGGACGACGCGGATGCTGATATGCAGCAGGCAATAACCGACTATGCCGCATCTCTTGGCGATCTTTGCCAACACGCGGCCCTGCCTGAACGCTTTGCCGATGCGCCTGAGGCACGAAACCGGATTAACTTTTTTGAGATGGCGCATTTTTACGCGCCCATTTTGGCCCAAACGCCGGATAAGCTGAGCGATGTGATCAAAGATGCAATGACTCAAGGGCGCGGCATTTCTGAGCGCCAATACCGCACGGACCTGAAACTGCGCACAGTCTTGATCGCGGATCTAAATGCTCTGTTTGATCAGTATGACGCGATCCTGACCCCGCCCACGATTGGTGAAGCACCCAAGGGTCTTGCCTCCACTGGAAACTCAATTTTCAATGGCATCTGGACCCTAACCGATGCGCCCGCCGTAACCTTACCCCTGTTTTCAGGCGCGAGTGGGCTGCCCCTTGGTGTGCAAATCTCTGGCAAACCCGGCGGTGACGCGCAGCTGTTGGATGTAGCAGAGTGGCTTGAAAGTCGCGCCGCGTAAGGCTCAGCTCATCTTGCCCACGGCCGCATCGCCTAGATTCTCAACGCCTCGCTCCGCAAGCACTTGATTGAGCCAATCCGGGTCCATTTCCGGCACCGAACTCAGCAATAAATCCGTGTAAGGATGATGGGGCGGTTGGAACATCTCGTCCTTTGGTCCCTGATCCACTACGCGCCCGTCTTTCATCACCACCACCTCATCGGCAATCGCTTTGACGGTCGCCAGATCATGGGTGATGAACATGTAGCTCAGGCCAAGATCATCTTGCAGGTTGGCCAATAGCTTTAGAATGCCCTCCGCCACGAGCTGATCCAGCGCGGATGTCACCTCGTCGCAAATGATGAAGCGCGGCTCAGCAGCGAGTGCGCGGGCAATGCCGATGCGCTGCTTTTGCCCCCCCGACAGCTCAGAGGGCAGCCGGTCGATATATTGCGTCGGCTCCAGTTCAATCTGCTCCAGCAGCGCTTCCACGCGGCGGCGCTTTTCTTGCCCACGCAGGCCAAGGTAAAACTCAACCGGACGGCCAATGATCTCGCCGATTTTCTTGCGTGGATTAAGCGCTGTATCGGCCATTTGGTAGATCATCTGGGCTTGGCGCAACTGGTCTTTAGAGCGCGCCTTATAGCTCGCAGGCAGCTCCTGCCCCTCAAATGAAATGGTTCCTTTGGTTGGCGGCAAAAGCCCCGTTATACAACGCGCAGCCGTCGATTTTCCTGAGCCACTTTCGCCTACCACAGCCACCGTGCGGCCCGCATGAATGTTAAAACTCACATCGTGCAGCACCGGCGTGTTGCCATAGGCCGCATTCACGCCCTTGAGCGAGACCACAGGCACAGAGCCGGTGACCACATTGGGCTTGGCAGGGCGCTCAAAGCTGCGCACGGCCCAGAGCGATTTGGTATAGTCTTCTTGTGGGGCGCTCAGCATGGTGCGGGTATCGGATTCCTCAACCTCGTCGCCCTTCAGGAGCACTTTGATCTTATCGGCCATCTGCGCGACCACCGCGAGGTCATGGGTGATGTAGATCGCAGCCGTGTTGAACTGCTCCACGATGTCACGAATGGAGGCCAGCACTTCGATCTGGGTGGTCACATCAAGCGCTGTGGTCGGCTCGTCAAACACGATCAGATCCGGGCGGCAGGACATGGCCATCGCGGTCATCGCGCGCTGCAACTGCCCGCCGGAGACTTGATGAGGATAGCGAAAACCGATCTCATCAGGGTTGGGCAAACGCAGGCGGCGGTAAAGCTCGATCCCGTCCTCTTGGCTGTCCTTTTCGGACATCACGCCATGCTGCACCGGGGCCTCTGTGTGCTGATCAATCAGCTTATGGGCCGGATTGAAACTCGCCGCAGCCGATTGCGCCACATAAGCGATCCGTTTGCCCAGAAGCGCACGGCGCTGTGCGGCTGAGGCGTTGATCAGGTCAATCCCGTCAAACTCCACAGTGCCTTGCGAAATCCGGCAGCCATCGCGCGTAAAGCCCATGGCCGCGAGGCCAATCGTCGATTTGCCCGCCCCACTCTCGCCGATCAGGCCCAGCACTTCACCCTTCTTAAGGTCAATATCGACCCCGTTGACGATCGGGATCCAAGTCTCGTCCGTGCGCCCCTCAATGTGAAGGCCGCGCACTTTTACCAAAGTGTCATCGTTGCTCATTGCTTATTCCTTCAGCCCAGAGGAGCGGTGCAGCATCCAATCCACCACAAAATTCACCGCCACTGTCAGCAGCGCGATTGCACCTGCTGCCATCAGCGGCAGCGCTGCGGTCAGCGGTGAGAAAGCGGCGAAGTTGATGAACTGCGACAAATCCCGCACCATCGTGCCCCAATCCGCAGCAGGCGGTTGGATGCCGACACCCAGAAAGCTCAGCGATGCGATTGTGAGGAAGACGAAGCAAAAGCGCAGGCCGAACTCAGCCAGCAAGGGCGCCGTGGCATTGGGCAGGACTTCGCGGAAAATCAGGTACATCAGGCTCTCGCCGCGTAGTTTTGCGGCCTCAATATAGTCCATCACCACGATGTTCGTGCCAACGGCGCGGGCCAGTCGAAACACCCGCGTTGAGTCAATCACCGCGATGATGATCACCATGTAAAACGTCAGCGCAGAGCCGTTTGTGCCTGCCCAAGCCGAAGCAATGGTCATCAACAGCAGCGCAAAAATCAGCGCCGGGATCGCCATCAAAACATCAACAACGCGGCTGACGACCTGATCTAGCCAGCCGCCAAGGATTGCGGCAAGGAAACCAAAGGTGGCCCCGATCAGGAACGCCAAGCAGGTGGTGATAAACGCAATCCCAACCGTGTTTTGCGCGCCATAGATTAGGCGCGATAGCAAATCGCGGCCCAGTTGGTCGGTGCCAAGGGGAAACTGCGGATTGCCGCCCGTTGCGGGATCACCGCCGGGCAACACGTTGATCTTCTCAAAAATCTCACTTTCACCGTAGGGCGCAAGCGGGCCAACGATCAGCGCCATAAACACGAACAAACCGGTCATGCAAATCGTGGTGACGAAGCAGTTTTTGTAAAGCTCAAGGGATCCGAAATAATAGGCCAGCACCGAAAGCGCGAGACCGCCAAAGGCCACAATAAAGATCGAGTTCAACGAAACCTGCCCGGCAAAAAGCGCAAGGAAAGCGTATACGATAATCGTCAGGATGCCAAAGGACGCGGTCAGTGGCATCTGGCGAAACAGTTTGCGGCTCCCTTCAGTGCCAACAGCACGGCCGAGCACGCGGAACAGATAGGCAGCAATCGCAAAGATGATGAAACCATTAACGGCCCAGCGAAAGAAGGTCGCCTTTTCGTTGAAGAAATAGATCATCACGGCCCAATAGATGCAGGCGACCATGAGCGCGAAACCAAAGGCGACCGTATAGGGCATGTCGCGGAAATATTCGCGCAGCCATTTCTGGCTCCAAGGGATTGCACGCCCTGCCATGCGGAACAGGTAACCGCCGATGATGATGCCTACGAGCCAGATAAGTGCTGATGTCAGTGTCATGTCCGCCCCTCCTTATTTCGGGTGCCGCAAGCGCGGGTTGGAGAGGATGGACATGATGTCCGCCGTCAGATTAAGCAGGATATATGCCGCCGCGAAGACCAAGCAGCAGGCTTGCACCACGGGGATGTCGCGAATTTTGACGCTGTCCACAAAGAGCTGGCCAATACCGGGATAGACGAAAACCACCTCAACCACGACCACACCGGTTATCAAATAGGCGAGATTGAGCGCGATGACGTTGATGATTGGGGCCAGTGCGTTTGGCAGAGCATGTACCAGAATAACACGTAGCGGCGACACGCCCTTGAGCCGCGCCATTTCGATATAGGGCGAGGCGAGCAGGTTGATGATTGCCGCACGTGTCATGCGCATCATATGGGCGGTGACGATGAGGGTCATGGTTAACGCAGGTAGCAGTGTTTTTTCGAGCCGTTCACCAAAACCCATGTCTGAATAGATGTTGGACAGGGATGGCAGGATCGGGTTGAGCACGGCGAGGAAGAGGATCAGGATGTAGGCGAGGAAGAACTCTGGTGAGGAAATTGACGTGAGCGTTGTCAGGTTGGCGACACGATCAAAGATGGAATTACGATAAAGCGCTGCAAGTACCCCGATCAGCAGCGAGATCGGAACCGCAATCATTGCGGTAACGCCTGCAAGGAAAAGCGTATTGGCAAAGCGCGGTGCAAGTTGTGAGGCCACCGATCCAAGCCCGGAGCCTGCGTCTGCGCCCGCAAATTCTGCAAAGTTGGCTGCGGCAAAGCTGGTGCCGAAATCGCCCTGCAAAACACCGCCTAGCCAGTCAAAATAGCGTGTCAGGGGTGGTTTGTTGAGGCCGATTTCCTCGCGTATAGCCTCGACCGCTTCTGGTGTGGCGCCTTGGCCCAAAATCGCCTGCGCAAAATCACCGGGGAGCATATTGACTGCGGCAAAGATAACGATGGAGACGACAAAGAGCGTCAGCAGGCCAAGCAACAGCCGTTGACCTATAATTCCTAGCAGTGACCGCAAAACTGCCCCCTTCCCGTATTATTGTTACGGGAAGGTTAACGGCTTTGGGACGGGTGTCAAAGGGATAACGGGAATGTTCAGCGCATCACTGCCAGTTAAGATGCGCTGACCAATTTTTCGGCAAAAACTGAGACTGCGACGCGCGCGTCAGCTTGTCCGTCGCCTAGAGCGTGCGACGCCGCCCAAAAGGGCCAAACCACCAAGCATGAGTGGAAGCGCACCGGGAATTGGCACTGTGCTGGGCGGATCAATGGGATCTGGCTCCGGATCAGGGTCCGGGGGTGGAATAAAGCCGAATGTCAGTGAATCAATCACCGGGGATGTTTCATATGGCAGGGATGTCTCAAAGATCACATAGGATATGTCCGGGTCTTCGAATGTGAGAGTTTCAAAAATGCCCAGATTGTCGACACGCGAACTAATACGTCCAATTTGAGTATTAAACTCGTTATAGGCTTTCATGGTCAGCGAACGGTCATTGGAAGACGTCACCTCAGCGGAAACCGTTTCGATTGCGTTCAGAAAATCCACACGAATGTTGAACGACTCGCGCCCCTTGGCCGTACGCCGGGAATCCGTAACGCCAACACCATCCAGCTTAAATTTTGGTTCATTGGTGAAGGTCGGGTTCATAGTGTTATCAGATGCACCGCTAGAGGAGAACCGCACCCCTTGGTCAATGAAAAAATCATCAACCTGCGCACCAATTGGCCCATCGGCAAAGGTGATGAATGATGTGGTGAGCGCGTGAGCACAGCTTGTCCCAAGAAGAAACGCAATCGCGGTGAAGAACTTGGTATGCATCGAAATCCTCAAGTTTTGCACAGGCCATCCTGGCCATGTTCATGTTTTGTCTGGACGCGACATACCGCTATGTTGGTTAATTTTTTGCGTGCGTTTACCAATTAACTGAGATGCGGCAATTCCAGCTCTGGGCGGCGACCTGATTGCGCACTAAGTTGAGGTTATGCGAAACCAACTCTTGCACGCCATTGAAGTCAAAAAATCGTTCCAGCTGGACGGTGAGCGCATTGATATATTGCGCGGTGTAAGCCTGTCGCTTGAGGCTGGCGAAACCTTGGCGCTCACAGGTGAAAGTGGATCGGGCAAAAGTACGTTGCTGCATTTGTTGGCCGGGCTCGATTTGGTTGACAGTGGCCGCATTGAGATTGACGCTCAGGACATCAGCACCCTGCCCGACACTGACCGTGCAGCATTGCGGCGCGGAACAATTGGACTGGTTTTCCAACAATTCAATCTGATCCCATCGCTCAATGTTGCGAGCAATATAGCGTTTCAAGCGCGCCTGGCTGAGCGTTCCAACCCAGAGTTCAACGCTGAGCTGACCGTGCGACTGGGCCTAAGCGATCACACAACCAAGTTCCCCGAGCAGCTTTCAGGCGGCCAGCAGCAACGGGTCGCAATCGCGCGCACTTTGGCTGCACGCCCCGCTCTCATTCTTGCAGATGAACCCACTGGCAATCTTGATGAGGCCAGCGGACATGCAGTTTTGGAGCTGCTGCTTGATCTTGTGGCGCAACAGGGCTGCGGTTTGATCACCGTCACCCATTCTGAAACCGTCGCCAAGGCAATGTCACGCCGACTCCACCTCAGAAACGGGGTATTGGCGGCATGAACAGGGTCGCCCTTTCAGCGCTGATCTCTCACTGGCGGCAACATCCGTTGCAAATTTTGACGCTGTTTTTGGGTCTGGCACTGGCAACAGCGCTTTGGTCTGGTGTGCAGGCTATCAACAGCGAGGCGCGGGCCTCTTATCAACAAGCCACATCCCTTCTCAGCGAGGGGGCGCTGGCAGAAATCCGCCCCACCGCATCCAGTTTTATCGAGCAATCAGATTACGTGACCTTGCGCCGCGCAGGCTGGAATGTGGCGCCAGTGCTCGAAGGGCAGTTCAACGACATTCGCTTGATCGGAATAGATCCGCTTTCCGCCCCGGCCCAACCGGTCGCACCCTTGCTCAGCGGCGATGCCTCCTTCGTTGATTTCATAACATCCCCCGGCCTTGCCATAATCCATCCCGGCGAGACCTCCCCCCTTTCAGCGTTCTTAGAGAGCAGCGCGGTTGCCCCCGGCACTGCTATCGTCGACATTGGCATTGCCCAAGAACTGCTCGGCCAAAGCGGCAAGATCACGCGGCTGATCCTTTTGCCAGAGCAGCCGCAAAACCGATCCAACCTGCCCGCCAATCTGAGGCTTCAAGCCGCACAGAACACGACAGATATTTCGCGGCTCACTGACAGCTTCCATCTTAATCTGACAGCCTTTGGTCTGCTCTCCTTTGCAGTGGGGCTTTTCATCGTGCATTCCGCAATCGGCCTCGCCTTTGAGCAGCGCCGCGCCATGTTCCGGACGTTGCGCGCCCTTGGCCTTCCGCTTAAGCGCCTCGTCATTCTGGCCTTGTTGGAGCTGCTCACTATTGCGTTTTTTGCCGGGCTTTTGGGCATCATACTTGGCTACCTCATCGCAACGGCCCTGTTGCCAGATGTCGCCGCGACCCTGCGTGGCCTTTATGGCGCAGAGGTTGCAGGCACGCTGCAATTCCGCCCGAGCTGGTGGCTCAGTGGTCTGGCGATTGCGCTGATTGGAACTCTCGTCGCCTCGGCGGCCGCGCTTTGGCGGCTTACCCGCCTGCCCTTGCTGGCACCCGCGCAGCCTCGCGCATGGGCGCTTGCCTCAGCCAAAGCCTTGCGCCTGCAAACCTTGGCTGCAACGAGCCTGGCACTGGCATCCGTCGCGCTCGGCCTTTGGGGCAGCGGCCTCGTCGCCGGCTTTGGCATGCTTGGAGCCATGCTGATCGCGGCCGCTCTATTTCTGCCTATTCTGCTCCATCAAATCTTAGGAGTCATGCAGCGCCAGAAAAGCAGCGCCTTGCGAGAATGGTTTTGGGCCGATTCCAGCCAACAACTTCCAGGGCTTTCCCTTGCTCTCATGGCCCTGATGCTGGCTCTCGCCGCAAATATTGGCGTGGGCACTATGGTTTCCAGTTTTCGGGAAACTTTTACAGGCTGGCTTGATCAGCGGCTCGCATCAGAGCTTTATGTCAGTGGGCGCGACACAGCAGAGGCTGAGCGACTTGCGACCTTCCTCGCGCCACGGGCCGATGCGGTTTTGCCGATCTGGAATACGGAACGCATCTTCGACGGCCAAACGCTTCAGATTTACGGCGTCAGCGATCACAGCACCTATCGCGACAATTGGCCAATGATCGCGCAAAGCCCAAATCTATGGGACGGTGTGGCCCGTGGGGATGGTATCCTGATCAACGAGCAAATGGCCCGCCGCCAAGACCTATGGCCCGGTGCTCCGATTGAGCTTGCCGGCGGTTGGAACACCAAAGTCCTCGGGGTTTACTCCGATTACGGGAACACCACCTACCAAGTCTTGATCGCCACAGAGCAACTGACCACCCGCTACCAACCGATCGAGCAATTGCGCTTTGGGGTTCGAAGTTCAAATCCAGATCAACTGGCCAAAGACATCCAAGCAGAGTTCGACCTGCCAGGTGAGAACTTGATCCATCAAGCCGGCCTCAAACGTGCCTCACTGGCAATTTTTGAGCGCACATTCACCGTAACCGGTGCGCTCAACCTTCTGACCTTTGGGGTCGCCGGTTTTGCGTTACTGACCTCGCTTTTGACTCTCGCAGCCATGCGCTTGCCTCAGCTTGCCCCCGTCTGGGCCATGGGGCTGACCCGGCAAAAACTGGCAAGCTTGGAACTCATGCGCGCGCTGGTCCTTGCGGCCCTCACCGCCCTTTATGCCCTGCCTGTCGGCCTGTTGCTTTCATGGATGCTTTTGAGCGTTATCAACGTCTCTGCCTTTGGCTGGCAACTGCCGATGTTCCTTTATCCAAAAGAATGGGCGCTCGTGCTTCTGCTGGCCTTGATCTGTGCAGCCCTTGCAGCGTTTTGGCCCAGCCTGCGCCTGTCGCGTATGCCCCCGTCTGACCTGTTGCGCGTGTTTGCCAATGAACGTTAAAGCCATAATCACATTCCTGTTTTGGCTTTGCACTAGCGCAAGCTTTGCCCAAGGTTTCGCGGGCCTTGGCACCTCCTCTGAGGATTTTGCCCTGCCCAGCCGTGACACCACATTGACCTTCCCCCAAGATCACGGTGCTCATCCGTCCTTTCGCATTGAATGGTGGTACATTACCTCCAATTTGCGCGCCGAGGATGGTCGCGATTTTGGCGTGCAATGGACCTTGTTTCGCACCGCCCTTGCGCCAGAGGAGGGAACTGGATGGTCGGCACCGCAGCTATGGATGGGCCATGCAGCCCTCACCACCAAAGATGAGCACTTCGTGGCCGAGCGTTTGGCGCGTGGTGGCATTGCCCAAGCAGGCGTGGAAGCTGCACCTTTTGAAGCTTGGATCGACGATTGGTCCTTGAAAGGTCCAAGTTTCGAGACACTGAACATGACTGCTCAAGGCCGCGATTTCTCTTACGACCTGGATCTGACATCGAACGGCCCATTGGTGGCCCATGGCACGAAGGGCTATTCCGTTAAATCGGCGCAAGGCCATGCCAGTCATTATTACTCGCAACCCTTTTACGAGGCTTCGGGGCATCTAAACATAAATGACGAGCGCATCGCTGTGAAAGGGAGCGCATGGCTTGACCGCGAGTGGTCCTCCCAACCTTTGTCAGAGGCGCAAACGGGTTGGGACTGGTTCTCGCTCAACTTTGACAGTGGGGCCAAGCTTATGGGGTTTCGTCTGCGCGAAGACGGCAGCGCTGGTTTCACCGCAGCCACTTACATAGCACCAGACGGCACCCCGACAGCGCTCCCCAATCAAGCCTTCCAAGCCATGCCGCTTCACAGCCAAGATCCACCGACCCAGTGGCGCGTGACGCTTTCACAATTTGGTGTGGATATTGAGGTTCGCGCCCTCAACCCTCATAGCTTTATGACCACGCGCATTCCCTATTGGGAGGGGCCAGTGGTGATCACTGGCAGCCACACAGGGCGTGGGTATTTGGAAATGACAGGCTATGAGAACCAGCATGCAAACTAACTGGCCAATCACGCGCGAAGTTGTGTTAATCGGGGGCGGCCATGCCCATGCTTTGGTCCTGCGCCAATGGGGCATGAAACCTCTGCCCGGCACACGCCTCACCGTCATAAACCCCGGCCCAACCGCGCCCTATACCGGGATGCTGCCCGGCTTCATTGCAGGCCATTACACCCGCGACGAGTTGGACATCGATCTCGTGCCTTTGGCCCGATTTGCAGGTGCGCGGCTGATCCTTGGCAAAGCCAGTGCCATTAATCGCGAGGCCAAAACCATCACTGTCGCGGGCCGCCCATCGATCCCCTATGACATCGCCAGCATCGACATTGGCATCAACTCCAGCATGCCCAACATCCCCGGCTTTGTTGAGCACGCCATCCCCGCCAAACCTCTGGGCGTTCTGTCCAAAGCATGGGTCACTTTCCTGGACCGCGCCAAATCGGGCGAAGTTCCGGCACAAGTCGCGCTTATCGGTGGCGGAGTTGCGGGCGTCGAGCTGAGCCTTGCTATGTCCTACGCCCTCAAATCCGTGGGCTGCACGCCGGAGATAACGCTGATCGACCGCAGCTTGATCCTGCAAGACAATGCCGAACCAACCCGCGAGCGCCTGCGAAAAGCTCTGTCTGAACATGAAATTCAAGTTCTGGAAAACACCAGCGTGACCCGCATTTCGGCAAACTCTGTCGAGCTAAGCGGCCCCTCTCAAGAGACCACGCTGCCATCCTATTTCACAACCGGTGCTGCAGGCGCATTCCCTTATGACTGGCTCAAGACCACTGGCCTTGAGCTTGAAGATGGCTTTATCAAGACCGACACCTATTTGCGCTCCCAAAGCGATCCAAATATCTACGTAGTTGGCGATTGCGCGCATATAACCCACGCACCGCGCCCCAAGGCTGGTGTTTTTGCTGTGCGTGCGGCACCGATCTTGCATCACAACCTGATCGCAGATCTAAGCGGCGGCCAGCGTCGCGCCTTTAACCCGCAAAGTGACTTTCTTAAACTGATTTCATTGGGCGAAAAATCCGCCCTTGCCGAGAAATTCGGCCGCGCTTTTTCCGGTACGTTTCTGTGGCGCTGGAAAGATCAAATTGACCAGAAGTTCATGGATAAGTTTCGCAGTTACCCAGCCATGACAGAGGGGAAACTGCCCGCACGTTACACCAAAGACATGGACCAAGCGCACAAAACGGCCAGCACACTTTGTGGTGGATGCGGCGCCAAGGTTGCGAGCAGGCCACTTTCACAAGCGCTCAAAACCCTTCCCACAACGACCCGTTCTGACGTCAGGCTTAGCGCAGGTGACGATGCCGCCATTCTAAGCCATGACAAAATCCAGCAAGTAATCACACATGATCACCTCCGGGCGTTTTGCAACGATCCCTACATGATGGCCAAAATCACGGCTGTCCATGCGCTCGGCGACGTTTGGTCGATGGGAGCCGCCGCGCAGTCCGCGCTCGCAACCATCATCCTTCCCCAACTGGCACCGGCGCTACAAACTCAATGGCTAGCCGAAATTATGCGCGGCGCTGCCGATGTTTTTGGCCCCCAAAACACAGCCATTGTCGGCGGTCATACGTCAACCGGCGCTGAACTGACCATCGGCTACACAGTGACAGGATTGCTAGACCAGCCCGCCATAACGCTGAGCGGGGCCAAACCCGGTGACTTGCTCGTTCTAACCAAACCGATTGGATCCGGCGTTATCCTTGCCGGGGAAATGGCGCTCCAAACCCGTGGAGACGACTATGAAGCAGCGCTCGAGATTATGTCCGCGCCCCAATCCTACGAATCCGATGCGCTTTCCCACGCAAACGCGATGACGGATGTGACAGGCTTTGGTCTTGCGGGCCATCTTTTGGAGATTTGCGCTGAATCCAAGGTCGGGGCCACGCTAGACCTTGCCGCGGTGCCGCTCATGACAGGGGCAGAGGCGCTTGCCAAATCTGGTATTCGATCGACCCTTTTTGAGCCGAACCGGTCTCAGTTTCCTGACGCGCCAGACAGCCCACGCGCTGACCTGATGTTTGATCCCCAAACCGCCGGCGGGTTGCTGGCTGCCGTACCGCCAGACCAATCCCATTGCGGTATCGTCATTGGCAAGATCACGGACGGGGCGCCTCATGTCACCTTTGAAAACAACGCCTGAATGTCTTTCGTGGCTTGCGCCAAACTTGCCTCGCTGAAGTCATCCATTCGAACGTCGCCAAGGAAGGTAGCTCCCGCGCGACCCGGTGACTTTTCATAGCGCGGATCATAGTGGTGCTCCATCAACGCACGGGTGAACTCCGAATGCGCGCCGCGCGCCGCCATATCCCCCCATTCAGCAACCGCCGCATGCCCGATCAATGGCGCAAGCCGCGTGAGCGTTGCTTTCACACCCTCCACATCTGCTAGGATATCAGCATAGGCCCGCGCGAGATAAACCGAGCGTGCCTCCAGCGCTGCAGCCATCTTTATGCGTGGCGCTGCAAGCATTGCGCTCCACAAAGACGGTGGCACTAGCCGGTCACCGACTTTGCTGGATTCCGCCTCAATCAGCACCGGCCCGTCAGGAAGGGCTTCCAAAGCTGACAAAATATCCCGCTCAAACATCCGCTGGCTCGGCTGCGCCCCGTCCATTTGGCCAAAAACCGACCCCCGATGATTGGCAAGCCCTTCAAGGTCCAAGATGTTGACGTCCTCAGCGGCCAAACGGTGCAACAGCTCCGTCTTCGCCGTGCCGGTATTGCCATCCAAAAGCACAATCTGGCGGTCAAAAGGTTGATCATAAAGCGTATCTTTGACCAAGGCCCGATAGGTTTTATACCCACCGCTCAGCTGCTCGGCCCGCCACCCAACCTGAGAGAGCAACCAGGTCATACTGCCTGAGCGCTGCCCGCCCCGCCAGCAATAGACCAAAGGCTTCCAGCTTTTGGGGTTGTCTGCCAGCGTGGTCTCAAGGTGTTGAGCCACATTGCGTACAACCAAAGCCGCGCCAATCTTGCGCGCTTTGAACGGGCTGTCTTGTGTGTAAATCGTGCCGACAACCGCCCGTTCTTCATTGCTTAGAACCGGCAGATTGATCGCGCCCGGCACATGATCTTCTGCAAATTCTGCAGGCGAGCGCACATCGATAATGTCGTCAAAGCCAGAATTCGCGAAATCGGCAAGTGTTTTGAATTGGGAAGGCATCACATTGCCTTACCCTTTCACGTGCTGAGACTAAAGGTCCAAAGCGTGCGTGAAATCACGCACGCTACCCCTGAGGGGCCAATCACAGGTTGCGGGCCCGAAACGTATCGCAGGCATCAACGCGGCCCTGTTTGTACCCGATTGCAAACCAGCGCTGACGTTGTTCGGACGTGCCGTGGGTAAAGGTATGGGGCATGGGGCGGCGGCCGGCATTGCGTTGCAGCGTGTCATCCCCGATTTGCTTGGCGGCATTCACTGCCTCAACCAGATCGCCCGGTTCCAGCACGCCAAGGCGTTCTTCCGCATATCGCGCCCAGATGCCGGAATAGCAATCCGCTTGCAGCTCAATCATCACCGAGACGCGGTTGCTGTCTTCTTTGCTCATCCGTGAACGCGCCTTATTCGCCTCGCCCAATGTACCTAGTTGGTTCTGAATGTGATGCGCCACTTCGTGTGCCACGACATAAGCCGCCGCGAAATCACCTTTGGCCCCCATCTTGCGCTCCATGGTCACAAAGAAGCTCGTATCGAGATAAACCTTCTGATCGCCGGGGCAATAAAACGGCCCAGTCGCACCGCTTGCGCCGCCACAGGGGCTTTGCGTGGCACCGGCGAACAGCACCAGAATGGGCGGGCGATATTGCGCATTGAGTTGGGTTTTGAACACCTCGTCCCAGATCACCTCCGTGTAGCCCAGTGCTACGCTGGTAAATTCAGCCCGTTCCTCATCCGCCTCAGTGATCTGCTGATTGCCACCACTGCTTTGAATGATCGAGCCGCCACCGCCGCCGCCAACCAAAGGTGACACATCAATCCCAAGGAAGTATCCTAGCGCCAGCACAACCAGCAGCCCAACGCCCCCGATCCCACCGGCACGTGCGCCGCCACCTGAGCGTCTGCGGTCTTCTACATTGCGGCTTCCCCGCTGGCCTCGCCATTTCATATTACGCGTCCCATTAACAGATTCCCCACCACTATAGAGCGCGGCGCGACAGCTTTCCACCTTGACCCAACGCCGCGTAAAAGGCACCAAGCGGGCATGAAACTGCTGCGCGCCCTTTACGACTGGACCCTCTCGCTCGCCGAGACCCGCTATGCCCTTATGGTGCTGGCAATCGTGGCCTTTGTGGAAAGCTCGTTTTTCCCGATTCCGCCGGATGTTTTGCTGATCCCTTTGATCTTGGCCGCACCTTCTCGCGCCTTCATGATCGCAGGCATCGCGACCTTCGCCTCCGTCGCAGGCGGCGCGTTTGGCTACTATATCGGCGCCAATCTCTTTGACGTCATCGGCCAGCCCATCCTCGACTTCTACGGCAAGGAAGACCTGTTTGACGCCTTCGCCACCCGCTTCAACGAGCAAGGAGCCTGGGCCGTTCTTTTTGCAGGCGTCACCCCTTTCCCCTACAAAGTCATCACCATCACCAGCGGCGCAACCGGCCTCGACTTCTCGACCTTCATGGTCTCGTCCCTGATCGCCCGCGCATTACGCTTTTTCATCGTCGCAGCCCTCTTGTGGAAATTCGGCCCGCCGATCCGCGACTTCATCGAAAAGCGCTTCGGCCTTGTCGCCACCATCGGCATTGTCCTGCTCTTTGGCGGCTTCCTGCTGGTGAAATATGTCTGATCAAGCCACTGCAAAGGCCCGCATCGCCGTTGCAGGCGCTGGCTCTGCCGCGCTCCTATTGGGCGCCCTCGCCTTCCAATATTACGGCTACGCGCCCTGCAAAATGTGCATCTGGCAACGCTGGCCCCACGGCATCGCCATCGCCCTCGCCGCCCTCTTCCTGATCTTCCCCGCACGTATCATCGCATGGATCGGCGGCGCGGTTGTGCTCGCCGGAGCCTGCGTCGCGCTCTACCATGTCGGCGTCGAGCAAACATGGTGGCAAGGCCCCCAAAGCTGCACCTCAGGCAACACAGTCGGCCTCTCCTCCTCCGAACTCCTAAACCAAATCCTAGCCGCCCCCGTCACCCGTTGCGACGAGATCGCATGGTCCCTGCTCGGCATCTCCATGGCAGGCTGGAACGCGCTCGCCTCCCTCGCCCTCGGCCTATTCTGGCTCAAGCGCTAGGCAATCCGGCTCCAAAACGCACGACGCAAAGCTGGCGTAGGGTGGGTTTTCAACCCACCACCTTCCTTCTCAACAATTTCGATCAGTCGCCCCAACCCATAACGATCTAAACGTCAAACAACCCTCACCTTATCAAGCCGCGGCATCACCAAGCTGCGTCCTTTGATCTCGTCCCTAAGCGCATCAGACATCATGATTTTTGGATTCACTATCCGAGTTTCAAGCCAAAGCTGCGCGTCGCCGATGATCTCAGATGAAAACGCAAGTTTGCTGATGTACTTGCGTTCAGGAATAAGCGGTGAGGGTCTGGAAGACGGTCCAGCAGCGCGAAAGCTGTCAGGATCACTGGCTTCGGCAACAAAGCTGTCGCGTGAATTTAGGATGACCAGCCCATAAAACGAAATCGGATAGGGAACGCCCTTGGGATCAGACAGCTCAATCGGCCAAAACTGATGCACGCCGGGCTCTATTGCCTCAATCGCGTCTTTCAGGCCCTGTTGAACAATTTTCAACCGATTGGTCGTGGACAGGAAGTCTCCAAAGGCCTTGACCTTTTTCTCTGTCCGGAAAGCAAGCGGTTTTTCCCACTCTTCCAAAGGGCCAAGGTCTTTGGTGAATTTTTCGGAAACCTGGTAGAAATAGTCAACGGGGAGGGAGAGACCGCTTTTCTGCTTGGAACTGAGGTGATTTTCAAAAACATCCTTAAGTTTTTCGTGAAACTCCGAATATTCAACCCACGGAGTAAATTTGCCACTTAAATTGGTATTCAGGCCCCATGCCATATCAAAAACCTCACCTCAGCAGGCGTAAGGTACGTGTTCACACGCACCACTCCCGACCTCACCAATCAAACGCCCGATCAATCCCGGCCATCTTCACCCCTGTAAAGGCCGACGCCTCAAACGAAAGCGCCCGCAAATCCTCGACCTCCAGATTATGCACTGAGGATTTCCCGCAAGCCTTAGCCAGCGCCGTGATCTCCATCGTCATCGCCGTGAGATACCGCGCCACACGTTCGGCCCCGGCTTGCGGGTTCATCCGCTTTTCAAGCTCGGGGTCTTGCGTCGCGATCCCCACAGGGCAGCGCCCGGTATGGCAGTGATGGCAAGCCCCCGGCGACGTGCCAAGCGCTTGATAATCCTCAAGATAGCGCGGCGAGTTGCAGCCCGCTGCAATCATCGCGCCATTGCCGATCATCACCGCATCCGCGCCCAGCGCCAAGCATTTCGCCGCATCAACGCCCGTGCGAATACCGCCCGCCGCCACCAGCGACACTTTCCCGGTCATGCCACATTCATCAAGCGCCTCACGCGCAGCGCGAATAGAGCTCATCGTCGGAATGCCGGTGTGATTGAGCAGCATCTCAGGCGAAGCCCCCGTGCCCCCCTCAGCGCCATCCACCACCACAACATCCGCGCCAGCCTTGGCCGCCACCGCCACATCGAACCGAGGTCGTGTGGCGCCCATCTTGATGAAGATCGGCACCTGATAGTTGGTCGCGATCCGCAACTCTTCGATCTTCACCGAAAGATCATCCGCGCCCAAAAAGTCAGGGTGGCGAATGGTCGAGCGCTGATCCACACCTTGGGGCAGCGTGCGCATTTGCGACACCCGCTCGCTCACCTTCATCCCCAGCAACAGGCCACCGGTCCCCGGCTTGGCCCCTTGCCCAACCACAATTTCCAGCGCATCCGCGCGGCGCAAATGATCCAGATCAACACCGTAGCGCGCAGGCGACATTTGGTAGAGCAAGCGCTGTGATGCTTCTCGCTCCTCTTCAAGCATCCCGCCTTCGCCCGTACAGGTCATCGTGCCAACCTTAGAGGCACCGTATCCCAGCGAGGCTTTCGTGTTTGCGCTCAGCGCCCCAAAGGACATCGAGGCGATATAGATCGGGATTTTCAGCTCCAACGGCTTTTCCACGATCCCACGTCCTCCGCCCAGCACCGTCGTTGTATCACAGCTCTCCCGATAGCCTTCCAGCGGCAGCCGCGTCATCGTGGCGGGCACAAAGGTCAGATCGTCAAAGGTCGGCATCTGCTTGTTGAACGTATTGTAGCCGCGCACCTGATAGCGCCCAAGCTGCGCCAGCGCATGCACTTCAGAAATCGCTTCCGGCGTCCAGCGCGTGGATCCGCCCTCATCATAGGAAGAGGGAACGCCCGCCGGGCGGCCCTCAATAGCCCCCTCGCCGTATTTGATTTCCTCTTCACTCGCGACCTCAAACGGGTATTCGTATGGTTTGTTCAGATCATGAGCCATGCACTTGCATCCCTGCTTTCAAAATACCAAAGACGCTGGCCAGAGACCATTTTGCGCCAATTCCGTGAGCTGTCCACAAGGCCAAGCGGGTCAAGAATTGCATCGACCTCCGCCACCTCTTCTGCTGTGGGCTCAATCACATTCACATCCACGCCAAGGCTATCGACCTCGCCCGCAACCCAAACCTCGCCTTCCCAAAGCGCATCGGCACAGCTTTCTCCCGCGCCGCCAAGTGCGATGATCTTGCCCGAATGGGCCATGAAGCCGGATTGGTAGCCGATTTTGCCTTCCACGACGATATTGCCGCCCTTCATCGCCACACCGCAGCGCGGGCCAGTGTTGCCCTTCACATGAATGGTGCCGCTGATCATCGCCGCACCCGCCGACATGCCCGCATATCCCTCACAAGTGATATGCCCCTTATCCATGCCCTCGCCCAGCGCCCAACCAGCATTGCGCTCAATATGCACCCGCGCGCCCGTATTCAGCCCACCGCAATAATACCCAACACTGCCCTCAAAGGAGATATCCGCTCCATCCGGCAGCCCAACACCCAGATTATGCCGCGACAACGTATTGACCACGCGCACACGATCCCCCCGCTTGCAAGCCGCCTGAATATCCTCGTTGATCTCTTTGATGTGGCGCTCGCCAACCTCAATGATAGCCTCACTCATGCAGCCAGTCTCCGATTTCCAACACCCCAAATGCCCGTCAGTGATGGCCCGTCATAGTTGATCACATCGCACTCATCCGAAAACACCCGGCGCACCGCCTGTTCTTCTGTTGCCGCCGCCAAATCACCGTTCTGATCAATCACCACCAAAGGCTTCATCGCAAAACGGTCCTTGGCAAAGCCGATCCCGTCGGGGCGCGCAATCATGAACGTAAACACCCCATCAATCGCACCCACCGATTTGGTGAGCGCCTGTGGCATCGTCAGCCCGTCCTTCATCTGATCCGACACCCACACCGCAATCAGCTCAGAATCATTCTCCGTCAAGAAGCGATAGCCCTGCCGCTCCAAGCGATCCCGCTGCGTGTGGTAATCGGTGATCTGACCGTTATGCACGATCGCCACATCCGAGAAGGGCCGTGCCCAGAACGGATGGCTCGCATTTGGCAGAACCGAGCTTTCTGTAGCAAGCCGCGCATGGCCCAGCCCATGGGTGCCGATAATCTCCCGCACCCCATGCTTATCCGCCACCTGCGCTGCCGATCCCGTATCCTTGATGATCTCAAGCGAGCGCCCGCAGGACTGGATCTCAATGCGATGCGACAGATCATCCGCATCGCGCACCCAAGCGGTCAAATCCTTGGGATCGGACATCTCCATGCGAAAGCAGTAATGCCCCTCTTGGCCCAGAACATAAGTCGGATCAGCCGTAAAATCCGCCCCATGATCCCGCATCACATTGGTGAAATCGGCCACATCTGCATCGAGCTTGGCTTTATCAAACCCCATGCCGCGCAGCACATACCCAGCCTCGCGCTCAGGGGTATAAATCGCGAAGCCCGTGCTATCAGCCCCGCGATGCTCTTGGGCTTCCATCAGGCTCACAAGGTCTTTCCCGACCTTTCCCGGTGCCGCCAAAATGCGACCAGCAATTCCACACATATGCGTCTCTCCGTTGCTTTCGTATACTGTATACAGTGACCGAATGACTGCAAGATGTTTCTGCCCAATCGACTGCATATTGTATTCTGTATTCCGTATACGCTATACAGTGGCCAACACGAAAAAGCAGGTAACCCATTGGCTCTAAAAGGCATCCAAACCGCCCGCCGCCGTCTCGCGGATGAGGTTTACGACCAGTTGATCGACGCCATTCATGCGCTCGAAATCAAACCGGGTGACCAATTGGTGCAGGAAAAGCTCGCCGCCGAGCT
>CAZQMR010000045.1:0-15401 GCA_964594465.1 uncultured Rhodobacterales bacterium
GGCACGCAAACGGTGGAGGTGATGCCGTCTTGGGACAGGGATTGAAGGGCGGTATCGGGGGTGAAGGCGGCGTGGAGGGTGACTTGGCCGCCGACAAAGAAGGTAGGCATCATCTGGATGTTGATGCCGCCGACATGGAAGAGGGGGAGGAGGTTGAGGGTGTGGTCTTGGGCGGTGAAATCATGGGCGTGGGTGGAGATGATGGCGTTCCAAAGCACCGCCTCTTGGGTGATGACAGCGCCTTTGGGGCGACCTGTGGTGCCGGAGGTGTAGACGATCAGGAATGGGTCGCTGAGGGCGGCGGTTTGGGGTGGCGTGGCGGTGCTGCTACCGAGTTGGGCAATGGGTATGGCGCGGATGCTGAGGCCGTTTGTGGTGGCTGGGATTTGCGCGGCGAATTCTTCGGTATGGAACAGGACTTTGGGGCTGCAATCGGCAAGCATCTGGTGGAGCTCGGCGGGTTGCAAGCGCCAGTTGAGCGGGACGAAGATGAGGCCGAGGCGGGCGCAGGCAAACATCAAGGCGACTTGGGTGTCGCTATTTTTGCCGTAATAGGCGATGCGGTCGCCGTGGTTTAGGCCGAGGTCGTGGCTTAGATGGGCGGCTAGGCTTTGGACATGATCGCAAAGGGCTGCATATGACCAATCCGTGCCCTCAAAGCTCAGCGCAATGCGGTTTGGTTGGTGGTTGGCGTGAGCCTGCAGCCAAGCGTCAATGGTTTGGGTCTTGGCGGACATTATGCGTCGTCCGTTTCACCGGATTGATAGAGGGTGCCCTTGCCAAGCATGTCGACGCAGAGTTCGGCGGTCCATGGTAGCATGAGGGAGCCGCAGCGGCTGTCGCGATAGAGCCGTTCCAAGTGGAGGCTGCGCAGCATGGATTGGCCGCCGCAGGTGCGGATGGCAAGCTGGGCCAGTTCGTTAGCATTTTCCATCACGGTGTATTGCGCGGTCCAAGCGCGCAGGAGGCTCTCGCGGGAGGGGTTTGGGCCAGCCTCGGTGATGGCTTGGAACCAGAGCGCCTTAGTTTGTTCCAGCATGATGCGCATCTGGGCGACAGCGGTTTGTTTGGTGTGATACATGCGCCGCTTCACAGGGGGCGTGCCGGGCATTTCACCGCGCAAATAGGAGACGGTGAAGTCATAGGCGGCTTGCGCCATGCCCATATAGGCAGGGGTTAGGGTCATGAACATGTGAGGCCAGCCCTTGGCGACTTTGAAATAGACGCCTTGGGGCATCAGCTGTGCCTCGTCGGGGACGAATACGTCTCTGAAAATCAGGGTGCGCGAGATGGTGCCGCGCATGCCAAGGGGATCCCATTCGCCCTCGATCGAGACGCCATCGGTGGCTTTGGGCACGGCTAAGTACATGGTATTGGCGCGGGAGAGTTCTTCGTCCGGGGTGCTGATTTCGGTGCAAAGGGCGCCGTAGTAATCGGCGTGGCCGGAGAGGGAGGCGAAGATTTTCTTGCCATTGACGCGCCAACCGCCCTCAACCCGGAGTGCCGTGGTACCGAAGGCTTTGGCACCTGCGGCGGCGGCCCCGCCCTCAGAAAAGGGCTGGGAGTAGATCGCGCCCTCGTTGAGGATGCGGTTGTAGTGAATTGCGCGGTTTTGAGTGTGTTTGGCGCGTTGTTCGGCGTCGAGATCGAATTGGTCGAGCATGTAGCCAGACCAGAGACACGAGCAGACGTGCATGTTGAAGGTAAGCGCGGTTGAGCCGCAATAGCGCCCGATCTCGGCGGCGGTCAGCATGTAGGTTTTGAAATCCGCACCATGCCCGCCATGCTCTTTGGGAATGGCGATGCCCATGAGACCAGCGGCGGCCATGTCTTTGTAATTTTCGGTGGGGAAGGCCGCTTCTTTGTCGATTTGCGCGGCACGTCCGGCAAATTTCTCTTGGCCAAGCGTGCGGGCCAACGTGCTGAGCAGGATTTGCTGTTCGGTCAGGTTCCATCCATCGGGATCAAATATTGGCGCGTCTTGCGTGGTCATGGATGTCATCCGTTGGCTTTCAGGAAATCGGCGAGGATTGTGTTGGTTTGGGCCCCGGCCTCTAGGTTGATCAGGTGCCCCGCGCCCTTGATCTCATGATAGGCCGCGTTGGGGATTTTGCGCGCCATGCTGGCCATGGTTTTGGCGGGGGCATTGGTGTCAACCTCGCCTGCGATCAGGCAGCAGGGCATGGGAAGGGTTTCGATGTCGGTGCGGCGGTTGAAGGTGACGAGGCAGCGGATAATGTCGCGATAGGTTTGGACTGACACGGCGGACATAGAGGCAGTTGCGCTGGCGATGGCCCTAACGCTCGCGATTGGGCCGGTAATTTCGGGGACGAATTTTTGGGCCAATTGCGCGAGGGACATGCCTTGATCGAGCGGTTTTAGGCGGGCGGAGACGAATTGATCTTTAAAGCTGTCGTCGCGCCCGCCAAAGGCTGAGGTGGTGCCGATGAGGGTCAGGGTTTTGGCCAGATCCGGGTGGCGGCAGGCAGTTTCAAGCGCGATCATGCCGCCGATGGATTGGCCGACAAGGTGAGCTTTGCTGGCTCCAATGGCATTTAGGAATTCCGCCAGTTTGTCGGCTAAGGCTGCGAAGGTAAGGGGTGAGATTGGGTCGGAGTTTCCATAGCCGGGGAGATTTAGGGCGATGATGCGGTGTTGCTCGGACAAGCCTGCGAGCTGCTCAATGAAGCTGTCGGTATTGCCGCCAATGCCGTGAAGGCACACAAGCGGTATTTCGCCCGTGCCGCGCTCATCGTATTCTATGCCAGCGGCAATTTTCATGCAGTGAGCTTTCCGTTTTCAACGACGCAGGTGTCATCCACGGTGATCGTGGTTTCCATCATGGGCAGATCGAAATGGCCTTGGGTGAAGCGCCCCGCAAATTCGTTGGCACCAGTGGAATAGAGGAAATTTCCGGCCACGGCGCGCAGCTCGGTGCCGTTGGTGTCGCGCTTGTCATACATGGTCAGCGCCTCGTATCGGGCTGCGTGATTGAGGCCCCAACCGACATGGCTGGTGGCGTAGGCTTCTTTGTCGCCGAAGGCCTCAAGATAGTTGCGCATCAGGCAGGCATCAGTGCCGCGGCCCTCGATTTTGGTGACGTAATCGCCTTCCAGCGTGAAGATAACCTCGCTGTCAAAATAGCTTTTGAAGGTGAGGTTCATGTCGCCGGGCTGAAACACGAGGCGGCCGTTGACGGAGCCTGCTTTGGGGAAGGTCACCACGATACCGCCGGGCCAATGGGCAAGCGTGCCTGGTTTGTCGGTCCAGCCCCAGATGCCAACGGTGTTGTTACCGTTCATATCGACACTGAGATCGGTGCCTGCCTCACTTGTGACTGTCATTACGCTCGCTTTGCGAGACAGTCGTGCGGCGGCAAGCGTGCGGGTTTTCAAATCTTCATCGGGGAGCAAACGCTCCAAAGCGCTTGGATGCTCGTTGGAGACATTCATGATCCGCGCGCCGCCCTTTAGGATCGTGCCAGTTTGGGGCGCGTGCATCAGACCCTCAACGGTGAGATCAACAATGAAGTCGACATCCGCCAGCGCGGCCACAGCCTTTTCCTGCCCGTTGAGCGCCAAACAAGCCCCGGTAGAGCTCAAAATGGCGGGGGCAGTCTGCGCTGGGGTTGGCACTTTCAGGTGGTAGAACGGCACATCCATTTGGGCCAGCGCAAGCTCGGCGAGTTGCACATTTAGGTCACGGCTTTGGGTTTCAGAAAGAATGATCGCGGTTTGCTTTGGATCAACCTTGCAGGCTTGAAATGTGGTCACGAAGGCGTCGATCCAACTGGCCTCAATGCGGTCATTTATCATCTCTTGGTCCCTTAGAGCGATCATCTTTAAAAACGCATTGGAAGTGTTTGGACACAGTGATGCAATCCTTTTGTTGCCATATCAAACACAGCAAGTTAGCAATTTAGAAGTTTCATGGGAGGAACGTATGTTTAAGACACTAAAATGCGCAACAGCGCTGGCTCTGATTTTCGCTGGCAGCACGGCAACTGCCGAGACCACGCTTACTGTTTCGACATGGGCTGGTCCAAACCACAACATGAATGCGACTGTGTTTCCGCGCATCGCTGAAATCCTGAGCGAGTGCTCCGGCGGTGATATCAACGTTAAAATCGAGTTCGGTCTGGCGCCACCCCCAGCGCAGTATGACACTGTTCGCGATGGCGTAGCTGATCTGACATGGATCGTGCATGGCTATACGCCGGGTAAATTTGTGACCACGAAGCTTGCAGAGCTGCCGGGCATTGCTGGCAATGCAGAGCAGGTTTCAGTGGCGTATCAGATGACCCACGAAAAGTACCTAGCGGCTGCCGGTGAGGCCAAGGGCGTCGAGGTTCTGACCAACTTTGTGCATGGTCCGGGCCTGCTGAACACCGTTGAACCACTGGCCAATGGCTATGCCAGCGTTGAGGGTATGAAGATGCGCGTGGGCGGTGGTGTTGCCAATATGGTTGGCACAGCGCTTGGCGTGGCGGGTGTGAACGTGCCTGCCCCTGCGGTTTATGAAACCATTGCATCAGGTGTTGCGGAGGGGGTTTTCTTTCCGGCTGAGACGCTTTTCGCATTCAAAACCGCTGAGCTGACCAAGTACAGCTATGTCAATCCGGATGGGATGTATACGACCTCATTCGGGTTGCTGATGAACTCGGATTCCTATGACGGATTGTCTGACGCGAACCGCAAATGCGTTGACGATATGCGCGGCGTGGAAATGGCGCGTTGGATCGGCAAGGTCTGGGATGAAGCAGATGCGTTTGGGCTCGAAAAAGCCACGGCGGATAATGGTCTTCAGGTTATCGAGATGGATGCAGCGCAGCGCGCCTATTTCACAGAGAAGACATCCGGGATTGAAGCGGCTGTTGTCGCTGAGGTTGATGGTGCGGGTATCAATGGTGCCGAGGCGCTGGCTTACCTGAAATCGCAGATCAAGTGATTTAGGCCGCACATGCGATCTATCCTTGCAAAGACGGAGAAGCTGGCGAGTTCTGCCAGCTTCTTTTTCGCCAATGTCGCGGCGGTGATCTTGCTGCTGTTGGTAGTTTTGACCTGTGTTGACGTCATTGGACGTTATCTTTTCTCCAGCCCGCTGGTCGGTGCTGTCGAGCTTGTCCGCATTTGTATGGCGGGCCTTATCTTTTTCTCTTTCCCGCTGATGTTTCTAAAAAACGATCACATCATTGTGGATCTGATCAGCATCTTCCGCAAAGGCTGGCTGGCCTGGTGCGCGTCGGTGCTGATTTTGATCGTGACCATCGTGGTGGCCTACAAGATTGGCGACCGGGTTTACGACTACGCAGTACGTGCCTTTGAGGATAATGACACCACGGAATACCTGTTTTTGCCGCGCTGGCCGGTTGTGGGCTTTATCACCGTTTCGATTTGGGCGGCTGCTTTCACCTCCGGTTTGCGACTTTTGATGCTGCTGGCTTCACCCGGTGATGCAATGAACGAAGACGCAACAAGCGCAACTGACGAGGACGCAGTATGACCATCGCCCTAATTGGCTTTGCCGCAGTCCTTTTGCTGGCCTTTATGCGGATGCCACTTGGCATTGCTTTGGGCCTTGTTGGGTTCATCGGTTTTTCTGAACTTTCGAGCTATCGCGCGGGCATGTCCAATGCTGCGCGGCTGGTGATTGACAGTGGTCAATCCTATGGGCTGTCGGTGGTGCCGCTGTTTATCCTGATGGGTCTGATGGTTGATCGCGGCGGCATGGCAAAGGAGCTATACCGGGCCGCCTTTGCCTTTTTGGGCCATCGGCGCGGTGGCTTGGCGATGTCGACCATCGTAGCCTGTGGGATGTTTTCCGCGATTTGTGGCTCGTCGCTGGCGACGGCTGCCACCATGTCTAAAGTGTCGATGCCCGAGATGCGCCGGTATAAGTATGATGACAGTCTGGCCACGGCCTCGATTGCGGCGGGTGGTACGCTGGGGATTTTGATCCCGCCCAGTGTCATTCTGGTGATCTATGGTTTGATCACCAATGCCTCTGTGGGCAAGCTGTTCATCGCCGGCGTTTTGCCCGGGCTGATTGGGGTGCTGTTCTACCTTGCTGCCGTGTTCTTTGTGGTGTCGCGCAACCCGCAGGCCGGCCCTGCTGGGGAGCGGTCAAACTGGGGCGAGCGGTTGGTTGCGCTGCGCGATGTTTGGACGACACTTGGGCTGTTCATCTTTGTGATTGGCGGGATTTATGTGGGTGCGTTCACACCGACCGAGGCGGCTGGCATGGGGGCTGCGGGCGCCATCGCGATTGCCTATTTCCGAGGTGCGCTAAGTTGGAAGGTTCTGATGGAGGTCACGCGCGAAACCACGCTGACCACCGCCAAGCTGTTCCTTGTGGTTTTCGGCGCGATGATCTTTTCGAACTTCGTCAATCGGGCAGGCTTGCCGGATGCGCTCTTGAACATCGCGCAGGGCTTTGACTTCCCGCCGATGGGCGTGATTTTCGTAATCCTGTGCATTTATCTGGTGCTGGGCTGTGTTTTTGAATCGCTGTCGATGATCTTGCTGACGGTGCCCATCTTTGCGCCGCTGGTTGAGGGGCTCGGCTTTGATTTGATCTGGTTTGGTATCTTGGTGGTGGTCGCTACGGAAATCAGCCTGATCACGCCGCCCATAGGGATGAACGTGTTCGTGCTAAAAGGCGTGCTTAAGGACGTCTCGGTGAAGACGATCTTTAAGGGTGTGACGCCGTTTTGGATTGCGGATATTTTTCGGATTATCCTGCTGGCGCTGGTGCCTGCGATCTCACTGTTTTTGCCGTCTTTGATGTAAGATCATCCCAGCCCCATAAACTCCAATGCATTTAGTCCCAACATGCGGGCCATACGGTCTTTTGCAACACTGATCTTCAAGGCGTCTGCAACGATGTCTTCGTCATGATCAAGATGCGGGAAATCGCTGCCAAAGAGGAGCGTGTCTTCGCCCAGATAGCTTGCGGTTTCATCCAGAAGCGGCTCATCCGGCTCAAAGCCAATGACGCATTGCCGCTTAAAATATTCCGAGGGTTTCATCTTGATCGTCTTGGCGACTTCGCCCGCGAGATGCGCATATTCCAGCTCGTCCAGCCGGTAGAGCCAATGCACCATCCAACCCGCACCAGCCTCCAGAATGGCAACCTTCAGCTCGGGCAGGCGCTCTAGTGTGCCGCTTTCAAGGATCGACAAAAACGCCATCATTTGCTCAAGCGGGTGCGAGCAGGCGTGCTGGGAGAAACGCGATGTGAACCGGTCTGAGCCAACCGTGTCCGTGCGCGCATGAGCTGCCTCATGGACACAAACCCGAAGGCCATTTTCGGCGCAATAGTTCCAAAACGGTGCATCAGTCTCATCGCCAAGCAAGCGCCCTGCGATGGGATTGGGGCGCACGACAACGGCTTTCCAGCCATGATCGAGCGCAAACTTCGCCTGTTGGATCATCGCGTCAGGATCATATCGGGCGATGATGGCAGCGCCGTGAAGGCGCGACGGATCAGCCGAGCAAAGGTCCAGCAACCAGCGGTTATAAGCCTCGGCAAACGCTGCCGCGACATGGGGTTCACGCGGAGGCATGGCAATGAGATAGCTGGCATAGGATGGCAGCAAAAGCGCTTGATCAATCCCGGTTTTATCCATCGAGTTGAGATGCCCCGTTGCATCCTCCCCCAGCGCAAGATCATGGGGGCGCTCAATGGCCGAAAGCGCAATCTCGATCTTGGCAGAGCGCGACACGTTCAACACAGGCTCACCTGCAACCATCCAATCGGGGGGCAGTGGGAACGTGCCGTCCGGCCCCTCTGCACTCATGCGCTCGGATAAGCTTTCACCTCGATCCTGATACGCGAGATGCGGGATGTATTGTGCCATCGACTTGGGAAGATATTCCGCCCAAAGGTCCAGCGGTTCATGGACGTGACGATCCATATCAAAAATTTGAAATCCATTGCGCATATCAGTCTACCCCCGCTGCGATTGGCGTTGATGAAGGAAGCATTATTCGGGCCAATTTGACAATGCCCATTCAACAGGTTCGGCTGGTTAAAAGCTTACAAAAACAGATGCACCGGATTTAGCTCGGTTTCCAATTTGGGTGATTGCAGCCAGCGCATCTTCACCGGCACGTCAAAAAGTCGACCTTCGCCAAGACGGGGCCAAAAATGACGCAATCCTGGTGCGAAGGTTTTTACCACTGGAAAGCCAACATCCGGGCGAGTTTGATCGAGGATTAACAGTTCAATATCTTTCTTGATCAGGTTTTGGATCAACCAATCTATCAAATCACTCAAACGCTCTGCACCTGTTATTGGTGCGTCATAGGGTTCTGCGACTGCGTGGGGATAGAGATACTGCGATTGCAATTGGTCCATGTCCTCCCACGGGGGAGGACCGTCGCGACCGTTTTCACGGAACATTTGCGCCAACTCACTCATGGCGCGTTCCGCTGCCAACTGCCACTCAAAATGGGCACCGAAACCGATGCACCATCGACCATCACTTTGGGCGCGAGCCAAGGCGGCAAAACAAGGTATGTCGAGATCATTGCGCAGATCCAGCAACCAACTGTCCCAGCCTTGGGCCTGAAACCCTTGTGCCAATGTCTTGAGATTTGGGTCCGATGACTTAGAGGGGTCAATTCCGGGGCGGTGAAGCTGATTATACCACCAAATCGCTATGCAATCCCGCTCAACCAGCTCGAGCATTGCTTGGAGTGCTGCCTCCTCCAGCGTCATGCCCGCTGCGCACCCATTGGGATCAAACCGCCCATAATGAGGGTGCGGTGCATTGATGTAACACTGCTCTCGCAACATCCATTTCTGACGCTCTTCGGTAAGGGACCAAACCGGCGTCCAAGACCGTTCTTTTAATGGGTCAAATGGTGCTGGGATGTGCCTACGGATATCGTCCGTTTGAGCGTTCCATGCATCACGGTTTTGGAATTGATCGTCACTAAAGTTCCAAACGGAATTCGGATTGATGACATCTGCCCCCAGTTCTTCGGCGCTTGCTTTCCTGATTTGGTGATGTGGTAAAAATTGCGCAGAAATTCGTTCTACGGATTCACAGATGGCACTTGCCTGAGCCTGCTCGGCTGACATGCCTTTTCCCATGGCCGTAGAGTGAAAATCTTCTTCAGTTGGACCGTCACTTTTCGGAGTTATCGGATAGGTGGCGGCCCAAACATGCCGATCACGTGCCGGGCCTTCAAACGTCAATGGACCCATGGCGCTGACAAGGCCGATAAGGTCGCTGACCAAAGGCTTGAGTTTTGTCGTTACGTCTTTTGCCGTGCTGCTGCGATACCCACCTTGGCGCAGCGTGGTGTCCATTCGCTTTCCCCAGTCAAACCGGTGCGCAGGTTGCCCCGTCTTTGCGAGACAATTGATGCAAGACACAAGACCACTGGCAGTGTGGAACTGCTTCCCTTCACGATTAAATTCAACGATGCCAGACGGAAGCGTATTTTGCGCAATTGCTTTTGCTACTTCCATGGCGACTTGATCTGCGAAGGGCGACAACCCGACGCGCGCGAGATCATTGAACCCGAAGGCTCGCCCGGTCTTCTGATTGAGATGGTTTTCTATCGGGCGATTGGCGCGCATTCTCTCCCAAACGCAATCTGCACATAGCTCACCAGAGCCACCTAGAATTGGCCCGAAGTAACTGCGCTCCCCCATGAGCTTGACTGGAACTGTCCTGATTTGGGAATTTTGCGAAAAATATAACCGCGACTGACTGGAAGGACTTAGAAAATCACCAGACAAAACGACCCTCAATGACTGAGCAACATGCTGAACTTGGTCAGGGATTGGATGGAATCCAACCGCTGTGAGTGCAGGTTCTAGGGCGTCTAATGCGATCTTATTATCTGCAACCAAATCAAAGCCATCATACCGGATCAGTGTTTCTTCGATGGTGTTTGACAGTTCGGTTTTTGCAGAGCCCTTGAGGATAATATTGTTTTGTTCCAATATGTTGAGAGCATAAAAGACGTGCTCGGGCGGATGTTTCGCTAAGGTCTCAAGCAAATCACTTTCGCTCTGAGTGGTCTGCAGCTGCTCCAAAACATCTGCCAAAAGAGATGACGTTGAGTGGCGCTGATTGCTTTCTCCCAGAATGTAAACGCCACCGTCCCATGCGCGCACAGATTGATGCAAAGGGTTGATGGAAAATGATCTTTCAGTCTGGGGCATGATTGGCCATGAGGTTGCGGATATTATGAAGTGTACGTTAATTCTCAGATCAGTTATTGGTAGAACTTGCTAGGGCTAAAAGAATGATCGTGCGGGCTGGTCCCGCACAACGGGGTACAAGATGTCAAAAGAGCTTTTGGAGTTTTTAACTGGGATTGGGCTTTCTCACCGATATCAGGACTTTACTGATAATGGTATCGATCAGGATGTTGTTGCTGACCTAAATGATGCTGACCTAAAAGAGTTTGGGTTGAACTTGGGAGAGCGAAAGCGCTTTCTCAAAGCATCTCTTGATACCCAGGCAAAAGACACAAGCAATGATGCTGTGGGCGGTCCTGAGCGTCGTCAACTTACCGTCATGTTTATTGATCTCGTTGGCTCAACTGCAATGTCTGCTGCAACTGACGTTGAAGACTTTAGAGCCGTCATGAATGCCTATCAGGAAACCTGCACGTCAGTCATTCAGGCGCATGGCGGAACGGTGGCCAAATATATGGGCGACGGCATTCTTGCTTACTTTGGATACCCAGAAACGACTGAACATTCAGCGGAACGGGCTGCAAGAGCAGGGCTAGAGATCATTCATAAAGTCAGCCGGCTCAACCCTATTCCAAACATCGCTCTTTCGACGCGCGTGGGTGCGGCAACAGGTCAGGTGATTGTCGGCGATCTGATTGGCACCGGCTCCTCTCAAGAACGGCAAGTCGTTGGGGATACGCCAAATCTAGCAGCACGACTTCAAGCTCTTGCCAATCCGAATGAATTTGTAATCGGGGAATTGACCTGCCAACTGGTAAAGGCCTTGTTCAAATGTGAACCCAAGGGTGAGCAAAACCTGAAGGGTTTTGACCAACCGGTAGCGTGTTTCACTGTTGAGTCTGAGCGCCAAGTCGGCAGCCGGTTCCGCGCGGCACGCTCCGATGGCGGACTTGCGCCATTGAGAGGCCGGGAAACCGAACTTGATGGCCTTTTGGGACAGTGGACAAAATCCCGAGATGGAAAGCTGAACTTGGCCTTGATTGGCGCTGATCCGGGCTTTGGCAAATCTCGGCTTTTGGCGGCACTAGAAGACAAACTGAACGATGAGGACCACGCTTCAGTTGCTTTCTACTGTCACCCCCAATTCAACAATTCCACACTTCGTCCATTTGTTGATTACCTTGCTTCGCTTTTTGGGTGGAAGCGAGAGGATGGTCCAAAAGACAGATTTGACAAACTGTCCGCTCGTTTAACGACAGCCGGGCTTGCTGAAGATATCGCAATCTTTGCGTCCATTTTGGGCATTCCCCCCGATGGACTATATGCGCCACGTTCTGAATCTGCTCAGCTTCAACGTGCTGCCTTTGCGAGCGCAACAGCCAAACTCTTGATTGTTGAGGCGGGCTCTGCACCACTTTTGATCCTGTTTGAGGATTTGCATTGGGCAGATGCCACAACTCTTGAGGTCTTGGGCGGTTTTCTTGACAGTTTCACCGATCATTCGGTTTTCTTTGTTGCCACGACCCGCAGTCCAGAAACGCTCCAACTCGCAGAGGATGCACGAGTTAATCTTGTGCGTTTGGGAGAGGTTTCCGCAGATGCATCTCAAGAGATCGCTAAGCAAGTTGCAGGTAATAAAGATCTGCCAAAAGAGGTCGTTGACCAGATTTTGGCGCAGGCCGAAGGCAACCCACTTTTCCTTGAAGAACTCACCAAGGGCCTACTGGAATCCGATGCATTGGTGGAAAAGGACGGTGCGTTGGTCATGGATGGGCCACTCACGCGATCGATTATTCCTAACACGCTCCAAGATAGTTTAATGGCGCGGCTTGACCGGGTAACGACGGCCAAAGAAGTGGCACAAATCAGTTCGGTTTTTGGGCGCGAGTTCAGTTTGGATCTATTGCTGGACGTTTCCAAGCATTCGACCAAAACCATTGAAGCCAACCTTGCTATTTTGGAAGAGGCCGAGATTGTCTTTCCAATCGAGGGCGGCGCTGAAAAATCTTGGTTCTTTAAACACGCGCTTATCCAAGAAGCTGCATATGAGAGCCTTTTGCGGAGTCGCCGTCGCGAGTTGCATCATTTGATTGCAGGATCATACGAAAAACTTCGCACTGCCGAACTCACTGAAATTCCAGAGATTATGGCACATCACCTGAGCCATGCTGAAGAGTTCGATCGCGCAATTGAGTTCGGCTTGTCTGCAAGTATGGGTGCTTTGATGCGTTCGGCAAATGCAGAAGCGCTGGCGCACGCGAAGTCTTGTCAGGTATGGACTGGCAAACTCGCCGACGAAGAGCAACGCGGACCCACTGAACTGAAAGTTCAGGCGATTTTGACCCCAGCTTTGATGCAAACACAGGGCTATTCCTCGCCTGACGTGCAAGCGAGTGCGCGTCGTGGTCTTGAATTGCTGGAAATTTACGGCGACTCGCCAGAGGCATTTCCCAACTTGTTGGGTTTGACGACATATCACCATGTGCGCTCAGAGCGGCAACTTGCGCGTGATTTCTCTGAGCGTTTTGTTGCGTTGGCAGAGAAGATCGATGCGGGCAATCAGCTTGTTGCGGGTCTGCCACTTGTGGGTCAGTGCAGTTGGATTGAGGGGGATTTGGCAGCGGCGGAGGATGAACTGCGGCGCGGAATTTCGCTTTATGATGCGGAGGCGCACAAACTGCACGGCGCACAATACGGGTTTGACTCCTATTCCTATTGCAACATCACCTTGTCGCAAGTGCTGATGATGACGGGTAGGATCACTGAGGCGATGGAGGCAGCGGAAGCATCGTTGGCGCATGCACGCACACTCCAGCACACCAATACAATTGGTATGGCGATGCTATACGTTACAATGATTAAGCAGCAACTTGGCATGCGCGACGTTGTTGCCAAAGAAACCGCTGAAGCGTTGGAGTATTGCACGCAAATGGGTGTAACCACGCCAACATCCTATATCGCGATGATCGCCAATTGGGCCCAAAACAACGTCGATGGCTCTCGCGAAATTTACGGCGTGCACGACATGCTAGGTGCTTGGTTGGGCATGACGTATTACCGCGCGCTTGGTGCTGAAAATGCAGTGGAAAGCGGCGACTTCGCAACCGCGCAAGAAATTCTTGATCCAGCTTTGGAACAAGCCCGCAACACGGGTGAGGAATATTGGTTGCCTGAATTGTTGCGCCTTCAAGCCCGCATTGATGCTGGCACTGGTGCTAAGACTGTTCGGAGCAATTTGGAAGAAGCTGTCGCGATAGCGAAATCCTCGGGTGCTTTGCTTTTGGAGGCGTTGGCAATTCGAGATCTCAACAAGGTTGACGGTGTCGATGAAGCCCAATTGGATGCAAGACTGGATGAACTTTGCGGACCGCTTGGTGTGCAAATGCCAGAAACCGTACTGCAACAATTATCCGAGCCTGCATGACGCGTCTGATTGAATTGCTTTTCCTATCCAAAAATGTAGATATAGTCCAAGTTGGAGAGTCAAAAATGGCGGAAACAACGCCGACATCTCCAGGGGTAAACAGCGAGGAATACCGAAATGTCTTGGTTTAAACAAAGTAAAGACAACGCACCTGGTCACGACTACGAACCCGGCGCACTAGAGTCTACGATGCACTGGCAGGTAATCTGGCCACGCACGATCGCATTGGCATGGGAAGATCCTGAGTTTCATGCACAGTTGAAGGCCAATCCAAAGCAAGCGATTGCGGAAAAATTCGGCTACCATCTCATGGACGATCTAGATCTCACAATCGAAGACGCGCCGGAAGATGCAACATTTGACCCGGCTCTTGCCACAAACCCTGCCAAAGGTAGCCCGCAAGATCCTTGGGCCAAGCTTCCACAACTTCGCCTGACACTTTCAATTCCACCAGCTCCACCAGCGGAGCTTCAAGGCGTTGCTATCACGGCATATCAAGACACAGGGCGAACATACCCGTTCACTTGCTGCTGATTTTTATTGGCCCGGATCAACGCGGTTCGGGCCAAGTATTTTTGGAATGCGGCGAAATGAATTTTTTTCGCTAGGTGTCAACGCCTCTATTGGCCGTCACACCCTCTCGTCATGAATTGACAAGCTGATTCAAATTTTTCAAATTTTTCAGGTATCAGTGAACTTCTCATACAGATTTTAGATTTACGCCTTGGCAAAAGAAAACCCTCGAAAACAAAGGTGATTTGCCATGATCCGTAGAAGTGCCGCGATTTTTCTGATTCTGAGTGCAACAGCAGCGCATTCAAACGAGTATACAGAGCAACTCGAAAATCTTGCCCAAAGCGATCTTTCTAGCTGGGTGGAAAACGCCGATTTGGTATCGGCGGTTCGAAATCAAAATGCGTCGAATGCGGATCTAAGCCAAGAAGAGATTGTTGCCCTTGATAACGAATGGCGAAGCCAAGTTGGTGCTGCGGATACTCCTATGATTTCAGAGGTGTTGGGCCGCGAGCTTTCAAACATTCTTCGGGATCGCAAAGAGCAAACAGAGGGTTTGGTTACAGAAGTCTTCGTCATGGATAACCGTGGATTAAACGTCGGTCAAAGTGATGTAACTTCAGATCTGTGGCAAGGTGACGAGGCAAAATGGTCGCAGTCGTTTGGTGCAGGCGTTGATGCAATCCATATCGGCGAAGTTGAATTGGATGAAAGCACTCAGAGCTACCAAAGTCAGATTTCCCTAGCAATTTCTGATCCAGAGACTGGGAACCCTATTGGCGCAATCACGTTTGGAATTGACTTAGAATACCTCGAATAGGCTCAGCGTCTATCACCTTACCAATGTTGTAAATAATTTGGATGCGGAAATGGGTTTGAGTCGATTAGGCAACTTAAGTGTTGGTCTGAAGCTGACATTGGGCGTTTCAGTGATGATTTTCATTGCAATGAGCGTTGTTTCAGCGGCCAATATTTTGCAGGCTGAAAGGGAAAAACGCGCCGATTTTGACCACAGCATTATGATGGTCAGCGATCTATTGTCTCAAACACTCGGAGGTGCCGCCAAATTCCGAAAAACCGACCTTCTGGAAACGCAAATTGGCACCTTTGTAGAGCGCAACCCTGAAGGCGTTAGCTCCGCAACCATTTTCGACACTGAAGGCAATGTCATTTACGACAACCTAGACCGATCGCTGACGCAACCCATTTCTGGCGTGAGCGATGCGATCGAATCTGAAACTCTGGTACGTGTCGAAAATGACCTCTTCGTTCCAATCAGATTTGGCAAAAAAAATTCCGTTGT
>CAZQMR010000045.1:15501-19046 GCA_964594465.1 uncultured Rhodobacterales bacterium
GATGAAATCGGTGCAATGGCGAACAGCACAGATGGGTTCCGGCAAAAATTACTTTCTGCAGAACGCAATCGCCGCGAAATCAATCAACGCGAAAAAGAAGCCAAAGAAGCCCATGATGAAATGTTGCACATGCTTCAACAGGGTATTGGTCGGGTTGCAACGGCAGCAAGAGAAGGCGATTTCACACATCGGATCGACGTCAGTTTCTCCGATAAGGTCCTACAATCGCTCGCTGAAGACATGAACGCCTTCACAGATACAATTGCCGCGTTTCTCAAAGAGAGTTGCGGCATTATGGAGAGCATTGCTGATGGTGACTTAAAGCGGAATATGAGTACACGCTTTGCCGGTCAGATGGGTGAATTATCCTTGAATGTTAATACCACCATTGAGAACCTCTCTACAATTGTTGGCGCAGTAAAAACGACGAGTTCGGAAATACAGGTCGAGGTCGATACCTTATCAGAGGGAGCCGTAGACTTATCCGAACGCGCCACTTCCCAAGCAGCATCACTAGAGCAAACTTCTGCGACAATGGAACAAATGTCGCTTTCAATCGCAAAAACCGCAACACACACATCGGAATGTGTTCAAAAGTCGGAAACTGCAACGCAAAAGGCAAAAAGTGGCCAAGAAATTGTTCAACAAGCAATGAATGCAATGTCTATGATTGAGACAGACTCGGACAAAATTGCGGAGTTTATATCAATCATTGATAGCATTGCTTTTCAGACCAATCTTTTGGCTTTGAACGCAGCAGTTGAGGCGGCAAGAGCAGGCGATGCAGGAAAAGGATTCACAGTTGTTGCCTCAGAGGTTCGAACCCTGGCACAGCGTTCAGCAGAAGCAGCAAACGATATTAGACATGTTATCTCCGAAAGCAGGGAACGCGTCATAGGTGGTGCAAATCTTGTAAATAGGACAAGCAGTTCTCTTGGCGAAATTCTTGATGCAACAGAAGAAATGTCTGCAACGTTGGTGCAAATCGCAGATATCGCAAAAGATCAAGCCTTAAGCGCAAGTGAGATAAGCGGAGCGGTAAAAGAACTAGACGACATAACACAAAATTCAGCAATAATCGCTGAGCGAACATCAACAAATACCGTGCGACTTTCAGGTTTGACGGCCAGAATGCTAGAGCAAATGCGGACATTCAAGATTGGGAAACCAGCAGTGAATCCTCCTGCAAATGAGGCATTACAACTGAAGTGTTCATAGCAATTTGGGCACCTTCCCTATTTGTGTTGAAATAGAAAATGAAGAGATTGGGCATTTTGCGGCTATGATGCACCAAGCCATTTAGGCAAATTGCACCCTTTTGGTTGAACTCACTGAACTCTGACCCTCACTGACTTAGCCGTTCGGAAGGACTTGTTTGCACTCGCCACGTGGAGGGGTTGTGCGAAGTGTCATCCAGCACCAACGCCCTTCTTGACTTGCAAAATTTCGAATAGCTGATTTTGTATGAATACCTAACCGGGCAGCGGGGTGTCTTCCGGACCCGCCCGACGTCTTTTTGCGACGCGTGAAATCCCCGCGAAACCAGCCTTCAAGGATGAGGGCACATTTCGAACGCCAATCGGCACCTAAGTCGATGCGAGAAACGCGGGAGCAAAAGCTATGAAAACCACAGGTATCATTGGTATCGGAGACATGGGCAGCGGACTGGCCAAAAACCTAATCGGACGCGGGTTTAAAGTTACAGGAGGGGACCTGAAGCCTGAACGTATGCAGGCTTTCACCCAAATGGGCGGAATAGCGGCATCAAACCCCGCGGAAGTTGGACGGAATTCTGAGGCTGTCTTCGTAATGGTGATGACCGGGGATGAAGCCAAGTCGGTCATCTTGGGTGAAAACGGCTTGGTCGCGCATTTGCCAAAAGGCGGAGCAGTGATCTTAAGCGCCACAATCAAACCGCACGAGGCCCGCGACATTGGTGCCGCGATGGACGGAACAGGCATTCACTTGATTGATACGCCGGTTTCAGGTGGCTTTCCGGGCGCGCAGAACGGCACTCTGACGATGATGGCAGCGGCACCTGACGCTGTGTTGAACGAATTTGCACCGGTGATGGATGCAGTATCCGGGAACATTCACCGCGTCGGTACAAAGCCTGGCGAAGGGCAGACAGTGAAAGCCTGCTTACAATCGCTCATAGGTGCTCAGTTTTCCGCGACTTTCGAGGCGGCGGCACTGGCAGCAAAAGCGGGTGTGCCGGGGCAAGTTCTGCTCGACGTGTTTTCAACATCATCTGCGGGCTGCGGCGTGGTGGACAATGCGCTGGAAAAGATCATTGATCGTCAGTTTGAAGGGACCGGTAGTCATATCAACACGATGCACAAAGACCTGACAATTTCCATGGGTTTGAGCGAGGAATTGGGTGTGCCGCTCCATACAGCCGGAGCAGCAATGCAGATTTTCCATGCCGGTAGATCCAAGTACCCTAATGGTGACAACTGGGTTTGCACTCGCGTCATCGAAGAGATAATAGGCGCCGAACTCCACCGAAAGCCCAAATCATGAAACTCGGCGTCATTTGCGATGGCATCAGCCGTGACCTCGCTCATGCGGTTGAAGTTATGGATGAATTTGATCTGGAATATGCAGAGCTGCAGTTTGTCGGCGACACTGAAGTCGGCGATCACTCAAAACAAGAGATCCGCAACATCGATCGTCTTCTGCGCGATCGTGGAAAGCCCGTCTCCTGCCTATCTCGACATATCTTTGCAGGGATGTCTGCAGCTAACCGGCCGGGTGACGCGCTCCACACCACACATATGGAAGCGCTTAAACGCGTGATCGACATGGCTCAAATCGTAGGATCACCCCTTGTGCGGGTCATGACCCCGCGCAAGGAGCAAATTTTGTGGGGCAAAAACGGTGCTGAACAATGGAATGTCGCTCATGGTGTTTGGGATACGTTAGCCCCCCTGATCGCGCCAGCCGTTGCCCTTGCAAAGTCCGAAGATGTGACGCTCGTGGTGGAGACAGGCAATGGAACGCTGGTGAATTCCAATTATACCGCCCGCAAGCTGATAGACGAGTTGGATGCTAAAGAAACTCTGAAAGTTCTCTGGGATCCCGCCAACAATTGCTGGTGCCACGAACTGGCGTTTCCCGATGGTTACACCGAACTGTGCGGCGGCTATCTTGGTCACATTCACATCAAAGATGTAAAAGTTGACACTCCCCGTGCCACCCTTGAGGTGCGCCGCTTAGGCGAAGGGCAATTGGGCCCCCTGTTACACCCAATCGCTAACGCTTTGAAAGATGATGGTTACAACGGTGTTTTATCCCTAGAGAGCGTTTTCCATCCGGGGAATGGCAATTTTGAAGAGGGATTCCGCCTATGTGTTGACCGATTTAAGGAGCTTTTTGCCTAGCTTGCCTGTCGGCTTTTTATGCCAGTTGCCCTCGACCATCAAATCCGGTTGGAGAGACATTGCTGGTTGTCCCAAACTTGCGGCGCAACTAAGCCCACTGCCCTCCTCCATCCATGTCGATCACCGTTCCAGAAAGATACTCCACCTGAGGCGCGCATACCA
>CAZQMR010000046.1:0-6353 GCA_964594465.1 uncultured Rhodobacterales bacterium
GTGTCGCACTCGATCATCACGTCCAACACACGGTCGGCCTGTTGCGCTGCCTCAGAGTAAGCGCTCAGCGTGACCGGATTATCTGCGCAAACCTTGAGGGCGACGCGCCTTTGCAGAGCAGACAGTCGACCGGATCGAGCGGCTCCAAGCAGGTTGGTTGCGATGATAATGTCCGTGATGCCAGCATCGACCATAACCTCGGCCTCACCCAGCTTCTGGCAGGTGATCCCGCGCGCTCCTGCCGCAATCTGCATGTTTGCAAGAATAGGGGATTTGTGGGTCTTGATATGCGGGCGGTTCGCCACTCCAGCCGCGTCACATAGAGCCTGGGCACGGGCGATGTTGCGCTCCACGACATCAAGATCAATCACCGGGCAGGGGGTGCCGAAATTCTCGATGATCGCAGTTTTCAATGCAGCTAGGTCACCCATTCTTCCACCTCTTTGATATTCCATTGCGCGGGGCGCAAATCGGCGTCCGCAACCATGAACATAGTTTCTTGCGATGTCACTAGGGGCTCAAGGTCTTCAAGAAATCTGCCTTTTCCGCCCCGCCCAAAACGGTTTGCGGAGTTCGGTTTTTAGCACCTTGTTTGCGCCCGAAAGCGGAAACGGTTCGGTTCTGAAATCAATGCTGCGGGGGCATTTGTAGCCTGCAATGATCCCTCGGCAGTGCGTTTGAAGATCTTCCGCACTGACGGATGCGCCCGGATGCAAAATAACAATAGCATGAACGCTCTCGCCCCATTGCTCGCTTGGAATACCGATCACGGCACTTGTGGCAACGGCCGAATGCTGGCTCAATGCATTCTCGACTTCGGCAGAATAGACGTTCTCACCACCTGACACGATCATGTCTTTTACGCGGTCCATGAGGAACACGAACCCATCTTCGTCCATATACCCGGCATCTCCGGTCATCACCCAACCGTCAATAATGGTTTGCGCTGTCACATCTGGCTTGTTCCAATACCCGAGCATGGTGATGGGGCCTTTCACGGCGATTTGCCCTACCTCGCCTTGAGGCAAAGTCATTCCGGTTTCACCAACAATCTGCACCTCACAGACCCGCGTTGCACGGCCCGCTGAGCGCAACTTGCCCGCCTTTGGGCCATCGAATGTGTGATACTCTATGGGCAGGATTGTGGCGACGGGGCTGAGTTCGGTTTGGCCAAAGGCTTGCACAAAAGATGCGTTCGGGAACTTTTCGAATGCCGCGCGGAGCACACCCTCGGTGATCGGCGAAGCCCCATAGGCGATCAGCTCAAGCGAGGTCACGTCACGGCTTGCAAGCGCTTCACTTTGCAGGACCATTTGCAGCATCACCGGAACAAGAAGGACGTGGCTTGGCCGGTGCTGTTCAATCGCTGCAAGTGTGGCCTCAGGTGTGAACATTGGGATCACCACATGTGTGCCTGCCACCAAGGTCACGGCGCTAAACCACAACAGATCCGCGATATGAAACATAGGTGCCGCGTGCAGGTAAACCGTGCCATCTTGCAGGCTGATCTCATGGGCATTGGACACAGCGCCCACATAGAGATTTGTGTGCGACAGCATCACGCCCTTGGGAAAACCAGTCGTGCCGCCAGTGTAAAACACGCCAGCCAAATCGTCGCCGCTGCGGCCCGCATCCGGGGCAGGTTCAGCAGCTGCAACCAGCGTTTCATAATCCAAACTGCCCGCTGGGGCCTCCCCATCACCGCAATAGACCACAGTTTTGAGGCCAGATACTTCAGAGCGAAGCGCTGGAACCATGTCTTTAAAGGCTTCGTCCACGAGCAAGATCTGGGCCCCTGCATCGTTCAGAGCATAGGCGCATTCTGCTGCCGCCCAACGGATGTTCATTGGCATCATCGCCCCACCGCCCCAGACAACGGCGAAATAGTACTCTATGAAGCGGTCCGAGTTCTGCGACAAAAGGGCAACCCGGTCACCAGGCTTCATGCCGATCTGCTGGAGTGCTCCGGCAAGGCGGCTCACGCGATCTAAAAGTTGGCTCCAACTTTGTTGACGATCTTTGAAAATCGTCGCTGTGCCGCGCGGATTAACTTGGGCCGCGCGACGGATGATCGATGAAAGTTGCATGTTCTCTCCCTGAGCGAGCCTCTATTTGGAAGCCACGCTTTAGTTTGGGTTCGTTAGCGCGTACCTGTCAATCAATATGCATCTTTGAGAAATCCTTGTTGTTAGTATCAGTGTCGCGGGTCAAAGTTGCCAAAACAGGCTTGCCACTCAGCAGGTCGCGAGGAGGGAACCGATGAAAACACTCAAGGCCGAAACTGTGGCGATCATTTCTGACATTCGCGTTGCAGTGGGTGACACGGTACCTGCTGGGGCCGTGTTGCTGGTGACTGAACTGATGAAAATGCAGCATGACATTCGGGCAGATGTCGCGGGGGTCGTTCAGGCGATCCATGTTGCGCAAGGCGATGAGGTTGAGGGTGGCACGCCGTTGGTGACGATCTTGCCAGGTGAAGCAGTTGAGGCGAAACCTGAACTGCAGGAAACGGAACGACCTGATCTGTCAGTTTTCAAGGACCGCATGGACCTCCTTGAAGATGCTGCCAGACCAGACGCAGTTGCCAAACGGCATGCCAAGGGCGGGCGCACCGCACATGAGAACATCGACCATCTCTTTGATGCGGGAAGTTTTCAGGAATACGGGGCCTTGGCCGTTGCGGCGCAGCGAACGCAACGCTCTTTGGAAGACCTCCACCGCCGCACCCAAGGCGATGGGATCATCTGTGGGATCGGAACGGTTGGCGGCAGGCGAGTGGCTGCGATGGCCGTTGATTACATGGTTATGGCAGGCACCCAAGGCTACAACCACCACCGCAAAATGGACCGGCTGATCGAGGTGGCAGGGCGCGAAAACCTGCCGATTGTTCTTTATGCGGAAGGCGGTGGTGGGCGGCCCAATGACTATGATGTCGCACCGCTTATGTCAGCTTGGCTCAATGTCACCTCGTTCAGTCATTTCGCTGCCTATCAAGGCCCTAAGATTGGTATTGCGCATGGCTATTGTTTTGCGGGGAATGCCGCGCTCTTTGGCGTTTGTGATGTGCGGATTGCGACAAAGCATAGCTGGATCGGCATGGGCGGTCCTGCGATGATTGAAGGGGGCGGGCTGGGCCGCGTGGCTCCAAATGAAATCGGCCCGTCGGATGTCCAAGTGGAAACCGGGCTGATCGACTTGCTGGTGGAGGACGAGGCAGAGGCGACCCGCGCTGCAATGCAAATTCTTGGACTGACCATGGAGCAGACAACACCCGAACCCTCAGTTGAACCGGACGCCGCCCTTCAGAAAACCGCCCTGCAAAATGTCGTGCCAAGCGACAGGATGAAGGCCTATGATATGCGTGACGCTCTGGTGGCCATCGCGGACCGTGGCAGCGTTTTGGAATTCGGGCGAGGTTTTGGCGTCGGCGCGATTTGCGGCTTTGCCCGTATAAAGGGTCGCGCTGTGGGGATTTTCGCGAACAACCCACTGCATCTGGGTGGGGCTATTGATGCGCAAGCTGCGATCAAGGGCGCGCGATTTCTGGAACTTTGCGATGCCTGGAAGATGCCGGTGGTCACATTGTGTGATACGCCGGGTTTCATGGTTGGACCAAAGATTGAGGAGGCCGGCCAAGTGGCGCATGTTTCCCGCTTGTTCGTAGCCGGCGCCCGTTTTGCACAACCGCTTGTCACAGTCATATTGCGCAAGGCCTATGGGCTTGGAGCGATGGCTATGGCCGGAGGCGGGTTTAGCCGCCCTGTTTATTGCTGCGCGTGGCCAACCGGCGAAGTTGGTGCCATGGGGCTGGAGGGCGCAGTTCAACTGGGCTATCGCGATAGACTTGCAGCAATCACAGATCCAAAGGCACGAGAGGTTGAATATCGCCGACTTCTTGACGAACTCTACGACCGTGGCTCGGCGCTAAACGCAGCAAGTCTTTTAGAATTCGACGCGGTGATCGACCCCCAAGCCACCCGCGAAGTGATCGAGCGAGCATTGTCGAACGCAACGACCACGACTTGAAAGTCGAAAAAAGACAGACCCTGCGCGGCCCCTCACGACCATCTCGATAGCGGTTTGCTTGCATGCGCTGGTGCCAAGAATAACTCCATGGCGCTCATCAAAAGGTCACGGTCGCAAGCTGGCTTTCCCTATGGTGCGGTGATGGGTGGGGGCTTTCGTCGCTTACCTGAAACCGCGTTTCCAGCGAGGGCGATGAGGAGGACTACGCCCCCAATCAAAGTGTTAACGCTGGCTGTTTCGCCCAAGAAGAGCCAGACCCAGAGTGGACCGAGCAGAACTTCGGCGAGGGACAACAAGGTAAGCTCCGCTGCCGGGAGGCTCCGCGACCCTAACGTGTAAAGAATGAGACCCGCACCGACTTGAAAAACCCCCATTCCCATCGAGATAGAGCTGTCATTCAAGCTTAGAAAGAGAGGAAGCCCGAGGCCGAGGCAAATCATGAAGGTGATAGCCACTGCGAAGAGACCAGACAGGAAGACCGCCGGTAACATTTCACCTGTTCGTCCCCATCGCAACGCCACCGTGAAAACGGCAAACCCAAACGCTGATCCAAGGGCCGCAAGACTGCCCTTGAGCGCAACGCTGCCGGATTTGTCGGCAACCATGATCGCGATCCCTCCAATGGCAACAGCAATTGCAATCCAAGTTGCAAATCGCACGCTTTCTCGCAGAACAATCCATCCAAGAACCGCCGCCATGAACGGCGCTGTCGCAAAAAGCAGCATTGCATTCGCGATCGACGTGTTCTGAATCGCGTAGATCCCTCCCGAATAGGCCGCAACCAGTGAAAGTCCTGCGATAACCACTGGGGCGCCGCCACGCCGGATCTGATCAAAGGGACTTTCGCCAGATCTCATGCGAATAACAACGTAAAGAAAGAATGACATGCTGATCGACCGGTAGAGCAAGATCTGCCACACGACAGCATCATCGATCATACGAATACCCAGACCAACCGTTGACCATAGAACCCCAGCCGCAAAGACGAAAAACACACCGTGTCTGTGGGCGTCCGTATTTGAAGCACTGGGCGATATCGATGTCATTTCGGGCCAATCAAAGAATTTGCTCTGCCCAGCTTAACGTCTCAGCCAGAGTTGGGATCACTCATATGCGACATCGGTGCGGAATGCTGCGTGCAGCTCAGCCCAAACGATGTCGCTAAGTGGTGCATAAACGTTCAGACTGGCAATGGCCGTGCGCAGCTTTCGATTTTTCGATCAACGGTGGTTTAAGACCCCAAGCGGTCAATTTGCTGACTGACATTGATGGTCGATTTCTGAATGCGAGCCATTCCAAAACCGGTTATTTCTTTGAAACAACCAAGTACTCGCGCCTGACCGTATAGAGGCCCGTCAAAACGATAATTGCCGCGCCAACCCAAGTCCAAACGTCCGGCAATTGATCAAAGATCAGCCATCCATAAAAAGTTCCCCATAAGATCAGCGTGTAATGCACAGGCGCCAAAACCACGGCCAAGGCCAGCTCGAGGGCACGGATCACACAAACCTCTCCAATCCCAGCCAAGACCGCCAATCCTGTCAAAATCAAAATTTGCTGGCTGTCGGGCGTGACCCAGACAAACGGCAAAGGAATGGCGAGAACGACGATGCCGATGAACGCGGTGTAGACAATGGTTGTAGAGGTCTTGTCAGTGTCAGAAATCACGCGGCTGATGATCTGACGGCAGGCAAAGAAAAACGCTGCAATCACAACCAAAGCCATTGCTGGATGCACCACGCCAAGCCCAGGCCGCAGAATGATCAACGTGGCGGCAAATCCAAGAGCCACCGCTATCCACCTCCGCAATCCTACGACTTCACCTAAAAATAGCGCACCCATCATCGTCACCATAAACGGTGCCACGAACGTGACCGCAACGGCATCGGCCAAAGGCACATATTGAATGGCGAAGATGAACAGAGTTGCTGAACAAACCGCCATCAGCCCGCGCAGGATCTGCAAATTCAAATGCTGCGTCCTAAAAAGACTAGGCCCATGGACGGCCAACAAGATAACCGCTCCAGCAAACAAGCCCAACTGCCGCGTCCAAACTATTTGAAAGGGATGTAGGCCGTCGGTCAAAAACTTGGCAGCCGTGTCTGCCGCAGAAAACAGGAACATGCCCAGCCCCATGACAAGTATCCCAACTCCGTTTTGGACGCGGCGTGGAGCGACCACGTCTTTAACTCTGGATGTCACGAAACAGCCCTTTTCTTTAGCCGGTGTCATGTGGGCAGGAAGTTGGCTAAAAGGCAAGCATTCATAAAAGGGCCGACACTCAGGATGACTGTATTGTCGCGGAGTTGAAATCGCATGCAATCAGT
>CAZQMR010000046.1:6453-18931 GCA_964594465.1 uncultured Rhodobacterales bacterium
TCATACCTCAACGATCTCCACAGCCGTTCGATCATCCGCTTGACCAATACGAATACTCAGCAACGAAAGCATCGCCTGCCGGGCAAGTAAAACATTCACGCTGCTGCTGTTTCGCTGGAGTGTTGACCTCCTAGATCAAATTGCGACATGGCATGGGAAAGGTTCGAGGCTTCATTTTTGAGCGTTTTGATGGTCGCGTTGGTTTCCCCCACTGCCGCAGCGTTTTGAACGAGAGATTTTTCTAACGTAACGATTGAGCCCTTGATTTGCTCCACCCTTTGATCAATCTCGCCTGAGGCCTTGGAAATTCCGACGATTTCGTCAACGGCAGTGGAGATAACGTCTGAAATTTTGTGCAGCGAAGCCTCTGATTTTTCAACGATATCTACGCCTATGCTTATGCTGGCTGTGGATCGCTTGATGATCTCTGAGATTTCATTTGCACATTGCGTCGTTCGTGATGACAACCCGCGAACTTCACCTGCTACGACGGCAAATCCCTTGCCTGCATCACCCGCTCTTGCAGCTTCAATAGACGCGTTCAATGCCAAAAGGTTTGTTTGAAATGCAAGCCCCTCGATCACCTGAAGGACATCTGAGATTTCGCTGGAAGACGCGTTGATATCGCTCATGGCTGCAGATGTATCGCTCGAATGTTCCTGAGTTTCGCCAATTTGCGTGGCGACAGTCTCAAATGTAGTGCGCGCAGCCTTCGCTGTTATTGCGGCGTTTTTTGTCAGATCCGCGATCTCGTTGATTGAGTTGACCGAGCTTCGAAGATTTGCAGTGTTATCTTCTGTGCTGCTGGCGATTAGATCGGACTGCTTTGAGATGTTGTCGCCGAGCCTTTTCACCGCATCCGTCGAAGAGCAAGCATCGCCAACCGCTTGCGCGATGCTGTCAAACGACTGATTTACCGAGTTTGAGATTTCATCAAAGACGCCCTCGAACTCTCCGCGCATGCGATGGCTCAAATTCCCTTTTTCCAAATGCGTCATGGCGTCCCGTATCGCCGTCAGGCCGGCATCGGCTGCCATGCCAATTCTGTTCACACCCTCGCAGAGCTCACCAACCACGCCATCGGCGGCATCAAGGTCGAGGCGTTTTCGAAAGTCGCCGCCTGCACAGGCTTCAACAACCTCAGAAATTGCGCGAACCGCGGTCTGCTCAGTGCTGCGCCTTTGCTCTGCTTGGTCCGCGGCTTTCGTGGCTTCCGCTTCGGCCTTTTGGGATTGCTCTGCCGCCGATCTGGATTGCACAAGGAAAGCGCCCAAGGCACGTTCTAGGGCCTTGAATTCAGCAGGTGTGCGTTTTGACAGATTTAGCGCGGTGTCTTTGCCTTCTGTTGCATCGCTCAAAGCGCCCACGATCTTGCCCAAGGGCTTCATTTCGCGACGCAACCACAATGCCAGCCCCAAGATCAAAACCGCTGCGACGCAGAGCGTTTGAATTGCGACCATCTGAGATTTTTCCAGTCGAACGGAATGCTCATGGGTGAAGTCTACGGCGAGTATCAAATCGATTGCCGCGCCTGTGTTTTGCTGTGAAAGCCGGTCACGCGCGGCAAATATGAATTTATCCTCAAACGGAACCACGGAGTATTCAACATCTGTGGTCATTGCCGAAACGGCAGCCAAACCAAATCGTTTTAGGAAATCAGCTTCGTCAAACTGAGTACCTGCGTCCCCCTCGACCTGCGCCTCTGGGTCTTGCACGGCCAGTGCAAAATGTTGCACCCCATCGGCTACCAGAACAGAGCTTTGTCCAGTCGCCTGCTGCTGGGCGATAAGCGCGATGCCACCAATGCCCTTTGCAATTTGGGGGATGGCCGTTGCAGCGTCCAGCGCAAGGAAGCCAAAACTTATGATCTTTCGACCTTTTCTGATCGGGAAAGCATACATTGCGCCAACCCGTCCATTGCCAATTTGACCAATGTGAAAAGAGGCCCGTTTGGAGTTTATCGAGCTCTGAACAGCGTCAGGTGTGAAATCTGGTGCCTGTGCAAGCGAGAACGCTTTGAGCATATTCCCATTGAGGTCAAATAGCGCAAGGTCACTGATATCTCCGACACCAGAGCGGCTGTTAAAAACAGGAATCAAAACGGCATTTAGGGCCTCGTCATCCATCGCTTGGATCGCGCCTGGCAAGCTGCGATCGCGCGTCAGCGAGCGTCCGATTTGAGTGAGCGGATCCTCTGCACGCGCCAGGCTTGCTTGCGCCATCGCGCGCAGATTGCGCATTTTGCCCTGCGACATTGCGCTTTCGACCGAGTCCACAACGTTTAGTCCGCCAAAGGCCACGACCATGCACAGGATCGTGGATGCAAGGCAGACAGTAAAAAGAAGACGGGTCGAAAGCTTCATGTGTGTTTCCCCTATTTATTCAATTGGGAATCCAGCTTGCTCCCATCCGGGAAAGCCATCACGCAGATAATAGATGTCATTATACCCCCACGCGACAAGCATCGGGATTGCCTTTGCCGACAGACCGCATTTGACCCCATTGCAATAGACAACAACGGGCGCGTCTTTTGCGACAACATCACCAATGCTATCCTCAGAAAGGACCGTATCGACATGCAGGTTTACAGCACCCAGAATACGGCCAGCATCATAATTGGAAACAGGACGAACATCGAGAAAGACAACTTCGTCTTCCCAAAGTGACATTGCGCGATCCAGGTCAATCCGGACCGAACCCTCCACGTCCAAAGGCGCCTCCTCGGAGGCTGATGCTAGGCTTGGCAAAAGCAAGGACAAGCTTGCAACAAAAAGAACCTTCAACAAATTGATCATGTTTCTCGCTCCACAAAATTGATCATGCGGTGACGATTTAAAACGGACTGCTTTCCACCGAGTTAAGGTTTTCGCCCGTGGCGCAGCATTCCGGCAATTTGGTAAATTTCAGTCTCCGTAAAAACGCTGCGGCGCATAAAATGGCTTGATTGCATGGGCGCGGGCAAGCCTGCGCCGCTTTTGGTGTTGCGCTTCATTTGTTGAATGATCGAAACTCGGCCAAAGTCTAACATGCATCAAGGGATCAAGAATATGCCGAATAATAGTTGGAAAATCGCGGTAATCCCGGGCGATGGCATTGGCAAAGAGACCATTCCAGAAGGTGTGCGGGTACTGGAAGCCGCCCAAAAACGCTTTGATCTTGGCTTTGATTTTGATGAGCATGATTTTGCTTCTGCGGATTATTATATAGAGCACGGGCAGATGATGCCTGATGACTGGAAAGAGCGCGTCGGCCACAGTGATGCGTTGTTTTTTGGGGCAGTCGGGTGGCCGGATGTTCTGCCCGATCATGTCTCGCTTTGGGGGTCACTTCTCCTGTTCCGCAGAGAGTTCGACCAGTATGTCAACCTGCGCCCCGCGCGCGCAATGCCCGGTGTGCCGTTGCCTTTGGCAGGGCGCAAACCCGGCGACATCGACATGATGATCGTGCGCGAAAATACTGAGGGCGAATATTCCTCCATTGGGGGGAGGATGTTCCCGGGGACGGATCGCGAGATCGTCATGCAGGAAAGCGTCATGAGCCGCATTGGCGTTGATCGCATCCTCAAATACGCCTTTGACTTGGCCGCAAAACGCAGCGGTCACTTGACCTCTGCGACCAAATCCAACGGTATTTCGATCACAATGCCCTATTGGGACGAACGTGTGGAAGAGATGGCGCAGCACTATCCTGACATCAAGGTGGACAAATATCATATCGACATTCTGACCGCACAATTCGTTCTGCATCCTGATTGGTTTGACGTTGTTGTCGCCTCAAATTTGTTTGGGGACATATTGTCCGATCTGGGGCCAGCTTGCACGGGGACAATCGGGATCGCGCCATCGGGCAATATTAACCCTGAGGGCAAATTCCCCTCCCTGTTTGAGCCCGTACATGGCTCAGCGCCAGACATTGCCGGCAAAGGCATCGCAAACCCGGTGGGTCAGATTTGGGCGGCGGCGATGATGCTGGAACATTTGGGCGCTCATGACGCCAGCACATCGATTGTTGCAGCCATTGAGCGGGTCCTGTCAGAGGAAGCCTTGCGCACACCCGATCTTGGTGGACCGGCGGATACCAAAACCTGCGGGTCAGCAATCGCAGACGCGGTTCTGGACGGCATTTGAATGGCCGCTTCTGCCTTTGTGCAAGGATTTGACGTTCAAAAGGCGCGCTTGCCAAAGGTTGAGATTAATTTTGCCAGCGCCGGGGCTGGTCCCCCGATTTTATTGCTGCACGGCCATCCGCAAACCCATGTCGCATGGCGCAAGGTCGCGCCATCGCTGGTGGCTGCTGGCTATCAGGTGATCGCACCGGATTTAAGAGGCTATGGTGACAGCGAAAAACCGCAAAGCGATGCGTCCCATTTGCCCTATTCCAAACGGATCATGGCAAAGGATCAGATCGCTTTAATGGCGCATTTGGGTCACACGCGGTTTTTCGTTGTTGGCCATGACCGTGGCGGGCGCGTGGCGCATCGGTTGGCGTTGGATTATCCCGATGCCGTTGAGCGACTTATCTTGCTCGACATTGCGCCCACGCAGACAATGTATGCACAAACCAACCAAGAATTTGCCACCCGCTATTTTTGGTGGTTCTTCCTGATACAACCCAACGGCCTTCCCGAAAAAATGATCGGTGCGGACCCGGAGTATTTTCTGCGCAAACACATTGCCGGTCAGGTCAAAATTGAGGGCTCCGTGAGCGAGGACATTATTGCCGAGTACCTGCGCAGCTATAAGGATCCAGCCACGCTTCACGCCATTTGCGAGGATTACCGCGCCGCTGCCAGCATAGACCTTGAGCATGACCAAGCAGACCAAGATCGCCGGGTCAAGGCGCCATTGATGGCTCTTTGGGGCGCTCAGGGCGTGGTGGGTGAGCTTTATGACGTCAGAGCGACTTGGCAGGAAAAGGCAACCCTCGTGTCAGGCCAATCCTTGCCCTGTGGGCATGCGATCCCTGAGGAGGTGCCAGAATTGCTGAGCGATAAGATACTTGAATTCTTTGCCGCGCAGTGATCGTCAGCATAGAAGGCAGGGTTTTTCGCATTGTGCTTTAGGCCCGATAGGCAGGCAAGGGAGAGCGGTCTTGCAATGCGATCATTCTGCGCAGCATGATTTCGGTCAACTCCTGACGCACAGGCCCGCTTGATGGGGCGTCATACAGGTTTTCTGTCTCATGCGGGTCGGCCTTCAGGTCGTATAATTCGTCCCAATCCTCGCCCTCGCGCAGCGACATGCGATGACGATCTGTCACGACGGTGCGCACCCGCTGGGGCTTGTCAAAACCGATCATCACCCGCTGGCTGTCTTCTTCGATAATGACCGCCTCAGGCGGCTCGGTTGAGAACAGATCACGCCCTTGAATGCCGTTATAAGGCTGGATGCCAGCGCGCGCCAAAATCGTCGGCGCAATGTCAATCGAGGAGGCCAAACCGCCCTCGATCTGCCCCGTGCCGGGCGCCTGCGGATCGTTCCAGATGAAGGGCACTTTGGTGATGCCCTCATAGTGCAGCAACAGTTTCAGCATCAGGCCGTGATCACCCATATAATCCCCGTGATCGGTGGTGAAAATCACCACGGTGTCCTCGGCCAGCCCAAGTGCTTCGAGCCGTTTCAGCACCCGCCCGATGGCATCGTCGATCATTGTGATCATCCCGTAGGTGAGCGCGATGATGGCCCGCGCCTCGTCCTCGGTGACCGCGAAAGGGTTTTGGTTGTCACGCGGATCGGTGCCTTTGGCCAGCGCCTCCTGCATGGCTTTGATCGGGGGCAGGTCACAGCTGTGAAAACTCGCGGGCAGCTCCATGTCTTTTGGATCATACATATCCCAATAGCGCCCCGGCGGGGTGAAGGGGTGATGCGGGTCAGGGAACGACATTTGCAAGAAGAACGGCGCGTCTTCCTCGGCCTGATCCGCCAGCCACGCCTCGCTGCGATCCGCAATCCAGTTGGTCGAATAGAGCTCTTCGGGCACCGCCGTGCGCCAAGCTTGCGGGGCGTCTATACGATTGTCTGGCAAGGCATTTTTCGGGCCGACCAGATCGTCGAAATCTTCGCGCTGTTCACGTGCCCAAAGCTTATAGTCGCCCGAGGCCAGATCAGCGTGACTGGCCGCGACTTCCACATGCTCAAACCCATAAAAGTCGCCATCAATGCGCTCTACCAATGGGCGATCCCATTTGGGAACAACCTCCAGATCATATTCCGGCCCATGACGGTTGTTTTTCATCGCATCACGCAGATGCTCGGATGGGGGCTGCACCCCGTCTGCGACTTCGTATTTGTTGGTCGCAGGCAGGCCGGTGAAGCTTTGCAGATGCGATTTGCCAATCAGGGCGGTGCGATAGCCCGCATCGCGCAACAGTTCCACAAAGGTCGTGTGATCCTTGGACAATGGGATGCCATTGTGCCGCGCCCCATGGCTTGAGCACATGCGCCCGGTCATGATGGAAGCGCGGTTCGGCATACAGATCGGGTTGGCCACATAAAACCTGTCCCAGCGCGTGCCTTTGGCTGCGATGCTGTCAATATTGGGCGTTTTGACCACCGTGTTGCCCGTGCAGCCAAGGTGATCGGCGCGGTGCTGATCGGTGATGATGAACAGGAAATTGGGGCGTTTGTTCATGGTGTGGCCTTTGTGGTTTGGGGGAGCCGTCGCGCGGCGCGCATGTCCCATGCGATGAGGCCGAGGCCGATGACGATGGCGGTCAGATGGATGCTGGGATCAGGGACAAGCAGGGCGAAGGCGGCGGTGAAACGCAGCAGGGTTTCAAGAAGCGTGAGCTTGCGCCGATCAAAACGCGAAAGTGCTGAGGAAAACAACCAGATGCAAAAGCAGGTCCGCGCCACGATCCAAAGGAAGGGCAGGGCGCTAAATTCTTCGATGATCAACACGGTGGGGTAAAAGGCGAAAACGAAGGGAATGATGAACTTCGCCATGCCAAGGCGGAAGGACATAAGGGCTGTCATCAGCGGATTGGCCCCAGCAATTGGTGCTGCGGCATAGGCAGCTATTGCCACAGGCGGGGTGAGCGAAGAGGCGACGCCATAGTAAAACACAAACATATGCGCCGTGAGCATCGACACACCAAGCGCTTGAATGGCCGGGCCCATCACAAGGATAATGATCAGATACGCGGGCAAGGTCGGCATCCCCATACCAAGGATCAGCGCGCCTGCCATGGCGACCAGAAGCGCTGAGAAAAGGCTCTCACCGCGCACAGTTGCAATGACATTGGCGAGTTTGAGCCCCAAACCGGTGGAATCAAGCGAGCCGACAAGGATGCCAATAGCCGCAATCGCGATCAGCAGCGACGCGCCGGAGGCGGAGCCCTTGAGGAATGATCGCCAGAGCCGCAGTGGATCTGCGCGGACCTCTGGATTGATGACCGATAAGACCAAGAGGACAATAACAGCGTAAAACCCTGCAGCCGAGGTCGAGAACCCAGCAACAAGCGAGCCGATGATGGTGATGATTGGGCCCAAGAACAGAACCGAGTTGATCATATCGACACGGGTGATCTCGTCCTCAACCGCCATCACCTGAACTTCGATGCCTTGGCGGCGCGCCTCGACCGTGACAGCGGAGAACAGGCTGAAATAGTAGAACAGGGCCGGGATCAGAGCGGCGACGATGATGTTAAGATAACCAACGCCAGTGAGGTCAGCCATGACCAGCGCTGCCGCGCCCATGATCGGTGGCATGATTTGCCCGCCCGAGGAGGCCGTGGCCTCAATCCCGGCGGCGAAACTGGGCGAAAAGCCCCGCTTCTTGATCATCGGAATGGTGAACGTGCCCGTGCCGACGATATTGGCCACCGTCGACCCTGACATAGTGCCAAACAATGATGACGCCAGAATGGCCGCGTGGGCGGGGCCGCCACGGGTGCGCCGCGTGGCCAAAAAGGCGAATTTCAGCAGGGTGTCGCCTGCGCCGGTGCCCTCAAGCAAGACGCCAAAGATGATGAAGATGAAGACGGTGGAGAGCACGATATTTGTGATCGAGCCGAAAACGCCTTTGTTGGTGTTGTACCAAAGCGCCTCGGCCACCTCGGTCAGTGAAAAGCCCGAATGGGCCATAATGCCCGGCAGGTCTTGCCCGTAAAGCAAGTAGAGCACCCCAAACGCGCCGACCCCAAAAAGGCCCCAGCCCCATAGCCTGCGACACAGTTCTAAAAACACCACAAGCCCAGCAAGCGCGGGCCAGACATCCGCGCGGGTTACGTCATAAAGCGCAACTTCCATCTCTGTCTGGACGAAGTAGAACGACCAAATCGCCCACAGCCCTGCGCCTATCATCGCCACGTCAAGGATCAAGTGGATGCGGGATTGCATGGCGCCGATTGGCCCTGCGTCCTCGCGACGCCGCCGTGCCATTGCGACGCCCGCGATCAATGCCAGCGCAAAGCCAGCCGCGCGGTGGAATTTCGGCTCCACCAGCGCCACACCAGAGCTGTAAAGCGCGATTGCGCCCAAGGCAAAGCAGGCCAAGGCGGATAAGAGCGCGAACAGCTTGGTTGCTCCGCTGAATAAGGGCGTTTCTGCGGTCATTGGGATGTCATTGGGATTTTGTCTTGGCTTCAGGGGAGGCCACCTGCACAGCCTCCCAATCCAACCAAAGTCACTTACGGGCGCAAGGCGTCCGGGATCGCAATGCCTGCTTCGTCATAGTACTTCGCAGCACCTGGGTGCAGCGGCACATTGACCGAGGTAAAGGCCGTTTCAGGTGTCACAGCCTTAAGGAAGAAGGCCGTGGCATGCACATCATCCAACCCCTCCCAGAATGCTTTGGTCGCCTTGTAAACAACGTCATCAGCAACCCCTGCATGGGTTCCAACAAACTGTGTGAAGCCAAGCGCTGTGATCTCGCCACCGGTCAGCTGACCTTTGTAAAGATCGCCTTGAAACTGCAGCATACCCCGGCCCGGACGCCCAAACAGCGCTTTCATCGCATCAGAGGACACAACCGCCTCCGGGATCGACAGAATGCGGAACTCACCTGACAGACCAAAGCGCTCAATATTGGCAGAGCCAACCTCCGCCGGGCGCACCATCATGTCGATTTTGCCGTCCGCGAGCGACGCATAGCCCTCACCCCAGCTTAAGCGCACAGCCGTATAGTCGGACCCTGCTTCATACCCTGTGATGATCTTGATCAGAGCTTCCGACGTGGCAGAGGCAGAACCTGCGGGCGGCCCAGTAAATACGGTCTTGCCCTTGATGTCTTCCCAGCTTTCGATGCCAGAGCCTGCCAGTGTCACCGGATGATATGCGCCTGCTTTAAAGCCAACAATGGAGCGCAAGTTTTTGGCCAACTCGCCCACCCCATCGACATTCTTATACATCCGCTTTTGGCCTGCCATCAGCGGCACAAGCGACGGCACAGTGGAAAAGAAATCAATGTCGCCCTTGGCACCTTTGAGCATGGATTTGGTCAGCGTCTGACCTGCATTGACCTGAATTTCCACGTCCGACTTGCCCGCCTGATTGACAAACGCCACAAACATCGTGTGTACCGGATCGCCAGCACCTGCTGTCTCGCCCTTGAAGATTTGCGCGCTTGCCAGACTTGGCGCAACTGTAGCCGTCGCCAAAATCGCGGCCGCGGCGGTGATTTTCTTGAAATTAAACATTCAGTCCTCCCATGGTTTCTTTGAACCTGTAGGGCAGACTGCATTTGATGAAGTTAAACTTCAAGCCCAATGCTCGGCAGGGGTTGCAATGTCATTTCGATAATTCTAGTTTTGTCGTCATGTTAGTCCAGCCGATAGATTCCACCATAGATTCGGGCGAGCGCGAAACCCAATCCGCGCTCATGCTCGCCGCCCTTGGCAACGAAAACCGCCTGCGGATTTATCGCCTCTTGGTACGGGCAGGGCATGGCGGCATGAATGTGGGCGATGTGCAGCATCAGCTCGGCATTCCGGCCTCCACGCTCTCTCACCACATTGCCGCCCTGCGCCAAGCCGGCCTAGTCGAGCAGCGCCGGGAAGGGCGCGCCATCATCAATTCCGCCAATTACACCAATATGGATGCACTCATCAGTTATTTGACCGAAGAATGCTGCGCTGACGCACCCAAAGGAGACGCCTCATGACAATGCTCGAAATCAATGACCGCAGCTGGAGCGCCTTCAAAAAAGTCGACCGCGTTTGGCTCTTCATCGCTGCCGTTCTTGCCGTTGTTGCATCGCTCGACTTGCCGCAGCTCATGCCCAGCATCGGCTTCACCATTGAGGCCATCCTCAGCACCGCGCCCTACATGGTGCTCGCCATCTTCGCTATCGGTTTCCTGAAGGCCACCGGTTCCGAAAAACTGGTCGCAGCCGCGTTTCAAGGCAACGAAACCCGCATGATCGTTTTCGCCTCCCTCGTCGGTGGCCTCGCACCCTTCTGCTCGTGTGAAATCATCCCCTTCATCGCAGCCCTTCTTGCTGTTGGAACGCCCCTTTCCGCTGTCATGGCGCTCTGGCTTTCCTCCCCCATAATGGACCCGTCCATTTTCCTGATCACCGCAGGTGAGCTGGGCTGGACCTTCGCAATCGCCAAAACCGTCGCCGCCGTCGCCCTTGGCCTCACAGGTGGCTTCGCCGTGCGCGCCCTTGTCTCAGCAGGCTACTTTCAGGATGTCCTGCTGCCCAAATCCCATGGCGGTTGCTGTGGTGCCAGCAAGCCGTTCGAGGGCAAGCCTGTCTGGCGCTTTTGGGAACATGCCGAGCGCATCAAAACCTTCTGGACCGAGGTAAGCGCCAACGGCCTCTTCCTGCTCAAATGGCTCGCACTGGCCTATCTCTTTGAAAGCCTGATGATCCGCTACGTGCCTGCAGAAACCCTCGCAGCCTTTGTGGGCGGCACGGGCGTTCAGCCAGTCGTGGTCAGCGCCTTCATCGGCGCACCCGCCTATCTCAATGGCTATGCAGCCCCCGCGATTGTCTCGGGACTGATGGAGCAGGGCATGAATGCCGGTTCCGCCATGGCGTTCATGGTCGCGGGCGGCGTCACCTCCATCCCCGCCATGACGGCCGTGTTTGCCCTTGTGAAACGCCCGGTCTTTGCGACCTATGTAGCGCTCGGCATTTTTGGCGCGATCACCTCAGGCCTGCTGCTGAACGGCTTCTTGGCGCTCAGCCTTTAAGCTCCAAACCGCAGTCTCGCACGATCTCAGCGATCTGGCGCAACTGCTCCGACAATGGACTGGTCTTGCGCCAGATCATTCCGATTTTACGCGAGGGCTGCGTGCCTTTTAGCTTGGAAACCGAAACATCCGCCGCCCGCGCCTCGACCTTCACTGCCATTTGCGGCAGCAGCGTCACACCCATGCCTGCGCCGACCAGCTGCACCAGTGTTGAGAGCGAGCTTCCGTCCAATCCCTCGCGCGGAACAGCAGTTGGCATCGAACAATACGAAAGCGCCTGATCGCGAAAACAGTGCCCTTCCTCCAGCAGCAGCAAGCGCATCTCGCGTAAATCCGCACTGCCCGGAATAGGCAGATCGGCGTCGCCTTCGGGTCGGATCAAAACAAAATCCTCCTCAAACAACGCCACCTCGCTAAAGGCAGGCTCCGAAACGGGCAACGCCACAATCGCCGTATCAATCCGCCCTTCGCCGAGCTCTTGGATCAGGCGCGGCGTCAGGGTCTCGCGCACATGAATGTCCAACTCGCCGTGGCTGGCCTGCAAGCGCGCGATGATGCTGGGCAGCATATAAGGCGCAATCGTCGGGATCACCCCAATGCGCAAACGCCCCGCAAGCTGTTCTTTTGAGGCCCGCGCAAGGTCGCCTATCTCGTCCACGCTGCGCAGAATTGCTGCCGCGCGTCTGGCAAACTGCTCGCCAAAAGCGGTCAACCTGATCTGGCGGGCCGAGCGCTCGAACAAGGCCGTGCCAAGTGTCTCCTCCAACTCTTTGATTTGCATCGATAGTGCAGGTTGCGAGATGGCAGAAGCCTCGGCTGCGCGACCAAAATGTTGATGTTGTGCAAGGGCTTCAAAATAACGAAACTGTTTCAGAGTGAGATTTTTCATCAGCAAAACTTATCGCATTGATCAGCAAACTCAACTTAAACCTATGAACCGAATCTGTTAATGACACGCTCAGAGGCGTGGTTAAGAGCGCCGCAGACCCAATTTCACAAAGCAACTCATCGGAGACAGACATGGACGGAAGCGACAACAGCGCAAAATGCCCAGTGATCGGCCACGGCCGCGCCGCAGGAACAGGCAACACAGCAATTCAGCGCTGGTGGCCCAATCAGCTGAACCTCAAAGTCTTGCATCAGAACCCGCCAGCAGGCGACCCGATGGATGCAGATTTTGACTATGCTGAGGCCTTCAAATCGCTCGACATGAAGGCGCTCAAGAAAGACCTAACCAAGGTCATGACTGACAGCCAGGACTGGTGGCCCGCAGATTTCGGCCATTATGGCCCGCTCTTCATCCGCATGGCATGGCACTCCGCTGGCACCTACCGCACCGA
>CAZQMR010000047.1:0-18662 GCA_964594465.1 uncultured Rhodobacterales bacterium
GTGCATCTATACGGGCGCCGTATGCGCAAGCGTTTGGTCGAGGCTGAGGGCGGTGTGCCAAAGCGCTGGTCGCTGCTGGGCAAGCTGATCAACAAGCACGGCATCGACGTGGCTGCGGCCCCTCTGCCCGGTGCGCCTGAACCTAAGCAAGCGGCAGAGCTCCCTCCCTCGCCGGGATTGCTGACCCAGTTGGCGGATGAATACGGCTCTGACAAAGGGTCTGCCAAGCACCGCTATACGGAGCTTTATCACATGCTGTTCAGCCCCTATCGCGGGCGCAAAATCAACTTTTTGGAGATGGGTTTGCAGATCGGCGGCCCGGAACATGAGGCGAGCGCAGATCGTCAAACCACAGACCTGCCCTCGGTGCGGATGTGGCTTAAGTATTTTAGGAAAGCCGAAATCATTGGCTTGGACGTGAGTGACTTCTCTTGGTTCAAAGCGGAAAGGTATCAATTCATGCGCTGCGACATGGATCAGCGCGCCAATATTGACGCCGCCGCCGCGAAGATGCCTGAGCTGGATATCGCTCTTGATGATGCCTCCCATGCGTCGCGCCACCAACAGGACGGGTTCGTGAGCCTGTTTCCAAAGGTGAAGTCTGGTGGTTTGTATATCATCGAGGATTTGCGTTGGCAGCCGAAGGTCTACGAGAAAAAGCACCCCGGCATTCCCAAAACCGCGGACCTGTTTCAAGGCTTCATCGACACCAAGCGCTTCACCCATCCCGACCCGGCGCTTGAGGCCGAGCTGAACGCTCTGGCGCCGCAGATCTCCGGCGCGTTCCTCCATCAGGCGAATTTCAATAAGCACCGCAAAGATCAGGTGTTGGTGGTGCACAAAGCATGACAGAGCCGCTCAAACCCCATCAGATCAAAAAGCGCCATGCCCGCATGACCGCAAAGGCGCAAGCTTGGCTGGATGAGAACCTCGGCGGAACCGCGCCGCGCCAATGTACCATCTGCGGCTATGAGGGCATGTTTGCGCCGTTTCGCAATCTGCTCGATGCCCGCTGCCCGGCCTGCAATTCGCGCCCCCATCACCGCTTGTTTCTGCTCTGGCTGGATGAAGAACATCCGATCAAACGGAGCGACAAGCTGCTGCATTTTGCCCCGGAATGGGGGATCAGACCGATCCTGCAAGACCTCGCGGATGATTACACAAGCTGCGATATTGGCGAGCGCGGCGATCTTACGATCAACATCGAAGCGATTGATTTGCCTGACAATACTTATGACGTGATCATCGCCCATCAGGTAATCGAGCATGTGGATGATCAAAAGGCACTGGCGGAACTTTTTCGCATCCTCAAACCCGGCGGCTTCGTTTTGTTAACCACACCGGTGATAGAGGGGTGGGATGAAACATACGAGAACCCCGATATTACCACACGACGCGGACGCATCCTCCATTTTGGACAGGGCGATCACACGCGCTTCTATGGCCGAGACTTCCGAACGCGCATTCTTGAGGCCGGGTTCGAACTCTCAGAATATACTGCAATTGAACCCTTCGTGGCGCGCCACGGACTTGAGCGCGGCGCCAAGCTTTTTATCGGTACGAAGCCGGGAGATGCCAATGTCTGACGATACTGCGCAAACCCATGTGTTTCAGTCCACGCAAAAAGACAGCGCCGAATTTCGCACCTGGTTTCGCGGCGAGCACATAAATTACAACCCGGTTGAGGCGCAGATGGTCGGGGTTGACGCTGTGCCTGAGTATATTCTTAAGGGATGGGTGCCAGACGCGCCAATGATCACGCCCCAAACCCAGATCACCGCCTTTGGCTCTTGCTTTGCCGCCAATATCTCCAACTGGCTCGCCAAGCGGAATTTCCGTGTGCTCAACAAGGCCGAGGACGCAAAGCGCGCCTATGTCGTGGCCTGCGGCGAGGGCATGGTGAACAGCTTTGTCATCCGTCAGCAATTTGAATGGGCTTGGGAAAACAAGGTGTTCGATCAACCGCTTTGGCATGGCTATAAGGCGGAAGATTTCGGCTACGACCCTGAAGTTCAGGCCGAAACCAAACGGATTTTTGATGAAACGGATGTGTTCATCCTGACCTTTGGCCTGTCTGAGGTTTGGTATGACGAACCAACGGGCAACGTGTTTTGGCGCACGATCCCCAAGGATGTTTACGATCCTGAGCGGCACAAATTCCGTGTCTCAACTGTTGAGGAAAACCGGGACAACCTGAATGCGATCTATGCGCTGATCCGCAAGCACCGCCCGGATGCCAAGATCATTTTCACGCTCTCGCCGATCCCCCTGATCGCGACCTTTCGGGACAATTCCTGCATCTCCTCCAATGCGGTCTCAAAGGCTGTGCTGCGCGTCGCCATAGATGAGGTGGTTCGCGATAAGGAAGATGAGGGCGCACTGTTTTACTGGCCGAGTTACGAGATCATCACAGAGGTCTTCAAATACCCATACAAGGATGATCGTCGCCATCCCAAAGGGCCAACGCTGGATTACATTATGACCTTGTTCGAGCATGTCTGGTGCGAAGAAGGCGACAGCCCCAAACCCTCCTTGCGGGAGGCGTGGGTCAAGGGCTGCATTGCGGCGGGCTTCTTGCCAGATCACTTGATGCGCAGTGTTTTGCAACACCGTCCGCGCCGGATCAGGGTTGCGATCAAGACAGAAACGTTCTCGCCCAACAAAAAGACGGATCAAGCCTACAAAAAGCTGCTGCGGGAGCTGCGCAATGAATGGGTGGAGGCACCTGCCGAGGCGGAAGCGGATGCGGAGGCGGATCCTCCAGCCGAGGAAGAGGTGCCGATCAAAGCAGAGACCCCCACAGCAAAACCTAATGACGCGCCGCAATCCGCTGATTAGTCTGATCCTAAGCATCGCTGCATGAGGTATTGGTTGTTCAAACCTGCGATCTGACCGACACTTCCCTTATCGAAGCATCGGAAGGCACAGGCGCATGATCAGAACTGGCGAGCAATATCGCGACAGCATTCGCGACACCCGTGAAGTCTACATCAACGGTGAGAAGGTCAGGGACGTCACAGCGCATCCTATGTTCAAACCTTTGGTCGACATCCGCGCGCGCATCTATGACATGGCCCACGATCCTGAGACTGCACCGATTATGACGGTGCAGCAGGACGGCGAGACCAACGCCATCGGCAATGCCCTGCCCTACACGCAAGATGATTGGTGGGCCAAACGTCGCGCTACGGATGCCGTGCTTGAGGATGTGGGCGGCGTTGTCACCCGTGTCGGTGACGAAACCGTGGGCGAGATGTGGTCGCTATATGATGGCACAGATGTCTTGAATGAAGTCGATCCGCAATTTGCCAAGAACATCGAGAGCCACATCCATAAGGTTCTGAAGGGCGACCCGTTCCATGTTTCGGCCAACACCGATCCCAAGGGCGACCGTTCCCTTGCCCCCCAAGATCAGGACCCGGATATGCTGCTCCATGTGGTCAAGGAAACCGATGCTGGGATCATTGTGCGCGGCGCGAAATACGAAACCGCCGCAGCCTATGCCAACCAAGCTTTCACCAAGCCCACAATCGCCAATTGGGGCAATGCGAAGCTGTCGGATTATGCGGTTGGCTTTATCTGTGATCTCAACTCCCCCAACCTGAAATTCCTTTGTCGCGGTGGTTTCGCAGGTGCATCCGGCGGCTGCCCCCGCGCCGATGCGCGGGATTATCCACTGGCCAATAAGTTCGACGAGGTCGACACCATCGTCATCTTCGACAATGTGCTGATCCCGTGGGAAAACGTGCTCTTTTACCGCCACACCAAAGCCGCAAGCTTCATCCGGGCCACCTTGCACCGCTATTCAGCCTTCGCCTTCGTGCAGCGCACGCTTAAACAGGCAGACCAGATGATCGGGGCGGCACTGTTTAATGCGCGTCAAACCGGCCTTGAAAAACAACCCGCCGTGCAGGAAAAACTCTCTGAACTGGCGATCTGGCGCGAAGGCATAAATGCGCATCTGACAGCCGCAATTGCCCTTGGCGAGCGCTCGCCTGCTGGGCTGATGATGCCCAACCAGTCGCTCTTGTTCACCGGGCGGTGTCACGCGCTCAACAACCTGAACAAAATGATGCATATCGCCCGCGAGCTCTGCGGCGGTCAGATTTGTGTCACGCCCAACGCGGCGATGTTTGATGCGCCGGAAACCAAGCCTTGGATGGATAAATACTACTCCATCAACGAGAACTGGGTGGCCGAAGATCGGCGCAAACTGCTGGCATTTGCCCGCGATCTGCTGAACTCGGATTACGCGGGTCATCGCCTTACCTTCCAGCTATTCGCGCAGTCGCCGCCATTCGCGCAATCCGCGGCGGTTTATCGCAACTTTGACTGGGACGCCCCGCTCAACTTTGTTAAGGAAGGCGCGGGCCTTTCTGACAATGTGATGGCCGGGATTTCAGACAAAGAGGGCGACCCCGCAGTGACCCAATATTACGCCGATGCACTGCGCAAAGCAGCCGAGTAAGCATGTCGGGATCTGCTGACCTTCGGGATCGGTTCATCAGTGGAATGAGCCGGGTCGCGGCCACGGTGAATGTCGTCACGACCGACGGGTCTGCCGGGCGCGCAGGCGCAACCGTTTCAGCAATGTCCTCCGTTTCTGCTGACACCCACAAACCATCGCTGCTGGTGTGCCTGCATCACGAAAGCGGCGCGGCCAAAGCGACACTGGAAAACGGTGTCTTTTGCGTCAACATCCTGCGCGACGATCAATCCTACATCTCCGATACCTTCGCAGGCCGGTTTTCAGATCAAGTGCCCGATAAGTTTGACTGTGCCGCCTGGACCACGCAAAAAACCGGTGCCCCCCGGGTCATAGATCCGCTGGTCGCGTTCGATTGTGTGGTCAAAAGCAGCGAGCGCGTCGGCACCCATCATATCTTCATCGGCGAAGTTCAGGATGTCTTTGAGGCCGCAAGCGGCTCACCCTTGATTTACGCGCAACGTGACTACGGGCGCACAACAAGGATCGATCCAGTTGGTGCGCCTCAGGCTTCCAAAGACGCGGCGCTGCGCATCGGTTGCTTTCACAGCTTTGGCCCGTTCGTTTTGCCATCCTTAATGGCGCGACTGTCCCAAAATAGTGATTTGAACATCTCGATAACGGAAGGCGACCACCGCCGTGTATTGGAGAGCTTACGAGCAGGTCATGTCGATCTTGCGCTCCTTTATGATTTCGATCTTGGCGACGATATTGACAAAATCCTGCTGAAATCGCTTGCGCCGTATGCGCTTTTGCCGGCCGACCACCCGCTTGCGGCTCAAACAACGCTGCGGCTAGCGGAACTGGCGCCCTACCCGATGGTGATGCTCGACAGTCCGCAAAGTACGAAATATTTCACATCGCTTTTCACCAAGCAAAATCTGGCACCCAACATCGCATACCAAACCGCTTCAATCGAAATGCTGCGCGGTTTGGTCGGACATGGTCTTGGGTATTCGCTTTTGGCAACGCGCCCGGCTGGCGACCAGACATATGACGCTCAGCCCATTGCCATTCGAGAGCTGAGCGACCCGTCCGAGCCCAGCCGTCTGGTGCTGGCATCGCGATCAGGGCACACCAAAACCAAGGCTGGCGACGCATTCTTGTCGCTGTGCCGTGAGATTTTCGCGCAAGAGCATTAGCTGTTGAACCACGTCGCGATCACGCTCTAGGGTCGCCTCTATGCTCTTGCGCTTTACACTCAGACAGTTGGAATACATGGTCGCTGTCGGCGAGCTTGGCTCGATTGCGCTTGCCGCTCAAAAAATCAATGTTTCGTCGCCGTCAATCTCAGCCGCGATTGCCCAGCTCGAGGCAGAATTCGGGGCGCAGCTCTTTGTGCGTCAACACGCACATGGGCTCACGCTCACCCCAGTTGGTCGGCAGATTTTTGGTGAAGCCAAGCACATCATCAACCGCGCAGGCGCGTTGAACGATCTGGCCAATGACGTGACCAGCGCTGTGCGTGGTCCGATCTCAGTCGGTGTGCTCACAACAATTGCACCGGTTTTAAGCGCTACCATCAAACGCAGTTTTGAGGCCGCCTATCCCGACGTGGAGATGTCCCTGCGCGAGGGAAATCAAACCGAACTTTTACACATGATGAACCACGCAGATATTGACGCAGCCATCACATACGATCTTGAAATCCCCAAAGACGTTTCGTTTGAACCCCTCGCTGAATTGCCGCCGCTTGTGATGTTGCCCCGCGCGCATTCCCTCGCGGCCAAGGCCGAAATCTCCCTTGATGATCTGCAGGGCGAGCCAGTCATCCTGCTCGATATACCGCTCAGCCGGGAGTATTTCTTGTCGATCTTCCAATCTGCGCGTTACCGGCCTCAGATTGCCGAACGCACCAGCGAACTATCCGTGGCGCGCTCTCTTGTGGCCAATGGGTTTGGTTTTGGCCTTCTCAACTTTCCGACGCCCACAAATGTAGCGCCTGACGGCCAAGAGCTCGCCATTGTGCCGTTGTCTGGTGATTTTCGCCCTATGATCCTTGGGCTTGCGACCATGCGCAGCGACCACCGCACACAAATCTCAGTTGCCTTTCACAATCACATCAAGAGCCGCATTGACGCACAAGAGCTTCCCGGCATGGCGTAAGACTGCTCCCTTATCGGTCACACATGTGACGTGAAGTCTTCTTGCAGCAATCGCAAATCTCTAATGGTGATTTCCTTGCGCGACACTTGCAAAATATTGTCCGCCTGCATCCTGTCCAAAGATTGCGTAATCCATTGACGAGTTGCGCCGACGATGGAGGCAATCTGATCATATGTGATCGTCCGGTCTATCACCACGGCACCATTTTCATGCCGACCATAGGTTTCCGCCAGAATGATCAGCAATTGACGCAACCGCTCGGAAACCGTGCGCGTTCCCAGCATCTGGATCAGCGCAGAATAGCATTTGCCCTTGTGAATCAGTCCTTGAATGACAGCAATCGCCACATCGGGCAATTCGCGTACCAGCTTTTGCAAACTCATTCCTGACAAAAAGAGCAATTCGCAATCCTCAAGCGCGTCCGCGGACCAAACATGTCGTCCGGTCCCGAAAACCTCCGGGCCACCCACAAAATGCCCAACGCTCCAATAGGCAAGCGTGATCTCGCGGCCAGAGGGGCCCGCATAAAACGTGCGCACGCGCCCCTTTTCGATCACCCAAACACCTGTATGCGGATCTCCCTGAAAAAAGATGCCCTGCCCTTTGGAAACAACTGAGCGCGATCCATAGGTGCGGACTGTTTTTCGGTCATCCTCAGACAAGGAGGACAAAAAGCCAGCGCCCTTGTTCATATCCAACAGGTATTCCGACAGATAGATTGCGCTTGGGCCGTTATCTTGGGGATCTACATGATCTTTCATTTTGAGCGCTCCAATGACGATAAATACCCTGCAATCTCAGCGATCCCGGCCTCGTCCTGTTCAAACATCCGTTTGTGCAATTCGGCCACATCCGAATGCGTCCGGCGACCTTCCCGGAAATCTTCCATTTGTTTTTTTAGGTAGCCCTTGTGCTGGGCGCTCAAATGCGGTGCTGCGTCGGTTTCCTTGTGGCAGGTCAAACACCCGTAGGCCTCCGTCAATTCGCGCCCCTTAGTGCTAAATGCGTCCCTATCCGGTTCAGGTGGATCTTGCTCGGAAAACCAAGCAACCACCAATGGCACATCCTTGGGCTTCAGCTCAGTCACGATCGCGGCCATCTGCCCACCGTCATTGCTGCGCTCACCGGCCAAAAACGCTTCGATCTGCGCGCGCACATAGCCCGGTTTCTGACCTGCCAAATGTGGAAACTTGGCGAGCCGCGACTGTCCGTAAAGACCATGGCACAGGGCACAGGTCTCATAGGCTGGGTAAGCCTCTGCGTCAAAATCAGCAGCCGCCGGACCGGCTGCGAACAGCAAAAATGCCCAGAGCGGCTTCATGATCCTGTGTCACGTGCCTTCACTCTGGCCAGCACATCGAGCGTTTCACCATCAGCAAATTGCAGTTGGAGTGATACCTCATCACCAGCCGCTGACATGCCCTTTGGGTGCATCAGCATGATGTGAAAGCTGCCCGGCTCCAACGCCACAGAACTGCCCGGCGCGATATCGAGTTGATGCACCATCGACATAGACGCAACACCGTTCTTTTCCGAGGTCACATGCAAATGCGCCATCCCATAGCCCCGCGCCTTCACTCCGATCAGGCTGCGCGTTTTGTCGCCCATGTTTTCCAGCGTCATGTAAGCCGCGTGGGTCATCATGCCCGGTGGCGCCACTGGAATATAAGCCTGCTTGATCATGACGTCCTGCGCCATGGCCGCTACGCTTGATAGCCCCAGCGCGATAAATGTGAGTGCCGTTTTCATTGTGTCAGTTCCTTGCGATAAGTGATTTGAAGCCGCGCCAGAAACTCAGCCGTCATCCCCGGATCAAAGGGCGGTTGCAGCTTGGCGCGGAGAGTTCCGTCAGGCGCAATGACAGACACCGCAGAGCTATGTTGCACGTCATAAAATCCAGTGCTGTCAGGGGGCATCAGCCGGTAAAAGCTGTCAGTCGTCTCTATCAGCGCGTCAATCTGCGCGCGACTGCCCGTCATGCTGTTGAAATCCGGGTGAAAGAACTTGGCGTATTCGCTGATCACATCGCCGTCGCGATCCGGATCAACAGACACGAACCACACCCGCGGCAGGTTGTCTGGGCGCACCCGCATCCCCGTTTCTGCCACGGCTGCCTCCAAATTCCCAAGCGTGAAGGGGCACACATCCGGGCAGGACAAAAAACCGAACATGATCAGCGTCCACTTGTCCTTTAAATCCTCGCTGGCAAATCGGTTCCCCAGCTCATCCTCAAACACGATCTCCGGCAGCTCAATCGGTGCATCCAGCATCACGCCCTGCACTTGCCCCTGCGCGGGTGAGGCCAGCGCAAGAGCTACCAAAACCCAAGCAAACCACCTCATTTGTTCTGCTCCGCAAAGGCCTTGCGGCTCTCCGCCTTGATCGTGTCCAAACAGAACTGACGTGCGCTCATGTATTCCGGTGTCGAGGCCATGTCGGTGGAGCGCGGACGATCCAGATTGATCCGCACATCCTCGATAATCCGCCCCGGTGCCGCGCTCATGATCAGCACGCGATCCGCCAGAAACACCGCTTCATCCACGTCGTGCGTAACAAAAACAACCGTCGTGCCAAACTTGCGCCAAATATCCAGCAGGCTTTCCTGCATCATCAGCCGCGTTTGCGCATCAAGCGCCCCAAAGGGCTCGTCCATCAGCAAAACGCTCGGATAATTCGCCAGCGCGCGCGCGATGCCAACCCGCTGCTGCATCCCACCCGACAGTTCCGCCGGGTAGCGATTGCCGAATTTGCGCAATCCAACCAGCTCCAGAAAAGTATTGGCAATTGATCCCGCTTCCGTGCGCGAGGAACCTGCCATCTTGGGCCCAAAAGCCACGTTTTCGTAGACTGTCTTCCATGGCAGCAAAGAATACTGCTGAAACACCATGCCCCGATCCGGCCCCGGTCCCTCCACGCCCTCGCCATCCACCGTCACGTCCCCGGTTGTCGGCTTCACATAGCCCGCAACCGCATTAAGCAAGGTCGATTTGCCACAACCAGAGGGCCCCAGAATGCACACGAACTCGCCAGCTTGAATGTCAATCGATGTGGTCTCAACCGCATGATGCGCATCCGCCCCTGTGCCAAAGGTGATCGACACATCCTTGATCGCAATCTGCCCTTTGCCCGTGCTGGGCTTGGCTGGCTCGTCGCCTTTGTTAAACTTCAAAATATCAAGCATGTTTCAAGGCTCCATGTTCTGGTGCCGACTTTTGCGTCTTGCGCCATGCCAAAAAGAAAATCATCGCCAGCAGCGCACCAAACCCAAGCGCGTTCAAAAGCGGCCCCATAGTTTCCAGCGCCAGAGAGGTCGAAACACCCAGCCCCAGCATCGCCAAACCAACCACCCAAGACGGCGCCGCACAGCACACAACCCAGCTCATTGTCGCATTGGTCATCGCAACCAGCACCGCGCCAATCCCAGTCGTTGCGCGAATGCTGCGCCCCTCGGTCAATCCACAGTCAGAGCGGCGCAACAGCGTGCCACAGAGCGCAATCAAAAAGCCGAGCACAAACAACACCGCCATGCGAGTTGGCACCACGTTCAGGCTCCATTCCGAAATGCCCGTGCCGTAATCGTAGTTCATCTTTCCGATCTCAAGCAGCCACTCCTCGTTGACGATGGGCGGAATGTCACTCCAAGACGGGGTTGAGCGGATGATATGGATCACATTGCCGACCCAATCAAAGGCCGCAAAATAGTTCGGCAAGGCCTGAAACCGGACCATCAGCGCCACCATCATAAGCACCTGAAACAGCACGGCCATCAAAAGACCGGCGAGCACCAGCCGCCGCCAGTCAGTCCGGATAGCGTCCCCTATCGTGCCAAATGTCGCACTCATCTCGCCCGCTCCTGCCATTTCAGCATCGGGCTTGTCAGCAGCTTCACTGCGGCAGTCGAGGCAGTGCCAAGCCCGCCAATAACCAGCATCCCCACCACAATGTCCTGATAATTGATCAAGCTATACGCATTCCACGTAAAATAGCCGATCCCGTATTGCCCGGAAATGATCTCCCCCGCCAAAAGCGAGAACCAGCTCACCCCCATCCCAATCGCAAGCCCCGCTGCGATTGAGGGCAAGGCCGCCGGAATAACCACATGGCGAAAAACATCAATGCGCGAGGCGCCCAGCGATTGCACCGCCCGCACCAGCACCTCAGGCGTTTGCTCCACGCCATGTAACGTATTGAGAACAATCGGAAACAGCGCGCCCAAAAATGTGATGTAGATGATTGAGCTTTCCTCAGTCGGCCACATCAGGATCGCCAACGGGATCCAAGCAACCGCCGGAATGGGCCGCACCACTTCAATATAGGGCATCACAAAGGCCCGCATGATCCGCGAGCGCCCCATAATCAGCCCAATGCCAATGCCAAGCACAACAGCAATGGAGTAGCTGATCAGAATGCGGGTCATGGAAACGGTGATATGTTTCCAGAAAATCTCGGTCTGAATATGCGCAAAAAAAGCGGTGAACACTTTCCACGGCCCCGGCACATTCGAGAAGTTGATATAGAAATCAAGATTGATCTCCGTCGCAATGTGCCAAAGCAAAACACCGATGCTCAGCGACAGGACCGCAATGCCAATATTCTGCACTTGATCACCGCTGAGCTTTGGAAGCGTGAAGCCGCCAGCCGGTTCGCGAACCGGAGCGCCCTCAACATCGGGCACCGTGTGTACTTCCGGGGTTTCAGCTTCTTTTAGGACGGGTTGCATGGCAAATGGCCTCATGTCAGTTCCAAACGCGCGTGGCGCGAAAAAATGCCCCGGGCCACGCAGCTGCCCGGAGCATCTGAAGACTTAGATCAGCCCTCGGTCGTGAAGTTTGCGATTGCGTCATCAAAGGACAAAAGCGCGCCCGAATTGGAAGTCGCAAAGGCCTCAGCTTCGCCTTTGCGCAGGAACGTGGCGTATTCATCGCCCGCTTTGACCCAGAACGCAGTCTTGCCGAAAAGCTTCAGGCCGGTTTCAACGTCATAGACATAGGTCGCGTTCACAAGAGCTGCCGTCGAGCGAATGTCAGCCATCGCTTTAAGGAATTCCGCCATAGTTCCATAGGAGCTGACCCCATCGCGAGAGTGCCAAATCTGCGCTGGCAGGCCCTTGTTGGCAACAGCAGGATCGACCATCACAGCCTTATCAGCCATATAGTCAACGCCCATCTCATCATACGCGACCTTCAGGTAGTCCTCAGTGATCCAAGCATCGAAATCGAGCGGTGGGATCGCTTTTTCTTTAACCAGAACACCGTGGTTGAACTTCAGCGCATCAACCCACTCGGTTTTGATGGAGGGTTCCAGCGTCAGGTGCCCACCTTCGGAGAAGTAGAGGAACAGAACCTCCTTCTCAACGCCGGTCCAACCTTCCATTTCGGTCACAGCCCGCATCGGATCTTCGCGGATCCATTCGCCAGCTGCATAAACCGCCTTAATGAAAGCCTGAACAACTTCGGGATATTCTTTCGCGAAGTCCTCGCGCACGACAACGCCGTGCAAATACGGAACACCGGTTTCAGATCCGTCGTAAATCTTGCGGCCAGTGCCGCGGAATTCCATGATCTCAGACCAAGGACAGAAATCCGAATGCGCATCAATCTTGCCAGCTGCGATGTTGGCCGCACCAACCGCCGGGCTCTGGTTTTTCAACGTGTACTCGGACGTCGGGATGCCGTTGTCCTGCATCGCTTTGAGCAACATGCCCCAAGCAGCAGACCCGACCGGCGTTGACACACCTTTGCCCTTCAGCTGATCAATCGAGTAAATGTCGCTGTCCACAGGCACAACAATCGCGTTGCCTGAGCCCTTCAGATTGTAGCCCGTACCTGCAACATAAAGCGTGCGCAGGCTGTCGGTTTCCTGAAACTTCGCCCCGTTCACGATCAGCGGGTAATCCCCCATCACACCAAAGTTCAGCTTGTTGGCCAACATCTGGTTGGTGATCGGACCGCCCGAACTGTAATCAGCCCAGCTTACATCATACTCCGCATCTGCATAAGCGCCGTCTGTGGGAAGATACTTCTCAAGCAGCCCCAGCTCCTTGATCACGATCCCAGCCGTGTAAGTATCAGTGCACATAGACTGGTGCCCAACCGCAATGCTAATTTTCTCAGCCTGCGCCATTGATCCAAGCGGCAAAAGCACCGCCCCAAGCAAAGCCGCCTTCAAGTTGGTAGTAGTGAACATGATCGTCTCCGTGTTGATGTCTTGTTGATGTCTTGCTTTTCTGACATCGAGTATTCGCGCGAATTCTCGCAAACGGCAGACGTTTGATGATGATTTTGAGCGGTTAAGGCCCAAAGCATAAAATTTGCACAGTTTGGTGGGAAAACGGGGTCAAAATGACCATCAAATCTACGATTTCTCCACAAGGCAAACTTGAAACTCGAATCATTTTTATTATTTAAAAACAATATCTTAATGGAAAACAAAGCGACGGAAAGCACCCCTCAGGTTGCCCTGAAAGGTGCTTCAAAATCCAAACTTTATGAATGCGAAAACCGCCCTCAGGCAGCCAATTTACCCAAGGCCCAACGCACGTTTTTGCGCACATCAGGATCATTATCGTCCGCATATTTTTCAAGGAACGGAACGGTCTCCTTGACCGCCAGTTCCCCCAGTACCGCCGCGCATTCTTTGCGCAGATTTGGCACCGGCAAATCCATCATCGGCGCGATTTCCATCGCCACCTCTGTTGCTTTCAACCGTCCAAGTGAGCGCACCGCTTTCAAACGAACCTGCCAAAACTCATCCGCCAAAGCCGCACGCAAAGCAGCAATGCTCGCCTCACTGCCCGATTTGGCCAATGTCTCCGCCGCAGCTTCGCGCACCAGCCATTCGCCATCGCTCAAACCTTCGATCAACGTCGCTTCCGCATGCTCGGATTTCGAAAACCCAAGCGCTGCCAAAGCCGTGCGCCGCACTTGCGTTGCACCATCATGTGCCGCATCGCGCAATGCCGGAAGCGAGCCTTCATCCTGCAACCAACCGATCACCCCAACAGCCTCAACCCGCACATCCGGGTCTTCATGTTTGAGCGCAAAAATCGCGGGCCCCATCGCCTCTGGGCGCCGCAATTCCTTGATTCCCGCCAGACACGCCTTCAGCTTCGTCGTATCACTGTCTTCCAAATGAGGCAGGATCGCATCCCCCGCGCCTGGATCTTTCAATTCCGTCAGGCTCACTGCCGCCGCTTCGATCACCGCCGCATCACTATCGCTCAAGGCAGAGACAAGCGCCGCAGCCGTCTCCACACCATCAAAATCCGTCAGCGCAAGCGCCGCCTGTTTGCGCACCCCCGCATCACTATCCCCAATGGCGCGCGCCAGATGCTCAATTGCCGCCGGATCAGCACTATCGGCCAATTCCATCACCGCCATGATCCGCGTACCAGCCGATGGATCATCAAGCCCCTCAGCCAGTTCCGCAATCTCGTCAAACTCTTCAAAAAGCGTGCTCATACCGGCCTCACTTCAACAAATAGGGGAGGTTTACGGTAACAGCACCTGTCGGGCAGTCCGCCTCGCAGGGCATGCAGTACCAGCACTCATCGTATTTCATGTAAGCCGTCTGCGGGCCTTCATCCGTTACCGCAATGCGCAGCACATCAAGCGGGCAAACATCCACACAAACAGTGCAGCCCTTATCCGCAATACAAAGATCGTCATTCACAACAACCGGAACAATCGTAGAGGTTTGAGCCAATGGCATAGTGCTATTCCTTATTCCGCCGCGACAGTGCTGGTGACACGCTGCTTGTTGTAGGCGTCCTTTTCGTCATCATCGATTTCGACCACATAGGGCTGCACATCGCGCTTCTCATGCGCAGGCTTGCCGTCCTCGCCTTTGGTCAGGATCGTGTGGCAGAACCAGTTCTCGTCATCGCGCTCATATTCCACCCGGTTGTGATAAAGCCCCCAGCGGCTCTCCGTGCGATAGATCGAGGCCGCAGCTGCCATATCCGCGCAATCCAGAATGGTGGAGGCTTCAAGCGCGCGCATCAGCTCATGGCTGTCCTTGACATACATCTCGGTTTCCATGTCGTGACGCACTTCCTCAAAGCGGCGCTGCGCCAGCTCCATCTTTGCGGTTACTTTTGGTGGCTGAAGATAGTCATTCACAAAGCGCCGTGTTTTGTACTCGATCTGATTTGGCGGGATGCCATCGTCGCGCTTGGTCGGGGCCAAAACGCGGCGCTGTTCTTTGTCCACATCGCCCCGATCAAACTCCGCGAAATCCACATCCTTGATGAAATCAACCGCGTCCAATCCGGCAAACGCCCCATTGGTGAAGGCGCCCAGCATGTAGTTATGCGGCACATTCGCCATGTCACCCGCAGCATAAAGCCCCGGAATGGTCGTGCGGGCATGCTCATCCACGAACACGCCGCTCGCGGAATGGCCCGAGCAGAACCCGATTTCCGAGATATGCATCTCGATCATGTCCGTGCGGTAATCCGTACCGCGCCCTTTGTGGAAATGCCCGCGCGTCGGGCGCTCCACAATGTGCAAAACGCGCTCGATCTCCGCGACGGTTTCTTCGGCGAGGTGATTGAGTTTCAGATAAACCGGCCCCTTGCCACCCTGAAGCTCGTCATAAAACTCCTGCATCATTTGACCCGACCAGTAGTCGCACTCAATGAAGCGCTCACCGCCTGCATTCGCGGTGTACCCCCCCATAGGTCCTGCCACATAAGCACAGGCCGGGCCGTTGTAATCCTTGATCAGTGGGTTGATTTGATAGCACTCAAGATTGGCGAGGCCAGCCCCCGCGTGATAGGACATCGCATAGCCCTCACCGCTATTAGATGCGTTCTCATAGGTGCCATAAAGGTAACCCGATGACGGCAATCCAAGCCGCCCCGCCGCGCCCAGCGACATCACAACAGCCTTGGCCCGCACGACCAGGAATTCGGCAGTGCGCGTGTTCACACAAATCGCGCCTGCAATCCGGTCCTCACCCGTCAAAAGGCGCGTGGCCATATACCGATTGATGATATTGATCCGCGCCTTGCGAAGCTGACGGTAAAGCGCCTTTTTGACCGTATCCCCATTGGGCATCGGCAGCACATAGGTGCCAATGTGATGCACCTTCTTTACATCATACTCGCCGTTCAAATCTTTTTGGAAGCGGATGCCAAACTGATCCAATTCCTCAATGATCCCATAGCACTCTTCGGCGTAGCGATAGACCGCCTTTTGATCACAAATCCCGTCATTGGCGATGGTGATTTCTTTGGTGTACTGCTCAGGCGTCGCATAGCCCGGAATGACCGAGTTGTTCAGCCCGTCCATCCCCATGGAGATCGCGCCCGACCGCTTCACATTGGCCTTATCCAACAGCACAACATTGGCCTCAGGATTTTTGCGCTTGGCTTTGAGCGCAGCCATCGGGCCTGCTGTTCCGCCACCAATAATCAGGATGTCGCAATCAATCTGCGTTGTACCATCCAAAATCTCGTCCATGAGACACTCCAAATAACTCTGTTAAGATCAGCTTGCGCGATATTGCAGCGCAGCAACGTCAATTAGTTTCCATGCATCTCAGAAAGTTCACGCAGATAGACAAAAGGATAAATCGCCCGCTCATGCCCGTCCGAGAAATGCACATTCACCCCGACCCGACCGACCTGCACAATATCTGTGATCGTAATCCCCTCAGCCACACTGACATGCCCGTGATCAATGCGTTCGCGCAGGGAATAGGCGTCTTTCGCCTCGCGTCGCAGCATCGCCGCGGCCAGCTCGGTGGTCGAACCATCACTCCAATCCACCACCAGCATCTGGTTGTCGGGTGTCGCTGAAAAACGATCAATCATAAGCGGTCTCCTTAAGTTGGACCCACTTTGCTGCATCGCAAAATCTCTCAATAGCAATTTGTTTACGGACATCTATTTTGCACTGCGGCATGAAGGAGGAAATCGAACGATAGGACCAAAAAAATGACGTTTGTTGTCACTGACAATTGCATCGCCTGCAAATACACCGATTGCGTTTCCGTTTGCCCGGTGGACTGCTTTTATGAGGGCGAAAACATGCTCGTCATTGATCCGGCTGAGTGCATCGATTGCGGCGTGTGCGAACCAGAATGCCCCGCAGATGCGATTCGCCCTGACACGGATCCAGACATGGAAAAATGGGTGACCTTCAACGAGAAATACGCCAAAATCTGGCCCGTAATAACAGCGGCAAAAGACCCAATGCCCACGGCTGATGAAATGGACGGTGTGGCGAATAAACTCGACACTCATTTTTCTAAAACAGCAGCCGTTGAACCGGCATAAGGGACGCCAAAACAATGAATATCGAGACCAAACCCACCGCGAAAATCACGCCTGATGCGCAGACCGTTACGGACGTTGTGCATTGGACCGACACCCTGTTTTCATTCCGGGTCTCGCGCCCCCAATCGTTGCGCTTCCGCTCCGGCGAGTTCGTGATGATCGGCCTTTTGAAAGATGACGGCAAACCGCTCCTGCGCGCCTATTCCATCGCCTCGCCCTCTTGGGACGACACGCTGGAATTCTACTCCATCAAAGTCCCCGATGGCCCCCTCACCTCTCGCCTGCAAAAAATCGAGCCCGGCGATGAAATCATCTTGCGCCCTAAACCGGTTGGCACCCTCGTCCTTGATGCCCTGCTGCCGGGCAAACGCCTCTGGATGATTTGCACCGGAACCGGCGTCGCCCCATTTGCCAGCCTCCTGCGCGATCCAGAAACTTGGGAAAGCTACGATCAGGTCATCCTCGCCCATACCTGCCGCACCAAGGCCGAGCTGGCCTATGGGGCGCAAATCGTTGAAGCCCTGCCCAATGACCCGCTCATCGGCGAACTGGTGGGCGACAAACTGACCTATTACCCCACAACCACCCGCGAGCCGTCAGAGATCGAAGGCCGCATCAGCGACCACATCCGCAATGGCGAGGTTTTCAAGGCCCTCGGCCAATCTGGCTGGGACCCGGACCATGACCGCGTCATGGTTTGCGGCAATCTCGCGCTTAACAAAGACATCATGAGCCTGTGCGAAAGCCACGGCCTTTCAGAGGGGGCCAATTCCGATCCCAAACATTTCGTGGTCGAAAAAGCCTTTATTGACTGACCCAACCGGCAATCAGCCCTTTAACATCCTGCTGCCCCACATTGATTGAGCTTGGCGTCAGAAAGGCCGGCGTCCCTTGGATGCCAAGCTCAATCGCCATATCCCGATTGGCGTTGATCTGATCCGACACCACCGGGCTGTGCATCACCGGCTCGATCACATCCCACTCCAACCCCATCTCGTTCGCAAGTTTCTCAAGCACTGCACCGCGCAACGGCCCATTAAGCTCCCAAAGCCGGTCATGAACTTGGCGATAGATTGCACGCCCCGCCACCTCTTTCACCGCCAATGCAAACCGCGCAGCCCGCTCAGAGCCCGGCGACAAGATCGGCAAATGCATCATTTCAATCCGAAGCTCGGTGTTGCTTGCAATGCCCTTCTTCAGCGCCCCATGCATCGCTTTGCACGGCGCACATTTGTAGTCGAAAAACTCAACCACACGGATCGGCGCTGCGTCATCACCAAACCCAAGCGCAGGCTCCGCTTCAAAAACATGCTCGTAAGCCTCAAGCTTTGCCCGCACCTCAGCCTTACGCTCGCGCTCGGATAAAACCTTTAACGCGTCAACAATGATCTCTGGATGAGACAGCAGATAGGCGCGCACCCGGCTCTCAAACTCCGCATCAGACGTTTGAGAAACCGCAGGCCACCCCGCCGCGCACAGCACCGCCAAAAACCAATAAAATCGCCGTCGCCAGCTACGTGTCATGGGTTTGCTCTCCAATCGCTTCCCCTCAGCCTGACAGTGGGGTCAGCCCATGAACACTCCGCAGCAGGACCAATCCCGCAACACGCACAGCCCAATGCCCATTATTTGAAACTTTTCAGAAATTTAGCCCGCATATTGCACAGTTTTCAAACCGCTCATGCGGATGTCTAGGAGCCTGAAACTCACCTATCCCCAATAATCTGGATTTTGTTGGTAGCGGAGGAGGGACTTGAACCCCCGACACGCGGATTATGATTCCGCTGC
>CAZQMR010000048.1:0-18526 GCA_964594465.1 uncultured Rhodobacterales bacterium
GAGATCAGGTTTCTTGGCACGCAGTGGCTTGAGCCGGCCCAGTTCAGAGTAAACCTTTTCCGCAGCTTTCTCGCGGATGTGACAGGTATTGAGCAGGATCAGATCGGCCTCAGCCGGATCGCTGGTCAAATCATAGCCCGCAGGTGACATCGCCTGAGCCATCTGCTCGCTGTCATAGACGTTCATCTGACATCCGTAAGTTTTGATGAACAGTTTTTTGTCATTGGGCATAGCTTGGAACCGATCCTAACGACCTGAGGAAAAATGAAAACGCCGCGCACGAGATGTGCGCGGCGTTCCTATCGTTTGCTCGCGCGCGAGGCAATGCCTAGCGGTGGGATGCGATCAAATTCTAAATGGGCGCGATTGGTCCCAACATCTCAAGAATTCAGGAGGCTTTTGAAATTCTTACTTCTTTTTAGCAGGCCGACCACCTTTGGGCTTGCGCCCGAGGCCGATCTTCTTGGCAAGCTCTTGCCGCTTTGCAGCATAGCTTGGAGCAACCATAGGATAATCGTGCTTCAATCCCCATTTAGCACGATAGTCTTCTGGCGTCATACCATAAGCAGTCATCAGATGCCGCTTGAGCATCTTCAGTTTCTTTCCATCTTCGAGACAAATAATATAGTCCGTCGTGATGGATTTCTTGATCGGGACAGCTGGTACCAGCTCTTCTGCCTGCACGGATACATCGGCAGCCAGTTCGTTTAGCTTAGCATAAACTGTTTGAATCAGCTCGGGAACTTCCGCACTTGGTACAGAATTGTTCGATACATGAGATGACACAATTTCCGACGTGAGAGCTAGGATTTCACCCTTCTCGATCGTCTGTTCTTCGCTCATTTGAGTTTCTTTCTTCTTGATTGTAACCGGATACCCAGTATTCCGACCCCTCATACAAAAATGCCGAAATAGAGCTATCTGGGAATAGGGACGTGCCCTAAGTTTCCATTTAAATAATCAGGGTTGAATTTGCAAGTAGTATCTATAAACCGCTACGAAGACGGCGAAAAAGCTCAGTAGTTGTGCCTATGCGACGCAAGGTTTACGCAGCGGTAAACCAAATTCGTTACTTGAGAAGGTTAAGTATTGGTTAATGGAAACGAAAATACATAGTTTTACAGTGGGCGGGCTGACCGCGGGTGCGGTCGCCATTGTTTTGGTAGAAGATGAAATTGGTCTTGTTGATACAATTTTTCATACTGAAAAACTTGGCTTCCGCAACATTATTCTTGCTTCCAAGAGCCAACCTGTACTGCCAAAACACTGCGATACCGGTGCGAATATATGTTGGATTTCTATTCCATCACATTCTAGAGATCACATTCGTGCAACCCTGAATACTCTGATTAATCAACTTTCAGGCCGCTGGATTTATTACTGCTTCAACGCTGAATTTCTATTTTTTCCATTCCAAGAAAACCGCCTGATTGATGATTTGACGCGGTTTATGGAGGAAGAGCGCCGAACCCATGTCTTTTCCCATGTCATTGATCTTTATACGCCAGATATGGATGAAACCCGATTGAACATAGAAACCGCGCATCTTGATGCCTCTGGTTACTATGCGATGAACCGTTTTGTAGACGGTATCCCCCAAGAGCGCCAAATCGACGTCTTCGGCGGCCTAAAGTGGCGCTATTCAGAGCATGTGCCCTGGGATCGTCAGCGCATTGACCGGGTTCCGCTTTTCAAAGCGCAGACCGGGCTAGAGCTTGACGCAAATTTTCGCCTCTCTGTGCCAGAAATGAACACCTATTCTTGCCCATGGCATAACAATCTCACCTGCGCGATTGCCTCCTTTCGGACCGGCAAATCGCTGCGGCGCAATCCTGGCTCCGCAGCGGTGATTGACAGCTTCATGTGGGGCCAATCCATCCCGTTTGAGTGGCGCTCAAAACAATTGATGGAGCTTGGTATGATCGAGCCGGGCCAGTGGTTTTAGGCCACTTTATCAAGCCCGCGCTGGCGCAGCAGCGCCTCAACCTTTGGCAAGCTGCCGCGAAACGCCGTGTAAAGCTCCGCCTCATCCCGTGATCCGCCCGCCGAATAGATGTTGGTCGCAAGGCTCGCAGCCGTGTCCGCATCAAAGATATCACCAGCCTCGGTGAAGGCCGCATAGGCATCCGCATCCATGACTTCGGACCACATGTAGGAATAATAGCCCGACGAGTACCCATCGCCCGAAAATACATGCTGAAAATGAGGCGAGGCATGACGCATGCGGATCGCCGCTGGCAAGCCAAGGCGCTCCAAAATAGCCGTTTGAGCGGCCATTGGGTCGTCAGGCGGCGCCGCATTATGCAGCTCCAGATCAACCAACGCGGATGCGGTGTATTCCACCGTCGAAAAACCCTGATCGAAGTTTTCAGCCGCAAGCAGTCGATCGAGCAGCGCTTGGGGCATCGCTTCGCCTGTTTCCGCATGAACCGCAAAGCGCTTGAGCACCTCCGCCTCGCCCAACCAATGCTCATAAAGCTGGCTTGGCAATTCCACAAAATCACGCGCCACGGATGTGCCGGAAATCGACGGATAGGTCACATCCGAGAGCATCGAATGAAGCGCATGGCCAAACTCATGGAACACTGTGCGTGCATCATCAAATGTCAGCAAAGTTGGCTGGCCCTCAGGCGCTTTGGCGAAGTTGCAAACATTGATCGTGATGGGGCGGATCTCATTGCCATCAATGGCAGATTGCGCCCGAAACCGCGAGCACCATGCGCCAGATCGCTTAGACGATCGCGCAAAGAAATCCCCAATGAAAACAGCCATATGGCGGCCCTTATGGGTCACCTCCCAAGCCCGTGCATCGGCATGATAAAGCGGCACATCAAGGGGTGCAAAGCTCAGGCCAAACAGCCGCGTTGCGCAATCAAAAGCCGCTTCAATCACTTTGTCGAGCTGCAGATATGGCTTTAGTTCAGCCTCATCGAGATCATACTCAGCTTTGCGCAGCTTTTCGGAATAATAGCGCCAGTCCCAGGGCTGCAAATCCGCGTTGATCCCATCTTCGCGCATCAAATCCGTCAGCTTCTCTGCATCTGCCAGCGCCGATTTGCGCGCCGGCTCCCAAACGGTCATCAACATGTCGCGCACGGCCTCAGGGGTCTTGGCCATCTGATTGGCCAGTTTGAAATCTGAGAAACTTTCAAAGCCAAGCAGCGTGGCCCGCTCATGGCGCAGCGACAGAGTTTCAGCGATGATCTCCCGATTGTCATGATCGTTGCTATTGGCACCCCGCGCGGTCCAAGCCTCATAGGCCTGCTCGCGCAAATCTCGGCGCGGTGAGAACTGCAAAAACGGCACAATAGACGAGCGCGACAGCGTGATGCTATGCCCCTCTTCGCCCAAATCCTTCGCGGCTTGGGCAGCGGCATCAATCAAAAACTGCGGCAAGCCTTCCAGCCCATCCGCATCCAGCGCCATAGACCAAGCCTTCTCATCGGCCAGAACATTCTGCGAAAACGACGTGCCGAGGCTCGCAAGACGTTCCATCACGGCCTTGAACCGCTCGCGATCATCGCCCTTCAAATTCGCACCAGAGCGCACAAACATCTCGTGATACCGCTCCAGCACCCGCTCCTGTTCGGGGCTCAGACCAAGGGCTGCGCGCCCCTCCATCAAGCCATCAATGCGCGCCCAAAGCTTTGGGTTCATCATGGTTTCGGAGTGATGGGCAGCAAATCGCGGTGCCAGATCGCGCTGCAACGCTTCAATCGCATCACTCGTATCCGCGCCGGCCAGATTGAAGAAAACACCGCCAACCTTGTCCAATATCTCGTCCGCCTGCTCCATCGCCTCAACCGTATTGGTGAAACTTGGCGCGGCGTCCAAATCTGCAATCGCATTCAACGCCGCGCGCGACTGCGCAAATCCGGCATCAAACGCATCCGCAAAATCGCCGTCGCTCAATCTGTCAAAGGGCGGCAAGCCAAAGGGGGTGGTCCAGGTTTCGAGATAGGGGTTCTGGGACATGGGGCATGTTTCCTTCTGGAATCTATGACAGCGACGCGATGATGCTGAGCCTAGCGCGATACATGCGCCAGCCAAACACCAATTGCATGGATAAGGTCTTTACGAAAACCAAAATGCCCGTGTTGAAGCGATCAACACGGGCATTTTACATCTTCAGCTCTGAGCAGGGCTTATTCGCCCGGTGCTGTCAGATAGGCAATCACGTCCGCAATCTGGTCATCCTTGCGCAAACCCGCGAAGGACATTTTTGTACCCGGCACAAGGTCTTTTGGCTTTTTGAGGAACGTTGTCATTGTTTCAACGTCCCAAACCAAACCGCTTTCAGCCATTGCAGAGGAATACTTGAAACCCTCAACGCTGCCAGCCTCGCGGTCAATAATATTGTAAAGCGATGGTCCTACAGCGTTTTTGCCCTCTTCCAGCTTGTGGCAGGCTTTACATTTGCGGAAAACTTTCTTGCCCTTTGCTGGGTCGCCGTCCATGGCAAATGCGGGTACAGACAATGTGGCAAAGCCAAGAGCGGCAGCAGTGGCAATTTGAGTAAGCTTCATTTCAACAGCATCCTTTTTGAACTCGGTAACTCAGAGAGGCGAAAAGTAAATCCGCCTCGCTTATCCACGATGTATCTAGTCAGGAATCGCCACAAGGCAACGGTCCCACACTAAGATGTGACACTTATTTATGAAGCACATGATGGGCAATTTTATGTCCGTGGGTCGGTTTTTGGGCTCTAGGGGTCGGGCGATCTCTTCCGATTGTCCCGCGATTGAGGCTAAAAGGGGTGAACTTATTTCAGCGAAAGGTCCAAGCCGATGAAAACCCACGTTCGCGCCCTTGTGGTCGGTGGCGGTGCTGTTGGCACTGGTATTGCGTATCATCTGGCGAAGGCCGGCTGGGACGATGTGATGCTGATCGAGCGGGACGAGCTGACCTCCGGCTCTACGTGGCATGCCGCTGGCCTGTTGCCGCTCTTTAATATGGGTTACGCCACCAGCCATATTCATGACTATTCGGTAAAGTTCTACAAAAGCCTTGAGGAAGAAACCGGCCTAAACGCGGGATTTTCGGTCGTGGGCAATCTGCGCATGGCGCAAACCCAAGAACGTATGGACGAGTATGAGCTTTATGCCTCCACGGCTGAAACCGTTGGCATTCCCTATGAGTGGATGACCCCGGCTCAGATCAAGGATCGTTGGCCGCTGGTGCGCACCGAGGATTTGAAGGGCGCCATTTATCACCCCACCGATGGCTATATCAATCCAGCCGATGTGACCCAAGCCATGGCCAAAGGTGCGCGTCAGCGCGGCGTGGTGATCGAGCGCAAATGGCAGGTGGATACCTATCATTGGAACGGTTCCGCTTGGGAGGTGACGCTGACCAAAATGGTCGAAAAGGGCGGCAATTTGATCCCATCCGAGGAAACGGTCGTGATCACAGCCGAGCATGTGGTGACCGCCACGGGCAATCACGCTCAGCGCACTGCGCGTCTGCTTGGCATCAAATTCCCGGCGATCCCGGTTGAGCATCAGTACATCGTCACCGAACCGGACCCGGCCCTTGTGGAATACCGAAAAACCCATGGCGAGCACCCTGTGCTGCGCGATGCGGATGCCAAATGGTATGTACGTGAGGAGCGTGGGGGCTGGATTTTAGGACCGTACGAGAAAAACGCCCCGGCCCGCTTTGAATTTGATGTGCCTCAGAGCTTTCGCGCTGATCTCTTCCAGCTTGATTTGGAGCGGATCGAAGAAGAATATATGTCCATGATCCACCGCATTCCGTCCTCGGAAACCGCTGGCCTGAAGGACGATTTCAACGGTCCGATCTGCTACACGCCCGACGGCAACCCGCTGGTCGGCCCGGCACCGGGATTGCGCAACATGTGGCTCGCTGAGGGCTTTTCTTTTGGCATCACAGCCGCAGGTGGCACCGGCTATTACCTCGCCCAGTTAATGACCGAGGGCGAAGCGGAAATTGACATGGCTTCGCTCGACCCAAAACGCTACGGCGATTGGGTCACGACCGAATATGCCGCTCGCAAGAACGAAGAATGCTACGACCACGTTTATGTCCTTCACCACCCGGATGAGGAGCGCCCAGCAACCCGTCCGCTGCGCACAGCGCCCTGCTATGACCGTATGGCCGCAGCCGGGGCGCAGTTCGGCTGCGTAAACGGATTTGAGCGCCCGAATTACTTCGCCCCGGCTGGATTTTCAGACCATGACAGCCGCTCATTCCGGCGCGGTGGCTGGTGGCAATACGCGGTTGAAGAAGCCAAAGCGATCCGTGAGGGCGTGGGCCTGCTCGACGCCTCGGCCTTCACCAAACACATGGTCAAAGGACCGGGCGCGACCGCCTTTCTCGACTGGTTTACCTGCAACAAACTGCCGCGCGTGGGCCGCATCAACCTGACCTACGCACTGACTGGGCACGGCACCACCCGCACAGAATACACCATCGTGCGAAAGGCCGAGAGCGAATACTACCTTGTCAGTGCAGGCGCTTGGACCGCCTATGATGCCGATTATCTACGCAAGGCGGCTGAGGATAAAATGGCCGAGTTTGGCTATATCGAAATCCAAGATGTGACCACTCAGATGGGCGTTTTTGCAATCGCGGGCCCAAAATCCCGCGATGTGCTGAACGAGTTGGTGATCGACGCCGACCCAACCACACGGCTCTCCAACAAGCGCTTCCCTTGGCTCTCCGCCAGTCCGCTTGAGCTGAAAATGTGCCCCACAGTCGCAATTCGCGTCGCTTACACAGGCGAGCTGGGCTGGGAATTACACCATCCGATTGAGATGCAGAACTACCTGTTTGACCAGCTCATGGCTGCAGGCGAGCCGCATGGCCTAAAACTGGTCGGCGGGCGAGCGCAGAACTGGCTGCGTCAGGAAAAATCCTACCGCGCCTTTGGCACCGAGCTTGGCCGGGATGCAACCCCGCAAGAGGCTGATTTGCCACGCTTTATTGACCTTTCCAAAGACTTCCACGGCAAGGATGCGATGGTCGAAACCGGCATTCGCTCCAAATGCGTTACCTTGCTGATTGATGGCCCGGCAGATGCGGACCCATGGGGGCGCGAGGCGCTTTATCACGGGGATACCAAAGTGGGGCGCCTGACCTCAGGCGGCTATTCCGTGCATTTCGAAAAGAGCATCGGCATGGGCTATGTTAGCCCTGAACTCGCCGCTCCGGGCACCCAGCTAAAGCTGCGGATGCAGTCCAAGCTGTGGGATGCGGTGATTGTTGAGGACAGCCCCTATGATCCGAGCAATGCTCGTATCCGGGTTGATGCCTAGGAGCCATTGCTGATCTTTTTCTTAGGCTCGTTCAAGCTGGCTTCGTATTCGTCCAGCGTGTCAGTTTTGTGTTCTAGTTGCAATGTTTTGGGGCCGCGCAGGGTGGCCTCCAATTTCTGCAGCCGGGTGTTCATCAGCCGTTTTAAGACATTGAAATAGGCGGGAATAATGGCAAAAGTTGTATCTTTGTCATAGCCCTCAAAGACTGTGGACAGCTTGTTAACTGGCTCCACAATTTTCTGGCGCACCAATTCGACAATTGTTTCAGGGGAATGCAGCCCGGTGTTTCTATCCTCTTGGATGAGGCCCTCCGCAAAGATCGAATACATATGCCCGTCAACCTTGTTGAGTCGTACCATGAATTGCTGATAATCGTTGCCTTCTTGGCTGGCCAACATAGAGCAGCCACGTAGCCTGACACCGGTGTCATCAAATGCGAAATCAGGGAATTCCTGCACGCTGGAGCGGTTCGTGACCAAATCTGCCATCCGCAATATTTCCGCGCCGAGGGGAGCACGCAAAACGTCGTTAAGCTGCAAACCACCCTTAAAAGTGATGCGGTTTGTATAGTGCTGTCTTCGGATATTGGCCGAGCGCACATTGAGACTTCGGTCTTTTAAACGACGAAAAGTGATCTCCACCCAATTTTCACTCAACTCATTCGACTGATCACGCATAGATGTATTCGTCACCACTAGATTCCCGGTTAACGTGTATTTGCATCCCCTTAATAACGCATGGATATATCTTTTCAACACTTTGCTTTGGATGAGATGTGGTTCTTTCAATTGCGTGATTGCAAAAAATGGGCGCTTTGACAAAACTGGCCCAAGCCCTACCAGCACGTCGGAACGTCCAATGACAACACACCACTCTCACAACCAACTATCTCAAAACGAAGCAAATTTTCAGGCTTTGTCGCCAATTTCGTTTCTGAGAAAAGCCGCCGAAATTTATCCAGATGTGCTGGCAATTGATTATGGCGCGATCCGGCGAACATGGTCTGAAACCACCGTACGGTGCTCCAAATTGGCATCGGCTTTGGTGGCAACTGGGGCTCAGCGGGGCGATGTTGTGACGGTTATGGCGCATAATACGCCGGAACTTTACGAGGCGCATTTCGCGGTTCCGATGGCGGGATTGGTGCTCAATGCGCTCAACACGCGGCTCGATGCGGGCACGATTGCGTATATATTGGATCATGCGGAAACCCGAATTTTGATTACGGATCGGGAGTTTAGCCCCGCGATGAAGCAGGCGTTGGCGCAAGCGAAGGTTTCGCCGATTATCATTGATATCGCCGATCCGCTGGCGCCCGGTGAGCATCTGGGTGAGGTGGATTATGAGGCGTTTTTGGCCGGGGGTGCCCCGGATTTCAAGGCGATTGCCCCCAAGGACGAGTGGGACACAATTGCGATCAACTACACCTCGGGCACCACGGGCAATCCCAAGGGCGTGGTTTATCATCACCGGGGGGCCTATCTGAATGCGGTTGGCAATACGCTGGAATGGGATCTCGCGCAGCATCCGGTTTATCTTTGGACGCTGCCGATGTTTCACTGCAATGGCTGGTGTTTTCCATGGACGATTGCGGCCAAGGCCGGGACGAATGTGTGCTTGCGCAAAGTGAGTGCAGAGACGATTTATGGGGCGATTGCTGAGAGCGGCGTGACCCACATGTGCGGCGCACCAATTGTGATGTCCTTCATTACAGATGCGAGCGAGGCGGAGCGGCGCAGCTTTGATCAGCAGGTGAAATTCATGACTGCGGCGGCCCCGCCCCCGGCGGCGACCTTGCAGGCGATGGCCGAGCAAGGCTTTGATGTTACGCATGTTTATGGCCTCACGGAAGTCTATGGCCCGGCGGTTGCTTGCGCTTGGAACCGGGACTGGGCGGCACTTCCGGGCGATCAACAGGCCGAGAAAAAATCGCGTCAGGGCCATGCTTATGTGGTTGAGGAAGATGCGACGGTGATGGGCGAAGACATGCGCGCGCTGCCCGCGGATGGGGAGAGCTTGGGCGAGGTGATGCTGCGCGGAAACATTGTGATGAAAGGCTATCTCAAGAACGACGCGGCGACGGCGGAGGCCTTTGCGGGTGGCTGGTTCCATTCGGGTGATTTGGGCGTGCGGCACGCGGATGGGTATATTCAGCTCAAGGATCGGGCGAAGGATATTATTATTTCGGGCGGCGAGAATATCTCGTCCATTGAGATCGAAGACGCGCTTTACAAGCATCCGGCGGTGGCAGCGGTCGGTGTGGTGGCCAAGCCGGATCAAAAATGGGGTGAGACGCCTTGTGCTTTTGTGGAGCTGAAGCCGGGGCAGGTGGCGAGCGCGGAGGAGCTGATTGCTCATGTGCGCGGCTTGGTGGCGGGCTTTAAGGTGCCGCGCTTTGTGGTGTTTGAGGCGCTGCCCAAAACCTCGACCGGGAAAATTCAGAAGGGGCCGCTTCGGGAGCGAGCTAAGACGGTTTGAGGTTGTGTTAAGGTTTGGGATTTGGGCTGGCGGCGCCAATTTTTCGGATTGTTTGTTTTCAAAGGGTTAGAGCGTGCTGGCGGGTGTTAACGCCCAATTTTGTGGGGAACGGTTCGCGCACGCATATGCTGTGTGCACTGCACAGCACGCGCACAGAAAACCGAAAAGTTAACGAGTTTCCTAAGATTGGGTTAAGCTGGCTGCGTCGATACGATCCCGAGCTTGGGTCTTCAGCGGCGGTGGAAGATGGTGGGGTAAAACCCCACCCTACGACAGCGGCGATGCTGTGGGTGTTTCAACATGACAAAGCAGCATCAGGTGATAGGCTTTGGTAAATCGAAACAGTGGAGGGAACCATCAATGCAACCCGTAAATCTGACCGAGAAGTTGGCGCTATTTTCAACGCATTGGGACCCACATGTGATTGCCGATTACAATCAGAACGAGGTGATGGTGGTCAAGTTTCAAGGTGAGTTTCCGTTTCATAAACACGATACCACGGATGACTTTTTCTACGTGTTGGAAGGTGAGATGATGATGGACATCGAAGGTGAGCCATCGCGTAGGATTGTGGCCGGTGAACTGTTTGTGGTGCCAAAGGGCGTTGTGCACCGGCCACGCGCTGAACATGAGGTTAAGGTGCTGTTGATTGAGCCCAAAGGAGAGCCCAATTCAGGGGATAGTGAACGTGAAGCGGCGTCCAAGACTCGCATTTAAAACTGGCACAATTGGACGCGCTTTTTTCAGCCGTCTGTGGTGGGGTAAAACCCCACCCTACGTTTGTTCAAGCTTGGTCTTGATATAGGCGAAAACCTCCGCCTTTTTTATGGGAGGAGAGTTGGCATATTCGGCCCAGACAAGCGCGGGGGCGTCATGGAGGATGTCTCGGATGCTCAAATCCGCACCGGCCTCCACCAGAATTTTCACCACGTCTATGTGACCCATCGCAATGGCGGATTGAAGCGCTGTGCAATGGGAATGACCGCCGGGGGGATTGTAGCGGTTGGGATCGGCCCCCGCCTCCAAAAGCACTTGGACAACCTCTGTTGCATTGTTCTGCGCGGCCATCGCCAGCGCTGTTTGCCGCTGCTCGTCATCTGCTGATTTGAGCATTTTGTGAACCGCCACCATCTCGCCTAAGGCCGCCGCTGCGGGTAGATCAAGCGTGGCACCTCGTTGCAGCAGAGTTCTGGTCGCATCCAGCTCGCTATGAACCAGTGCGGCCCCGACGCCTGTGTTCGGATCAGCGCCGTAATCACACAACAGGTTGAGCATTGGTATTTGCGCACCTTGCTCGCGGGAAACCTGCCCGGAGGCGACCAGCATCAGAGTTTCATCCAGCGACTTTTGATTTTCCTTCGCACCGGCCTCCAAGACGATGCGGGCAATTTCAATCACATTGTCGGGCATCTCTTTTTGGCGAAACGGGTTTTCGGCGATGAATTCAATCAGGGTTGGATTGGTAAAATAGTTGTCGCCCTCAAAATTCATCCTTTGGTGAATAAGCTGAGGGTGATCGGCCAGATGTTTGCGCAAGAGCGCTTCGTTGCCCTCATCCATGAAGTCGATGGCTTGGAGAAAAACTTGATCTGTAATCCGCTCGTGAGGGTCCAGCATGGCGGTTTGCCCGTTTTGCTCTGCCACGACGGTTTTGAGGCGCGGCCAGCTTGGGTAGCCGTATTCGCGGGCGATGGAGAGCAGCGCGTCGCTGAGGCTGAAGGTTTGCGCGGCGATGGCCTGATCGCTCATGCCGGACATTTTGGGATGAAATTCACGGATGCGCTGATAGGCGGCCATTTTGGCGGCGCGAAACTCCGAGAGCAGGTCTTTGGCTTGGTTTTTGAGATGGGTGATATCCGCAGATGCGGGTAATTTTCTGACAGGCATGGAACTTTCCCTTTGAAACAGCTCAATGTCTACAGGGCGAGCGAAAAGGTCAGTTCATCTGACGAAGGTGATCTTGCGAGTGAACTTCTGTTCTTTCCGTAGACTGGAGGCGCCTCAAGCACCGGGGCGAGGTTTGCACAGTTCAGCGGTGATGTAAATTCTGAGGCTTGAGCGCCTTGAGCCAGTTGGCGTGCTTGGCTCTGCTGCGGGTTGGGCGGATGGTGGGGGGGAACCCCACCCTACGGGAGCGGCTGAGTTTGGGGTTCGTGCGGGTCCGATTGTTCGACGCGGGCAGCCTCGTAGGCCAGCATGGCGCGTTTAACCGGCAGGCCCCAGTGGTAGCCGCCAAGGCCACCGGATTTGCGCAACGCCCGGTGGCAGGGAATGAGCCAGCTGATCGGGTTGCGCCCCACGGCGGTGCCCACCGCGCGCACCGCCTTGGGGTTCCCGATGGCGCGTGCGATCTCTGAATAGGTGGTGGCGTGGCCCGGCGGGATGGTGAGCAGGGCTTCCCAGACTTTGATTTGGAACGGCGCGCCGATGAGATGGAGCGCAATTTCGCCGCCCCCAAAAGCTGCGGCGACATGGGCGGCGAGGGTGCCGTCATCGGGGGCGAATTCGGCTTTGGGCCAGCGCGCGCGCATGTCTGCCTCCGCCGCGTCGCGGCCGCAATCCGCGCCAAAGGCCATGCCGCAAATGCCCCGCTCAGTGCCCATGACCAGAACGTCGCCAAAGGGGCAGTCAAACCAGCCCTCGCGGATGGTCACGCCAGCGCCGCCGCGTGCATAATCGCCGGGGCTCATGGCCTCCCAACGCAAAAACAGATCATGCAGGCGGGAGCTGCCGGAGAGGCCGGTGGAATGGGCAGTTTCCAGAAGCGTGAAGCGTTCCTTGAGCAGGGTTTTGGCGTGATCGAGGGTCAGGTATTGTTGGTAGCGCTTGGGCGACACCCCGACCCATTGGGAAAATACCCGCTGGAAATGCGCCGGCGAGAGGCCGACGCCAGCGGCGAGATCTTCGAGCGAGAGCGGGGCGTCCGCATGGGCGTCAATCACCTCAATGGCGCGGGCGATCACGCCGTAATGGTAGGCATCCTCGTGGCTTTGATCGTTCATCGCTTTGCTCTCCTGCGTGTGGCTTGGGCGTAATTTGCCATGGGCGGCGCGGGTCCGCGACCCGAAACCTGCTTGAAAGCGGGCGCTGCGCTGGCTAAGGACACGTCCCATGGCGAAACAACTTCCCTATCAGACGATTAAAGAGATTTTCACCCGGTTTCAGGCAGCAGAGGCCGAGCCAAAGGGTGAGCTGGATCATGTGAATGCCTATACGTTGGTGGTCGCGGTCGCGCTTTCGGCGCAAGCGACGGATAAGGGCGTCAACCGGGCGACCCACGAGCTGTTCAAGATCGCGGACACACCGCAAAAAATGCTCGATCTGGGGCTTGAGGGTGTGACGGAGCATATCAAGACTATCGGGCTGTTTCGCAACAAGGCCAAGAACGTGATTAAGCTCTCCCAAAAGCTGGTGGATGAGTTTGACGGCGAGGTGCCATCCTCGCGCGCGGCCCTCGAAAGCCTGCCCGGTGTGGGGCGGAAAACCGCGAATGTGGTGCTGAACATGTGGTTCAAACAGCCCACCCAAGCGGTCGACACACATATTTTCCGATTTGGTAACCGTTCTGGCGTAGCACCGGGCAAGGATGTTGTCGTGGTGGAGCGCGCGATTGAGGACCATATTCCGGCGGAATTCCAGCAACACGCTCATCATTGGATGATCCTGCATGGGCGCTATATCTGTTTGGCCCGCAAACCGCGCTGTGCGGATTGCATTGTGGCTGATCTGTGTGACTTTGAGGACAAAACTGCATGAGCAAGAAATTTCAGGTTGTCGGCATCGGCAATGCGATGGTCGATGTTTTGGCCCATGTGGATGAGGGCTTTTTGGCCCAGCATGGTGTTGAGAAAGGCATCATGCAGCTGATTGATACGGCGCGCGCGGCGGAGCTTTACGGCTATCTTGAGAACACCGAGGAAGTGGGCGGCGGCTCTGCGGCGAATACGATTGCTGGGATCGCTGCACTTGGTGGCTCGACGGCTTATGTGGGCAAGGTCAAGGACGACCCACTTGGCGAGGTTTTTGCGCGGGATTTGCGCGCCATTGGCGCGGTTTACGAAACTCCGCTGGCCCCTGCCGATCATGCGGACAAGACCGGGCTTTGCACTGTGCTGGTGACGCCTGACAGCGAGCGCTCGCTTAACACGTATCTTGGTGTGTCAGAGCATCTTGGCCCGGACGATATTGACGAGGCGATGATGGGTGATGCGGATTGGATTTATTTGGAAGGCTACCGCTTTGACGGGCCTGCCAGCCACGCGGCGTTTGCCAAGGCGATCAAGGCCTGCAAGGGCGCGGGTGGCCGCGTTTCGATCACCTTGTCAGACCCGTTTTGCGTGGAGCGGCATCGCGATGCCTTTGCCAAGATGATCGCTGAGGACGTGGATCTGCTTTTCGCCAATGAGCATGAAATGAAGTCGCTTTATCAAGAGGATGATCTGGATAAGGCGATGGCGCGGGCCGCTGATGAGTGCGATCTCGTCGCGTGTACTGTGGGCGCGCAAGGCGCTTGGGTGCTGGGCGAAGGGCGCAAGATCATGGTGCCAGCGGCGGCCACGAAGGTGGTGGATGTGACCGGTGCTGGCGATATGTTTGCCGCTGGATTTCTGGCGGGTTTGTCTGCGGGCAAAGACCTGCCGGACTGCGGCCAAATGGGCTGCATCGCGGCAGGTGAGATTATCAGCCATATCGGTGCGCGACCCGAGGCAGACCTCAAGGAATTGATGGCAAAAGCTGGGCTTTAAAGCTGGCTTAATGCCAGGCCGCTCAGCGCAGCGATCAACAAAACCCAACCAAGCGCCATATGGCGCTTGAGCAGCAGGAACCCGCAAAGGCTGCTGAGGATCACGACGCGCCAGTCGATGCTGGAGATGTCTGGAAGCCAGAGGGTCATCGGGCCGATGGTTTCGCGTGTCACGTCTGCGAAAAACACATGCAAGCCGAACCAGATCGAGAGGTTCAGGATCACGCCCACGACGGCGGCGGTGATTGCTGTGAGGGCGCCGGTGAGGCGGGGTTGGGCAGAAATCCAGTCGAGATAAGGCGCGCCGGCGAAAATCCAGAGGAAACAGGGCGCGAACGTGACCCAGAGCGTGACCAAGCCGCCTAGGACGCCAAGCCAGAAGCCGCCCTCGCTGAAGGCCGCGAGGAAGCCAACGAATTGGGTCACAAGGATGAGCGGGCCGGGTGTGGTTTCGGCAAGGCCGAGCCCGTCCATCATTTCATCCGCGCTGAGCCAGCCAAAGCCTGTCACCACGTCTTGGGCCATATATGCGAGCACGGCATAGGCGCCGCCGAAGGTGACGACGGCGAGCTTGGAAAAGAAGATCGCGATGTCGCTCATGATGGCGGGGGCGATGGTGGCCAGAAGGGCGATCGGGACGATCCAGACCGCGAGGCCAATGGCGATGGTTTTGAGGGTCTGGGTGCTGGTGGTTTTTACGGGCTGGTGTGGCTCAGGCGGGGCGGCCCATTTGGTGCCAAAGGCCGCGCCATAGAGGGCGGCAGCCAGCACGATCAGAGGAAAAGGAAGCGAAAACAAGAAGATGCCGATGAAAGCAAGGCCTGCGATGATCAAATGTACCGGGGCTTTGAGCGCGCGTTTGGCGACTTTGAGCAGGGCCTCAAGGACGATGATCACCACGGCAGCTTTGACGCCGAGAAAGAGCTGTTGCATGAGCGGCAGCTCGCCGAAAAACGCATAGAGGGCGGCGAACGCAAAGATGACGAGAGCGCCGGGCAGCACGAATAACAGACCGCTGATCAGCCCGCCCCAGATGCCGTTAAGCCGCCACCCGGCATAGGTGGCAAGCTGCATCGCTTCGGGGCCGGGCAGGAGCATGCAAAAGCTGAGGGCGTTGAGGAATTGCTGCTCGGTGAGCCATTTCTTCTGATCGACCAGCACCTTGTGCATCAGCGATATTTGCGCGGCGGGCCCGCCAAAGGACATCAGGCCGATTTTGCCAAAGGCGTTGAAAGCCTCGCGGTTGCTTACGCTCATTGTGTCTTCCCTGTGGCTGGCCAATCGTGACCTTCATCCTGAGCATCGCGGGCCCAGCGGTAAAAGGCATCGTAAAGGCTCATCCCAGCCTCTAGCTGTGCCAGATCATCGCGAAACATTCGTGACAACCCAAGCGATGCGGCAAGCAACCCTGCGGCTTGGGGGGCTTGACCCAGTTGGTCCGTGTCGGCTGCGCGCACAATATTGGCGAGCGTGGTGAGGGCTGGATGGGCGAGGGTGAATTCTTCGATCATGGTGTCAAAGGTGCAGCTGTCACCGCGATGGGTCCAGAAGATGTTTTCGACGTCAAAGGGGGTAGCGTCAAATTTCTCTGCAACATTAAGCACTTGATCGGGCGCAACGAACAGGAACTCCGCGCTGGGATCAACGAAGCGACGGATCAACCAGGGGCAGGCGATGCGGTCGATTTTCGGGCGATGACGGGTGACCCAGCGGTTTGGTGTGGGGAGCGCAGATTGAGGGACCATCGGAAGTTTGGCGTCGCTCCAGCCGATTTGGCCGCCCTGCAGCGTTTCTGCTTTGACCCCGCGTGTGCGGAGGATGGCGGCGGTGCCTTGGCTGATTTTGAAGCCCTTTTGGCAGTAAATGATGGCGCGTTTGGTGCCGATGAGATTGGCGAGCGCGTCGATATCCGTGTGGGCTGCTTTGATTGCGCTGGGGATCAGACGGGGGTCTTGCGCGAAATCCTCAGTCAAGCAGACGTCGATGATGATCGGGCAATCGGGAGTGCCGATGAGGCGGGCGAGTTGGGGAACGGTGATTTCGGTTGGTGACGCCATGAAGCATCCTCCCTCTTTTTTGAGGTTTCAAAGGATGCGGTTCTTAGGCTGGCGCCTCACGAGGCGACCGCCGCCCCATGTTTTGCAGATCACATTTTCAGGGGCGTTTTGTCAAGGTTTGAAATACTGCGCGGCATTGCGCGCATTTTCGTGAGGATATGGGCAAAAACCCGCCTTTGCTGCTGTATCAGGCGGGGTTGGCCAATACCACCACTGGTATCTGGCCAGATGCGTGTATACTTCCCTTAGAGAGCTTCGAGTTGAAAGAGGAGATCAAGCCATGTCGATTAAGACAAGGGGAATTGCAGTTTTGGGCGCTTCCGCGCTGGTGCTGACGGCCTGTACTGGGCCGGATGGTCAGGTCCGTGAAGAGTCCGTTGGCGGCGGCGTTTTGGGCGGCATTTTGGGGGCTGGTCTTGGGGCGATCATTTCCAAAGACAAGTCCAAAGGTGCCAAGATTGGTGGCGTGATCGGGGCTGCGGCTGGTGTTGCGATTGGCAATGATTTGGCCAAGCAGGAAGAAGCGTTGCAAGCCGCTGTTGGCAATTCGGGTGTGCGGATTGTGAACACGGGTTCTGAGCTGATTTTGACCTTGCCTGAGGCGATCACCTTTGATGTGGGCAGCGCGTTTGTGCGGGGTTCCTCGCGGGAAATTATCTTTGATGTGGCGCGAAATCTTCAAGAATTTCCGAACACTAGCGTGAATGTGACAGGTCATACGGACAATACCGGCACGACGTCTTACAATCAGAAACTGTCACAGGACCGGGCTGAAAGCGTGAGCGATCTGCTCGCCAATGCTGGCGTTGATCGCGGACGGATTGCGACCTTTGGTGCGGGTGAAAACCAGCCGGTTGCGAGCAATTTGACGCTGGATGGGCGGCAGGCCAATCGCCGGGTTGAGATTACCATTACTCCGACGTCCAACATCTAAACGGTTGGACTTAAATTGGGGAATATCCTAGGGTCTCGCAGCTTTTGACCCTAGGACGCACCCATGCCCTTTACGACGATTGAAACTGGAAAGCTCGCGGATGCGGCTGCGCATCAGATCGAGCTTTTGATCCTGCGCGGCGTGCTGCGCCCCGGCGAGCGGCTGCCTGCGGAGCGGGACTTGTCCGAGCGCATGAGCGTGTCGCGCCCCTCGGTTCGGGAGGCTTTGGCGCAGTTGGAGGCGGCGGGGTTGTTGGTGCTGAAACCGGGCTCGGGCGCCTTTGTGGCGGACGTGCTCGGCACCGCTTTTGCGCCGCCGCTGATTGAGCTTTTTTCCAAACATTCCGAGGCCTTAGACGACTACCTCGCCTTCCGCCGGGATCTTGAGGGGCTGGCAGCAGAACGGGCGGCGCGGCATGCGACGGACAAGGATTTGGAGGTCGTGGCAGCGGTTTTTGCGAAGATGGAAACGGCGCATCAGAAGCGATCTTCGCGCGAAGAGGCGCAGCTGGATGCGGATTTTCACATGAGCATCGTGGAGGCGGCGCATAACGTGATCATGCTCCATATGATGCGCTCGATCTTTGAGATGCTGCGCAAGGGTGTGTTCTATAATCGGCAGGTTTTGTTTGCTCAGCGCACGACGCGAAACGAGCTTTTGGAGCAGCATCGGGCTGTTCATGATGCGTTAATGGCGCGGGATCCGGTGGGCGCACGCGCGGCGGTGGAGGCGCATCTGAGCTTTATCGAGACGGCGATGATCGCGGCTAGACGTACGGAATCATTGACAAAAACCGCCGGGCAGAGGCTGAGCCGGGTGAAGGCGGAGTAGGCGGTTTGGGCTGTGCAGTTCCGGCACGTGTATAGCACGTGCTATGCACTGCGGGCGTGGATTCTGGGGAAAGTTGCTAATATTTGGTTAATTTCGGGGGGTAGTGGTTAACGCTTCGTTACCTGCTGTCCAGCAGGCGTTGGAGGTTCGCAGCCACAGTTTTCGTGTTCGGATGATCCGGCCCAAGCGCCTTGGTGAATATCTC
>CAZQMR010000049.1:0-12994 GCA_964594465.1 uncultured Rhodobacterales bacterium
GCTTCGACCTCATGCACGCAGGCGAATCCATCCGCGCAGTCGTGGAGTTTTAAACGAAATGGGTCTTGAGCTCATATCAGAGAACCAATGTTTTGGTGGCTCGCAGAAGGTTTTCCGGCATTCGTCGGAAACCTGCGGCTGTGATATGACCTTTGCGGCCTATATACCGCCACAAGCCAAAGACGGTGACGTGCCTGTGCTTTGGTATTTGAGCGGACTGACTTGCACCCATGAAAACGCCATGAACAAGGGCGGTTTTCAGGAACATGCAGCGCGCAACGGACTGGCCGTGATCTACCCGGACACGTCACCGCGCGGCGAGGCTGTCAGCGATGATGGCGCTTACGATCTGGGGCAGGGCGCAGGCTTTTATGTCAACGCAACGCGGGATCCTTGGAAGTCTCATTTCAAAATGTATGACTACATTGTGGATGAATTGCGCGCGTTGGTGATGCAGCACCTGCCGGTGCAGGATCGTCACGGCATCACCGGTCATTCGATGGGTGGCCATGGCGCGATCACCATCGCAATTCGCAACGCTGATAAGTTCGACAGCTTGTCTGCGTTTGCACCTATTGCCCATCCGACCCGCTCCGACTGGGGGCGCCGCCAGTTGAGCGCCTATCTGGGCGACGATGAGAGCGGTTGGGCGGATCACGATGCGACGCTCTTGCTCGAGAAACACGGTTGGAAGGGCGAAATACTGGTAGATCAAGGCGCATCTGACCAGTTTCTTGACCTGCTCAAACCCGAAGCATTGGCCGATATGATGGCCAAGCGCCGCCAGCCGGGCCAGGTTCGGATGCAGCGCGGCTACGACCATTCTTATTTCTTTGTAAACACCTTTGCGCGTGACCATGTTGAATGGCACGCCGCAAATCTGACTTGACGACCTCGTGTCCTGGGAGGGGCCACCTACTATGATGAAGACACTACTTGCAGCTGCAACTCTCACGCTTGTTCCCCTGACAGCACTGGCTGATGGCCATGCAGCGGGCGATCCTGCCAAAGGCGAAAAGGTATTTCGCAAATGCAAAGCTTGCCACGCAGTTGGTGAAGACGCCAAGAACAAGGTCGGTCCTGTGCTAAACGGTGTCGTCGATCGCGCAATCGCAGCTGGCGCAGATTTTAAGTATTCTGAAGTGCTGATCCAGATGGGTGCAGACGGAAAAAGCTGGACTTCTGAAGAACTCGACGCATTTCTCACTAAACCACGTGACTACGCAAAAGGAACAAAGATGTCCTTTGCCGGTCTGCGCAAAGAGAAAGACCGCAAGAACGTCATCGCTTACCTCGCGACTTTTGCTGAGTAAGTTGACAATCGATAAATGTTTGCCCGATTTGGCGGACATTGCAAATACTCGGGCCGATTTGGCCAGAGTGGAACCGCGGCAAACTAGCCGCACAACTTGGGAGGAGCTTTTATGAAAAAGCTTGCTATGTGGACATCGGGACTCGCGCTTTGCGCGGCGACCATGGCCTACGCTAACGACGATCTTGTCGCCCAGATGGAAAACTCAAAGCAGTGGGCTATCCAGACTGGTGACTACAAGAACCAACGTTATTCTAAACTAGACCAGATCAACGCGGACAACGTGGGTGATCTTCAGGTTGCTTGGACATTCTCAACAGGTGTTCTTCGTGGCCATGAGGGTTCACCACTCGTGATCGGTGACACAATGTTTGTGCACACACCGTTCCCGAACATCGTTTACGCGCTGGATTTGTCCGACGAAGGCCGGATCATCTGGAAGTATGAGCCAAAGCAGGACCCGGATGTTATCCCGGTGATGTGCTGTGACACTGTGAACCGCGGTGTGGCTTACGCTGAAGGCAAAATCATTTTGCACCAGGCTGACACAAAAGTTGTTGCGCTCGACGCAAAAACTGGTGCTGTCGTTTGGGAAGTCCTGAATGGTGACCCAGCGATTGGTGAAACCAACACTGCGACAGTTCTTCCTGTCAAAGACAAGGTAATCGTCGGCATTTCCGGTGGTGAGTTTGGTGTACGTGGCTCTGTCACTGCATATGACCTCAACACAGGTGCTCAGGTTTGGCGCGCATACTCCATGGGCCCAGACAGCGATATCCTTGCTGATCCAGTGAACACCACGCATCTGGGCAAACCAGTTGGCGCAGACTCAGGCTTGAACACCTGGGAAGGCGATCAGTGGATGATCGGTGGCGGTACAACTTGGGGCTGGTACTCTGCCGACCTCGAAGAGAACCTGATGTACTACGGTACTGGTAACCCATCAACTTGGAACCCAGCACAGCGCCCAGGCGACAACCGCTGGTCCATGACAGTTATGGCACGTGACATCGATACAGGTATGGCCAAATGGTTCTACCAGATGACACCCCATGACGAGTGGGACTTTGACGGCATCAACGAAATGATCCTTACGGAGCAGGAAATTGATGGCGTTGAGCGCAAGTTGCTCACTCACTTCGACCGTAACGGTCTTGGCTACACTATGGACCGCGTGTCAGGTGAGCTGCTGGTCGCTGAAAAGTTCGACCCAGTGGTGAACTGGACAACTGGCGTGGACATGGATCCAAACTCTGAGAACTATGGCCGCCCTGCGGTTGTTGCTCAGTACTCCACAGAGCAGAACGGCGAAGACGTGAACTCCACAGGCATCTGTCCTGCGGCGCTCGGCACAAAAGACCAACAGCCTGCGGCATACTCGCCAAAAACAGAGCTGATGTACGTGCCAACAAACCACGTTTGCATGGACTATGAGCCATTCCGCGTGTCCTATACAGCTGGTCAGCCTTACGTTGGTGCGACTCTTGCGATGTATCCTGCTCCTGAAAGCCACGGCGGTATGGGTAACTTCATCGCTTGGGACAACACAGACGGTTCCATCAAATGGTCCATCCCTGAGAAGTTCTCAGTATGGTCCGGTGCTCTGGCAACTGCTGGCGACATCGTGTTCTACGGCACACTTGAGGGTCACCTCAAAGCCGTGCATGCCGAAACAGGTGAAGAGCTTTACCGCTTCAAAACACCGTCCGGCATCATTGGTAACGTGATGACCTACGAGCAGGGTGGCAAGCAGTACATCGGCATCCTCTCTGGTGTTGGCGGCTGGGCTGGTATCGGCCTTGCAGCTGGTCTGACAAACCCGAACGACGGTCTGGGTGCTGTGGGTGGTTATGCCGCTCTGAGCGACTACACCGCGCTTGGTGGTCAGCTGACAGTGTTCGCACTGCCAAACTAATAAAATAAGATTTGTCAGCATCACGGTTTGGTGCTGACATTCAAAATAGTTCGTTGGCGCGGCGATCCCGTCGCGCCAACATTTCGCAGTAATGAAGAAAGGGAGCCTCATGAAAACTGCAATTCGTCTCGCCGTGATTGGCCTAATGACCGCAATGCCAGGCCTAACAATGGCAGACAATCTGACAGCCGCATATTCTGAGGATGGCCGCTTTTTTACAGAAGATGATGTTCCGACATTCAACGTGAATGACGAAGGTGCCGTTGACTGGCTGACCTTTTCCGGGTTTCGCCGCTATCACGCCGAATGCCACGTGTGTCACGGGCCAGAAGGCGAGGGATCGACCTATGCACCAGCGCTGAAGAAATCAGCGATCGATATGGATTATTACGACTTCCTTGATGTGGTCACCAATGGACGCAAAGTCATCGACGCCGCTCAAAACTCCGTGATGCCCGCTTTCGGTGAGAACCCGAATGTGATGTGCTACTTGGATGATATCTACATCTATCTCAAAGCACGCGGTGCTGAAGTTGTGCCACGCGGCCGTCCGGCCAAAAAAGAACGCAAATCGGATGTTATCCGCGAGGATGAAAATGCCTGTATGGGCTAAAACCCTCAGCGTCGCTTTTGCGACCGCTTTACTGGGGTTCTCCCTAGGGGGATCGGCAACGGCTCAAACGTCTGACCTTGTGTCAACAACGGCGTTACGGGTCTGTGCCGATCCCGCAAATTACCCAATGTCTGATGACAAAGGCCGCGGCTATGAGAACAAGCTGGCCGAATTTGTTGGCGCCCAACTGGACATCCCTGTGCAATACACATGGTATCCTCAGGCCACCGGATTTATCCGCAATACGCTAAAGGCCAAGCGCTGCGACATCGTGATGGGCTATGCCCAAGGCCATGAGCTTGTGCTCAATACCAACCACTATTTCACCTCTGCCTATGCGTTGATCGTGCCCAAAGACAGTGCGCTGGCTAGCGTTGAAACCCTGTCTGATCCTGCGCTTCAGGGGCAGCGGATCGGGATCATCGCAGGAACGCCACCGGCTGCCCATATGGCTCGAAACGGGTTGATTGCGAAAGCCAAGGCTTACAATCTGGTCGTGGATCGTCGCCATGAGAGCCCGATGGAGGATCTTCTCAACGACGTGAGTTCAGGTGAAATCGCCGCAGGTATCCTCTGGGGTCCGCTTGGCGGACCAATCGTCAAGACCGAACATCCCAACCTCAAAGTGATCCCGCTGGTCAAGGAGACACTGCCACCACGCATGTTCTACCGGATCACGATGGGCGTGCGGCGCGGCGAAAAAGTCTGGCAAAGACGATTGAATTCGATCATTCGGCGCAATCAGGATACGATCAACGAATTGCTCGTTGACGCTGGTGTTCCCTTAACAAACGATCTTGGGACCGAAGTGCTGGAGCTGTCACAGTGATCCGCGTGATTGCGGCGTGGCTCGCCTTGAGCCTCGCCGCCACCGCGCAAACAGTGCCCGAACCTGACGATTACAAGATGGACCACTATCGCGGTCCCGTGCCAAGCACGATCGCCGGGGGCACTGTAATTGGCCCGGAAGCCGCGCATAAACTTTGGACCGAGCAAACCGCAGGCTTCATCGACGTTCTGCCACAGCCTCCCAAGCCTACCAATTTACCTGAAGGCACGATTTGGCGTGAGCGAAAGCGCCACTCCATTCCCGGCGCGATCTGGTTGCCAAATATTGGCTATGGCAAGATTGCGGATGTCACGGCAGACTATTTTCGCAAAGGCCTCGCGAGCGCCACTCAAGATGATCCAAACCATCCAGTGGTCTTCTTTTGCCTTGAGGATTGCTGGATGAGCTGGAATGCAGCCAAGCGCGCAATCGAATGGGGCTATACCAGCGTGTATTGGTTCCCCGAAGGAACCGACGCTTGGGCGCTTTGGGACTATCCAACTGAGGTCGTGCTGCCCGCAGAAGGCCAACCTCAAACCCAATAATTCGGCCTTGCCGTAAATTCGGGTTCGAAAATTTGTTGTTCCGACTTATCTCAAACCGCATTAGCCTCTAAAACGAGGGGTGCAACTGGATTCGAGCTTAAGCGTAAAGGCGCCATTAAGCGTAACGTGATGGAGATGATTTTGAATAGCCAAAAAATTTACATGGGCCTTGGGGCCATCGCTGCAGTTCTGCTGTTGATTTTGTTGTTCGGTGGCAGTGGGGATGACCCTGAGCAAGTCGCACTAGCCGATAGTGTGGCCCAGTCCAAAACCGAAATGGCCGCCATGCAGGATCGTATCACCCAGCTTGAGACTGAATTGAAATCTGTGACAGCCGCAGCAGGTGCTGCCGCCTCCAGCGACGATGTTGTCGCTCTGCGAAGTGACATGGAAACAGGCATTTCCAGCGTTCAGTCAAGCGTTGATGCAGTGAAAGAAGATGTCGCAAAGGTTACGGGCATGTCTGAGGGTCTCATGGGCCAAATGACGGACCTAAAAACAGCCACAGCCGCTGCGACCGCAGCGGTTGCTGCTGTTGCAACTCAACAGGCCGCTGCCGCCGTCGCCGCACCTGCGTCCGATGATAATTCAGAACCAGCAGAAGTTGCGGCAGTCGCGCCGGCCCCCCAAGAAACAGAAGACGCGGCCGTGACACCCAAGACTGAGACAAGTGCACCCATGGCTGAAACGCTCACGCGCGGTGTCGGTGAAACCGCAGTGATGGCAGATGGCGCCTTGCGCGTCTTTGTTTCACGACTTGATGAAACATCGGGAAATGCGCGCCTTGCCATCAATGGTGACGTCAAATCAGTCGATGTTGGCCGCGGTCCTGTGGTTCCAGTTGGTGAGGACTACTGCAAAGTGGTTCTGTCAGGCATCACGTCAGAGGGTGCAGCCCTTGGATCGCTTTGCGGCGACGCTGTCCCGGCACCCGAAGGGATCAAGGTCGGTCAAACAATTGCGTTCGAAGAGGGCAAGCTGCGGGCCTTTGTCTCGCGTGTCGACGATGATGGGGCACGTATCGCGGTCAATGGTGACCTGCAAAACGTCGCCATCGGAGCCGCAGCAATTGCAGATCTCCCCGATGCGCGTTGCCGGGTGATGCTCGATTCCGTTGATCGCGGCCATGCAGCCCTCAGCGCCACATGCGGCGCACCGGTTGAAGCCTCAGCACCTGCAGGTCCGGGCTCAACCACGGTCTTTGGAGATGGCGCAACCCGCCTGTTCGTTGCTTCGGTTAACGAAGCTCAAGGCACCGCGCGCATCGCGATCAACGGCGTCAATGTAGCAACCCGTGCCAAAGGCGATACGTTCACCGATGGCGAAGGTTGCGCGATCCAAGTCGCTGATGTTCGCGATGGCAAAGTCAGCTTTAAATACGACTGCGACGGCTAAGCAGTCTGCACATAAAAAAGCGCCTGACCGATCTATGTCGGTCAGTCGCTAAATCTTTGAAAAGGCGCAATTATCAGAAGCCAGCCAGCTTCTTCTCAGCCTTAGAAACCGTTCCATCCGTGTCCGTCATCGTTACACCGACAGTCTGAGTTGTGCGCGGCACAGAAATCCCAACGCGTGGATTTTCAGACAGTGAAATCGAACCTGTCATATCCACGTAACCCGCGCCATCCAAATCAATCTCAACGGTTTCCACATAGCGCATTGGGATGAACAGCAGTGAAATCTGGTCCATCTGCATGCCCGAATGGGACGGATGCGAAATATCAACATCCATGCGACCAAGGCGGGATGTCAGATTGCTCAAAGCACCGTCGCCCACACCGGGCAGCACGTCTGAAACGAGAATGTCCATATTGCCAAGCGCCGCCAGTGCCAGCTCAGGATCCGTGCCCGGAGGGGCAGAACACGCCCCCGTGCCGGAGGTTTTGACGAAAGTTTCTTCAACGAAAACCCGCCCGTCCGTCATTTCGGCCAAAACATGCATCGGTGTCGGGCCGTTCACCCGCATGGTCATGTCGAAAAAGAAGCTCGGCATGGGATTATCCAGCGTGAACACCGCAGATACCGGCATCGGATTTTCATCCAGCACCACCGTCACTTTTGTGATCATTCCGCCCTCAGGCGCCACAACATGGGCAGCCAGCTCGGTGCGCGTGTCATCAAACGTCCGATAAGGCGCATCAATTGCGATAACCCGATTGCCATTGAGCATCCCATGGTCGGGGTAGAGCTGAGCGCGAATAGAGTCCCAAGTTTCATTTGCAGCCAGTGCAGGCAGTGCTGTGCCCATGGCCAGAACAGCCGCCAGTGCCAATTTCATCATCTTGAATTTCCCTATTCTAAAAGAAATGTGCCAAAGGCCCGCGGGCCATCGCAAGTTGACACGGTTTCTACCACGTTCAGACTGCTTGTGTCTATAATACTAAGGGTGTTGTCGAACCAGTTTGCAAGCACAACACTGTTACCATCCGCCGTTGTATCAATCCCCTCAGGGTATTCGCCGACACCGATTGTTTCAATCGCACCGAGTGTGTCCAGATCAATCACGCTCACAGTGTTTGCATATTGATTGGTCACAAATGCACGGCCCTTGGCAAAGGCAACACCGTAGGGCCGCTCGCCCACCGGAACAGTGGCAAGCACCTCTCCTTGAACCGCATCCAACACGCTCACATCATTTGACCCCACATTGCCAACGAACACTCGACCGTCAGGCGCAAAGCGCAGCCCAAAGGGGCGCTCGCCAACGTCAATCCTGTGCCGGACCGCCAAGGTTTCTAAGTCAAAAATGCTTACCGAATTTGCATCTTTGTCCGCCGAAGCGAGCCATGCTCCATTGGGGGAAATCGCTAATCCTGCAGGGGCGGTTCCTGTCGCCAATTCGCCCAACACGTCCAAACTTTCAGCGTCCAGAACCCAAATTCGCGCGTTATACCAATCGGAGACAAACAAGCGGTCCCGTGCCACTTCAAGCGCGATCCCGATTGGTCCGCCATCCAGCACCACTTCAGCAGAGATCGTGCCCGACAATGCCGACCAACGCCGCACCGTTTTGCTGTCCGCAGAAACCGTGAAAACATCGCCCGACGCACTCACCGCCACGCCGGCAGGCTTGCCCGGCACGCTCCAGTCAATGCGCGCACCCGGCGCTGACAAATCAAGGACAGACAGGGTGTCGTCCGACTGGCACGTAACATAGGCCACGTCCGCTTGCGCGGGCGCAGCCATAAGTAAAACCGTCAGAGCAGTTTTAAGAGCCCGGCGCACCAAAGCGCTCCACCAGCGCGTCCAACCCGGCTTGATAAACAGCCGTGACGGCAGCGATTGCGGCCTCGTCGTTCAATTCTTCGGGTGGATCATTGTTTGGAAAACCCCGGTAAAACGCACCGCGCCACTGAACAATCGAACCACCGCCATCGCGTGGCTTGACGGTCAAATGGGACGAGTAATTCGTCACCGGCAGAACCTCTACCTTCACATCTGTAATGCGATAGGAATAGCTCATCTTTTCATCGCTGTATTTATACAGGATTTCTTGGATCGTCGGCCCACCTTCTTCGCCAAGGGTCAGACGACGCACTGCATCGATTTCATTGTCGCCATTGCCAATCGACGAATGAACCGCCGGATGCCAGGACATATCCTGAAAATTCCCGACAGCAGCCCACACTTCTGCCGGCTCAGCCGCAACTTCGGTCTGCATCGTGACCTTTTGCCGTGTCGGCCCATGTGCCATTGCCAGTCCAGGTGCTAGCATCAGTGCCGTTGCAATTAGAAAACTACGCCGTTTCATTGTTCCTCCCGTTTGAACACTCGTTTGCTGGTCCGTTCTTAAAGAATAAGATTCGAGCTTCATCATGATAGTGTTAGGATTTGCCTCACAACAGGGCCAAAAGTATCGGTAAGCATTTTTAATGCAGACCGGTAAACAACTTAGCTAAGGTCCGGGATATGATGTGCAGGTGGGAGGTCACATTGCGTCACAGTATAATGCCAGTTCTGGCAGCTCTTGTGTTATGCTTGAATGCAGGCATAGCCGCAGCGATTGATGTAAAGGCAGCCGTGCTGCGCATCGACTATCCAACCCTGCTCCCAATCAGCCGCTATGACCTAAAGCCAGATGATCTCGGCTTTGCTGGTGGCCAGCTTGCCGAGGAAGACAACGCCACCACCGGCAGCTTTCTAGGCCATACTTACGAAACAACTTTCGTTGCTACTCCGCCAGAAGGGGCCGACGCCGCCTTTGATCAGATCATCGCTGATGGCATCCGCCTCATCGTCGTTTTGGCAAATGCCGACGATCTTCTGCGCCTGAGCGACAAAGCTGCCGCCGCTGATGCGCTGATTTTCAACGCGGCCACGCCTGATGTCGCCCTGCGCGACGATCAGTGCCGCGCCAATCTGCTGCACGTTGCGCCAAGCCACGCCATGAACGCTGACGCAGTGGCACAATTCGCGGTCTGGAAGAAATGGCGCAATTGGTTCGTGATCGCAGGCTCCAACCCACAAGACGTGGCTTTTGGCGACGCTCTGCGCAAATCCGCAGCTAAATTCGGCGCAAATATCACCGATGACCGCCTGTTTGAAGATACTGGCGGTGCCCGACGTTCAGATTCAGGCCATGTCATGGTCCAGCGCCAGCTCCCTCTCTTTACCCAAGACACCGAAAAACATGACGTTGTGATCGCCGCGGATGAGACCGACTATTTCGCGCGCTACCTGTCCTACCACCTTTGGACCCCGCGCCCGGTCATGGGCTCCGCCGGCCTGCGCCCGGTTACCATGCATGGCAGCCATGAGGCTTGGGGCGCCACGCAATATCACACCCGCTTTGAAAAAGCGACGCAGCGCTACGTCCAGCCTGAGGATTACAACACATGGCTTGCGCTCCGCGTTGTGGGCGAGGCGGTAACTCGCGCCAACACTGCCGAAGCCGCAGGCGTGCGCGACTATGCAATCTCGGACGAGTTCGAGATTGCCGCCTTCAAAGGCACCAAAGTCACCTTCCGCAATTGGAACGGCCAGTTGCGCCAGCCCATCCTGCTCTATGATGGCTCAATCACCGTGTCCGTCAGCCCGCAGGAAGGCTTCTTGCACCAGCACTCTATTCTCGACACGATGGGCCTTGATCGCCCCGAATCCAAATGCACCGCATTCAACTAATCAGGAGACATCCATGAAGTCCTTTTTGCTGACAACTGCACTGGCCTTATCACTGTCAGGCCCATCCCTTGCGGGTAAGGCATTTGTCTCCAACGAGCGGGGCAATACAGTCTCGGTGATCAACACCGACACATGGGAAGTCGAAATTGAGTTTCCCGCTGGCAACCGCCCACGCGGCATCACAGTCAGCCCGGATGGCACAAAGCTCTATATTTGTGCGTCCGACGACAATCTCGTACGCGTTTTTGACACCACGACCTACGAAGAGCTGCCAAGCCTGCCCTCAGGCCCGGACCCAGAGCTGTTCATCATCGAACCCTCTGGCAAGCGGCTTTACATCGCCAATGAGGACGACAATTTGGTAACGGTGACAGACACCGAAACCCGCACCGTCATCGCCGAAGTGCCAGTGGGTGTGGAGCCAGAAGGCATGGGCATGAGCCCCAACGCCAAATGGGTCGTGAACACGTCCGAAACCACCAATATGGCGCATTTCATCTCCACCGATGACTACAAAATCAAGCACAACGTGCTGGTGGATCAGCGCCCGCGCTACGCTCAATACACCGCTGACGGCACCCGCCTGTTCGTGACCTCCGAGATCGGCGGCACAGTTACTGCAATGGATATTGCCGAAGATGGCACGCCAACTGTTGTGGGCAAAGTCACCTTTGAAGTCCCCGGCGTTCAGCCCGAATGGCTCCAGCCAGTTGGCGCAAAAGTCACCAAAGACGGCAAACGCATGTTCGTCGCCCTCGGCCCTGCAAACCGGGTTGCTGTGGTTGATGCGCAAAGCCTTGAAGTGCTCGACTACATCTTAGTTGGCCAGCGCGTCTGGCAGCTCGATTTCACGCCGGATGAGAAGTTTCTGCTCTCAACCAACGGCAACTCAAACGATGTCACCGTGATCGACGTGGCCAAAGAAAAAGCCATCCGCTCGGTGCAAGTCGGCGAGCAGCCTTGGGGCGTGGTGACAATTGACTGATAGGGAAAAGGGACCAATCATGAAAAAACTAGCAATCGCAGCCGCAATTGCGGCGTCACTGGCAACACCTGCCGCTGCGGGCCCACTATGCGATGATCTTGGCTTTGCAGGCCTGCTCGCCAAATGTAATCGCGGCGACACCATCAATCTGACTTTAGCCTCCGGCACACCGCTGGGCGAGGACATCACCATCCAATCGGGCGCGTATTACAAGCTGGAAATCACCGCCGATGGCTCCGCTGAATTGGCCATCGAGGGGCCCAGCTTCTTTCGCGCCATCTGGATGAACGAAATCGTCATCAACAAGATCGAAATCCGCCCCATGGCCATCGACTCAATCGAGTTTGATAAGGCCGGTGTAGCAGAGTTGTCTTTCGTCGCCATCAAGCCGGGACGCCATGAAATCCGCATCCCCGGTTCGCGCGGCGAAAGCCAATCCGTAACCATCTCTATCCAATAACGACCAAAACGAGGGAAAAACCATGAAACTTCTTGCACCACTTGCACTCGCCGCTGCTTTCATCGCAGCCCCAGCGACCGCCGATGAAATCTCAGCCGAAACAGTTGCAGCGATCGAGGCATATCTCACATCCATCGAATGCCAGATGGACCCAGATGACATCGAAGTAGAAGATGACGGCTACGAGCTGGATGACGTGATCTGCAAAGGCGGCGATCAGTTCGACATTGAGCTGGACAAAGACCTCAACGAAGTGGGCCGCCGTGCGGAATAAATCCGCATGATCGGTGGGCGTCTGACGCCACTTATGTCTGTGGGCGGGCTGCTTTTGCTTTGGGCGACAGCAGCCCTCCTTACGGATGACGCCCAGATTCTGCCTACCCCGTGGGATCTGCTCCCGCTCTTCGCGTCCGAACTCGCCTCCGGCGAGCTTCTCAAACATCTCGGCGCCACGCTCATCCGCGTCATCTGGGCCTTTTGCCTCGCCATGAGCCTCGGCCTCGCCATTGGTCTGGCCATGGGCCGCTCACCGAGCCTGAACAGATGGCTCGACCCGTGGCTCGTGATCTTCCTCAATCTCCCCGCCCTTGTCCTCATTGTGCTCTGCTACCTTTGGATCGGCCTCACCGAAGCCGCCGCCATCACCGCTGTGACGCTCAACAAAATCCCCAACGTCGCCACCGTGATCCGCGAAGGCGCGCGCGCCCTCAGCCCCGACCTCGACGCAATGTCCAAAGTCTACGCCATGTCCTGGTCCGCCCGCATGCGCCACGTCATCCTGCCCCAACTCGCGCCCTTCATCGCGGCCGCCGCACGCAACGGCGTCGCCGTGATCTGGAAAATCGTCCTCGTTGTCGAATTCTTAGGCCGCTCCTCGGGCGTTGGCTTCCAGATTCACCTCTATTTCCAACTCTTCGAGGTGCCTATGGTCCTCGTCTACGCCCTCTCCTTCATCGCCGTTATGCTCGCCGTCGAATGGTTCCTGCTCCAACCCTGGGAGCGGCGCACATCGCGTTGGCGCAACGCATGATCAACGTCGACATTGCAGGCAAATCCTACGGCGACACAGCCATCCTCGGCCCGCTCCAGTTCAGCGTCGCCAAAGGCGAAACCGTCGCCCTCGTCGGCCCCTCTGGCATCGGTAAATCCACACTCCTAAAGATGATCGCGGGCATCGACACCGATTTCTCGGGCAGCATCACCCGCCCAGACGC
>CAZQMR010000049.1:13094-18494 GCA_964594465.1 uncultured Rhodobacterales bacterium
GAACCGTTTGTGTCGCTCGACCAAGACATCGCCGCCAGCATGATCGCCCTCACCCAAAGCCTCATCGCGGAGCAATCCCCGGCAACCCTCTTCGTCACCCACGCCATGGACGAGGCCGAACAACTCGCCACCCGCACCTTGCGCCTCACACCCGGTCCAAACGGCGCGACAATTGCATGATCCCCTTGTCGCCAGCGCAAACCACAGGCATTCTGAGCCCCACGACCAACCGGAGCCAAGCCCCATGTCCGACGGACTAAGCGTCACTGATCTCAGCTTTGAATATGGTGCCAAAAAAGCCCTAAACAGCGTGTCGCTCAGCGTCGAACCGGGCACATTTTGCGCGCTGCTCGGCCCCAACGGTGCAGGCAAATCAACCCTCACCGCGCTGCTGACCCGGCTCCTCGTAGCACCCAGTGGTGACATCCACATCGCAGGCCATGACCTGCGCCATCACCCCCGCAAAGCCCTCGCGGAACTCGGCGTCGTCTTTCAACAATCCACCATCGATATGAACCTCAGCGTGCGCCAAAACCTCGCCTATTTCGGCGCACTCCACGGCCTTGACCGCAGCGAGTTGCCCGGCCGCATTGACGCCGCTCTCGACCGTCTTGAGATGCGTGAACGCGGCGACGAAAAGGCCCGCGCGCTCAATGGCGGCCATCGCCGTCGCATGGAACTCGCCCGCGCCTTGCTGCATGAGCCAAAGGTGCTGCTTCTGGACGAACCAACCGTCGGCCTCGATGCCGCCGCCCGCGCAGGCATCACCGACCACGTGCATGACCTCGCAGCCCAAGGCCTCTGTGTGCTCTGGACCACCCACCTCACCGATGAAGTGCGCGACAACGACCAGCTCCTAGTCCTGCACCAAGGCGAAATCCTTGACGCAGGCCAAACCGGCACCCTGCGCGGCGATCAGTCCCTCAAAGATTGGTTCTTGACCCGCACCAAGCAGGAGCAAGCTGCATGAGCGGCTGGATCGGCATCGCCCGCGCAATACTGGGGCGCGAATTTCTGCGCTATATCCACCAGCGCGAACGCTTCATCGCCGCCCTCGTGCGCCCGCTCGTCTGGCTCTTCATCTTTGCGGCCGGGTTTCGCGCAGCCCTTGGCCTTTCGATCATCCCGCCCTACCAAACCTATATCGAATACGAGACCTATATCGTCCCCGGCCTCTGCGCCATGATCCTGCTGTTCAACGGCATGCAAAGCTCGCTCAGCTTGGTCTATGACCGCGAAATGGGCTCCATGCGCCTGCTACTAACCTCGCCATTCCCGCGCTGGTATCTGCTGTTTTGCCGCCTGCTCGGCGCGACCGCGATTTCCATCCTGCAAGTCTACGCCTTCCTCGCCATCGCCGCCGCCTTTGGCATCACTATGCCACCGCTCGGCTATATCCTCGTGCTTCCGGGCCTGATCCTCGGCGGCCTCATGCTCGGGGCGCTCGGCCTCGTTTTATCAAGCTTTATCAATCAGCTAGAGAATTTCGCTGGGGTGATGAACTTCGTCATCTTCCCGATGTTTTTCATGTCCTCGGCCCTCTATCCCTTATGGAAAATGGCCGAAAGCTCGCCGCTTTTGCACAATATCTGCGCCGTAAACCCCTTCACCCACGTGGTCGAGCTGATCCGATTTCTGCTCTACCTGCAATTCAACGGATATGCGCTTTTCTGGGTAGTCCTCAGCACGGTCATCCTTGGCGGCATCGCCCTTTGGGGATACGATCCCGCCCGCGGTTTGATGAAGCGCAAAACGTAATGGAACCGGGTCACACGTCTTGTTCAGCGAAGGACACTGCGCGACAGCGCCAGCTTTTGATCTGCATGTTTGGATGGGTGTTGGACCATTTCGCCAGCTCCGGCTGGGCGCCCATGGCACATTGCGTTGGCGTAATGTCAGTGAATAACAGGCCCCGCTCGCGGCAATCTTCAGGGGCGGTTACGACACATGCAACAAAGAGAAGTTCGATCATTGGGTTTCCTTTACAAAAGCGGTCTCCCAGATCCTATTTTTTGACCAGCATTATTGTGCATACCTCTAAAGCTATGATTAACTTGGCGTACGCAATGTTCAGATCGTCCAATATGCACAAATTATGGGCGCAAACGTGACCGCTAGCCCGACTTTAGATCATCGCAAAAGCAGCCTTTCGCTCAAAGCACGCCTCGGTCTTGGGGCGCTGATATTGGGCGCTGGTGCACTCTTGACCGCACTGATCCTTTTTCTTGGTCTTCAACAAGTTGCCGCGCGGTTGGACACAGCACTCGCCGCAGAAAACCGAATGTCCCGCTATGCGACACTCTCCAGCCAAGCCACCACCTTCCTCGTGGTCGCCACCGAAAACATCCAAACCGGCCAGAAAAGCGACATCCGCATTGACCGCCTCAGCCCGGTCGTCGATCAACTCCGCACCACCTTCAAGGCGCTGCACGTCGATGTGGCCAGCGCGGTCACTGCGGCCCAAGACCTCGGCATTGACGCGCAGTCTCGCTACGGGACCCAATCCCTTGGGTTGGCGCGTATGGAGGCGATCCTCGGAAACACACTCACAGGCCTCGCCACCGAAACGGATAACAAAGACCAGCTCCGCGCCTATATCGACACCTTCGCGTCCAACATCGACCCGCTGCTCAGCCAAGCCGTCAACACCGAGCTTCTGTTCCGCAACACCATCCTTAAAGGCATCGACGAGCTGCGCCAAACCCTCTCCATTGCAGCCCTGTCCATTGCGGGCCTCACGCTCCTGCTGACTGCGGGCTTCTATTTCGGCCTCGTGCGTCCCCAGTTCAATCGCCTCGACCGTCTGCGCGACGCGGCCCACCGCATCGGCCAAGCCGATTTCGCTGTCGCCCTGCCGGACACTCGCCAAGATGAAATCGGGCGGCTTTATTCGGAAACCAACCGTATGGCGTCTGCTCTCTCGACCCGCGAGCAGGAGGTTCAGACCGAGTGGAGCCGCCTCAATGACACGGTTGCCGCCCGCACCGAAGAGTTGCGGGACGCCAATGCCAAACTTTCGGAGATCGACGGAAACCGCCGCCGCTTCTTTGCCGATGTCAGCCACGAGCTGCGCACGCCCCTCACGGTCATCCTCATGGAGGCGCAAATCGGCCAAAAAGGCGGGGCAGGCAGCACGGAAGCCTTCGCCACAATAGAAAACCGCGCCGCACGCCTGAACCGCCGCATCGACGATCTGTTGCGCGTCGCCCGCTCCGACAGCGGCCAGCTCGCCCTTGAAAAGCGAGAAACCCAACTGACCGACCTGCTGAGCGCGGTCCAATCCGAAACCACCTCCGAACTTGAAACCGCAGGCCTCACCTTCACCACGCTCGAAATCCCAAACGCCACTCTCAACTGCGACCCAAACTGGATCCGCCAAGTCCTCGTCAGCCTGTTGCGCAACACCATCCGCCACGCCTCCGGTGGCGGCCATGTCGCGCTTGGCGCCACCCTCACCCAAACCAGCGCCAACATCTTCGTCCTAGACAACGGCCCTGGCATTGCGACCGAAGATCAAACCCGGATCTTTGATCGCTTCGCTCAGGCAAGCAGCGAAAAATCCCAAGGTTTCGGCGTCGGCTTTGCCCTCGTGCGCTGGGTGATCGAGGAACACAGCGGCACGATTTCCGTAACCTCCCCGGTACCCCAAGATGAAGCCCTCGGCAGTGACGCAGGCACAAAAATAACCGTCAGTCTGCCAGTTCTCACCCCAAGTTAACGCACACCCACGTCAACATTTCTCTATACATTCGCCCCCGACTGCTCTACCGCAGCCCATCAATCTTATTTGCTACGAGCCTCACGGGTGCAAAACGCGCCCTCACCACTGGCTCACAGCACCCTCCCAAGGACCAAAACCCGTGAAGCAAGTTCTGCGCGACGCCCTTAATGATCGTGGCTACACCGATCTGACCCCGGTCCAAGAGGCCGTGCTCGCCCCCGACCTTCAGGGCGCTGACCTACTCGTCTCTGCGCAAACCGGCTCCGGTAAAACCGTCGGCTTCGGCCTCGCCGTCGCGCCGCAACTCCTGCCCGGTGACGCCGAAGCCTTTGAGCGCGCCGACGCACCGCTCGGCCTCGTCATCGCCCCAACCCGCGAGCTTGCCCTCCAAGTCAAACGAGAGCTAAGCTGGCTCTTTGCCAAAGCCGGCGCGCAAATCGCCTCCTGCGTGGGTGGGATGGACATGCGCGACGAACGCCGCGCCCTCGCACGCGGCGCCCATATCGTCGCCGCCACACCGGGCCGCTTGCGCGACCACATCATGCGCGGCTCCATTGACCTCACGAACCTCAAAGCCGTCGTGCTCGACGAGGCCGACGAAATGCTCGACCTTGGTTTCCGCGAAGACTTGGAATTCATCCTCGGCGAAGCCCCCGAAGAGCGTCAAACCCTCCTCTTCTCCGCCACCGTGCCAAAGTCCATCGCCTCGCTCGCGAAAAAATACCAAAAAGACGCCGAGCGCGTGGTCGTCAAATCCAAAGACAGCCAGCACGCGGACATCAGCTACAACGCGCTGGCCGTCGCAGATCGCGACACCGAAAACGCCGTGATCAACACGCTGCTGTTCCACAAAGCCCCCAACGCCATCGTCTTCGCCAACACCCGCGCCATGGTCAACCGCCTCACCACGCGCCTCTCCAATCGCGGCTTCCAAGTGGTCGCACTCTCCGGCGAGCTGTCCCAATCCGAGCGCACCCATGCGCTACAGGCCATGCGCGATGGCCGTGCGCAGGTTTGCGTTGCCACTGACGTCGCCGCACGGGGCATCGATCTGCCCAATCTCGACCTCGTGGTCCACGCGGAACTCCCCACCAACTCCGAAACCCTGCTGCACCGCTCCGGTCGCACCGGCCGGGCAGGGCGCAAAGGCGTCAGCGCCCTCATCGTAACCCGCAAAATCCGCAAAAAAGCCGAGCGCATTCTGGGCGGCGCCAAAATTAAAGCCGAATGGTCCGACGCGCCCTCCGCCGAAGCCGTGCATGCCCGCGAAGAAGAACGCATGTTCGCCGATGAAACTTGGGGCCAACCTGCGCAAGACGCCGAAGAAGCCGTTGTCGCTAAGCTCGAAGAAACCTTTTCCGCGACCCAACTCGCCGCCGCCTATCTGCGCCTCTATCGCTCCGTGCGCTCCACCCCCGAAGAGCTCTCCGATGCAGGCGCAAAACCCGCCCCGCGCGAGGAATTCGGCGAAAGCGTCTGGTTCGAGGTTGCCGGTGGCCGTGAAGCCGGAGCCGAACCGCGCCGCCTTCTACCCATGCTGTGCAAAGGCTCAAACCTCACCAAAAACGACATCGGCGCGATCCGCATCAAGCAATACAAATCCTTCGTGCAAATCCGCGAGAAAAGCGTGCCCGGCTTTCTCGCCAGCCTACCCCAAAACAAAGAAGTCGAACCCGGTG
>CAZQMR010000050.1:0-18487 GCA_964594465.1 uncultured Rhodobacterales bacterium
TCGGCCCTTGCCGAAACCAACCGCCCGCCCTTCGATCTGCCGGAAGCAGAAGCTGAACTCGTGGCTGGCTACCAAGTTGAGTACTCCTCAACACCGTTTTTGCTCTTCATGATTGGCGAACTCATGGCCGTCGTGCTCATGTGCGCCCTCATCACCATCCTCTTCTTTGGCGGCTGGCTGTCACCCGTGCCGGGCCTGCCCGACGGTGTGATGTGGATGATCGCCAAGATGCTGTTCTTCTTCTTCCTCTTCTCGATGGTCAAAGCCATTGTCCCCCGTTACCGCTACGACCAGTTGATGCGCCTGGGCTGGAAAGTCTTCCTGCCGATGAGCCTCGCATGGGTCGTGATTGTTGCCGGCCTCGCACAATACGGCGTGCCAGGCTATGCCCGCTGGGCCGTAGGAGGCTGATGAAATGACCGCAATCGACTGGACCCGTGCCACACGCTACTTTCTGCTCGCCGACTTCTTGGGCGGCTTCAAATTGGGGATGAAATACTTCTTTCGCCCCAAAGTGACACTGAATTACCCCCATGAAAAAGGCCCGCTCAGCCCGCGTTTTCGCGGCGAGCATGCCCTGCGCCGCTATCCAAACGGCGAAGAACGCTGCATAGCCTGTAAGCTCTGCGAAGCGATTTGCCCGGCACAAGCCATCACAATCGACGCCGAACCACGCGAAGACGGCTCACGCCGCACCACGCGCTACGACATCGACATGACAAAGTGCATCTATTGCGGTTTCTGCCAAGAAGCCTGCCCGGTGGATGCCATCGTCGAAGGCCCAAATTTCGAATATGCCACCGAAACCCGCGAAGAACTTTTTTATGACAAAGAAAAGCTTCTCGACAATGGGGAGCGCTGGGAAGTCGAGATAGCCAAAAACATCGAACTCGATGCGCCCTATAGGTAAGCCATGACAGTCACAGCCTTCGCCTTTTACTTATTCGCTTTGACCGCAGTCGCCTCCGGCTTCTTCGTCGTGCTCGCGCGCAACCCGGTACATTCTGTACTCTGGTTGATCCTCGCGTTCTTCTCATCCGCTGGCCTATTCGTGCTCATGGGCGCCGAATTCGTCGCAATGCTGCTCGTCATCGTTTATGTGGGCGCGGTCGCAGTCCTATTCCTGTTTGTGGTCATGATGCTCGACGTCGACTTCACGGAGTTAAAGGCAGGCTTGGCCCAATACGCACCGCTGGGCCTTTTACTTGGCGTTGTAATCCTGATGCAGCTCGGCTTGGTCTTCGGCTCATGGACCTTCGCAGATAACGCCCAAGACCTTCGCGCCGCCGTAACACCCGCAATTGACGAAACCGAAAACACAGTGGCACTCGGTCAACTGATCTACACGAAATACATCTACATGTTCCAAGCCGCTGGTTTGATTCTGTTTGTGGCCATGATCGGCGCAATTGTCCTCACATTGCGCCACCGCCCAGACATCAAGCGCCAGAACATTCTGGAACAGATCTACCGCGATCCAGCCACGGCTGTTGAACTCAAAGACGTAAAACCGGGGCAGGGCATATGATTGGTCTAGAACACTACCTCACCGTCGCCGCGATCCTGTTCGTGACAGGCATATTCGGCATCTTTCTGAACCGCAAAAACGTCATCGTCATTCTGATGTCCGTCGAGCTGATGCTCTTGGCGGTCAACATCAATTTTGTAGCGTTTTCGGCCCATCTAAACGATCTCGTGGGGCAGATTTTCACACTCTTTGTGCTCACCGTCGCCGCCGCAGAGGCCGCAATCGGTCTCGCCATTCTGGTCTGTTTCTTCCGTAACCGCGGCACAATTGCCGTGGAAGACATCAACGTGATGAAGGGGTAAGGCAAACTCATGCCCACCATTATCCTCTTTGCGCCCCTCATTGGCGCGCTGATTTGCGGCTTCGGCCATCGCTTCTTGGGCGAACGTGCAGCTATGATGGTGGCCACGGGCCTCCTGTTTTTGGCGGCCTTCTTGAGCTGGATCGTATTCTTTCAGCACATCCATCACGCAGAGAGCGTGCCGCTATTTCGCTGGGTCGACTCAGGCACATTATCCGTAGATTGGGGCATCCGACTAGACCGACTTACCCAGATCATGTTGGTGGTCGTCAACACCGTCTCCGCGCTCGTACACCTCTATTCCTGGGGTTACATGGCAGACGATCCTCAGTGGAAAGAGGGCGAAAGTTACAAGCCTCGCTTCTTCGCTTATCTCAGCTTCTTCACATTCGCGATGCTGATGCTCATCACATCCGACAACCTGCTGCAGATGTTCTTCGGCTGGGAAGGCGTGGGCGTCGCATCCTACCTCCTCATTGGTTTTTACTACCGCAAACCCTCCGCGAACGCCGCTGCAATCAAAGCCTTTGTGGTCAACCGCGTCGGCGATTTCGGCTTCGCACTCGGCATCTTCGGCATATATCTAATGGCCGACAGCATTGAATTTTCGACCATCTTCGCTGCCGCGCCAGAAATGGCAAAATCGCAAATCAGCTTCCTGAGTTGGGAATTCAACGCCATCGAACTGCTTTGCTTCCTTCTGTTCGTTGGCGCCATGGGCAAGTCAGCGCAGCTTCTCCTGCACACATGGCTTCCGGACGCGATGGAAGGCCCAACACCCGTCTCGGCCCTTATCCACGCAGCCACGATGGTCACCGCGGGCGTCTTCCTCGTCTGCCGCATGTCACCGCTCTTTGAATACGCTCCCTACACACTCGCCTTCATCACAATCATGGGCGCCACAACTGCGTTTTTCGCGGCCACAGTCGGCCTCGTGCAAAACGACATCAAACGCGTCATCGCTTATTCAACCTGCTCTCAGCTTGGCTACATGTTCGCAGCCGCAGGCGTAGGCGTTTACCAAGCCGCCATGTTCCATCTCTTCACGCACGCCTTTTTCAAAGCCATGCTTTTCTTGGGGGCAGGCTCCGTCATCCACGCGATGCACCACGAACAAGACATGCGCAATTACGGTAATTTGCGCAAAAAAATCCCCTACACCTTCTGGGCCATGATGATCGGCACCCTCGCCATCACCGGTGTTGGCATCCCTCTAACCCATATCGGTTTTGCGGGCTTCCTCTCCAAAGATGCCATCATCGAAAGCACATTCGCCGCCCATTCCTCCTCAGGGATCTACGCCTTCTACCTCTTGGTCTTCGCCGCCTTCATGACCTCGTTCTACTCCTGGCGCCTAATTTTCATGACCTTCTTTGGCGAAGCCCGCGGTGACCACCACACCCACGATCACGCCCATGAAAGCCCCAATGTCATGATCATCCCGCTTGCGGTGCTCGCAGTCGGTTCCGTCCTCGCAGGCATGATCTGGTACAGTGACTTCTTTGGCTATCACGTCGAAGAATTCTTCGGCGACGCTGTCTATGTGGCAAAAGACAACCACGTTCTCCACGACGCGCATGATGTACCAAAATGGGTAAAGGTTTCGCCTTTCATAGCCATGTCACTCGGTCTCGCTCTGGCCTACATCTTCTACATTGCCAAACCCGACACTCCACGCCGTTTGGCCGCCAGCCAACCCGCTCTTTACCAATTCTTGCTCAACAAATGGTACTTCGATGAAATCTACAACTTCATCTTCGTGCGCCCCACAATGTGGCTTGGAAAAACCCTTTGGAAGCGCGGCGATGGCTCCATCATCGACGGCACTATCAACGGTATCGCCATGGGCTTTGTCCCGTTCATGACCAGCATTCTTGGCCGCTGGCAGTCGGGCTATCTGTTCCACTACGCATTCGCAATGTTCTTAGGGCTCGCGGCCATGATCACTTGGTTCACGGTAGGAGGCTAAGCACATGAACAACCTCCTCTCACTCGTCACATTCCTGCCGATGATCGGCGCGGCCGTCTTGATGATCTTCTTGCGCGGCGACGATGAAATGGCGCGCCGGAACGCCAAAATGGTCGCCCTCGCCGTCACCATCGCCACCTTCATCCTGTCGCTCTTCATTATTGCTCAGTTCAATCCACAAAACCCCGACTTCCAACTCGTAGAAGAGGCGGCATGGCTCGGCGGATTGCGCTACAAAATGGGCGTAGACGGGATTTCTGTGCTCTTCGTCATGCTTACAACCTTCCTTATGCCCATCGTAATCGGTGCATCCTGGAAAGTGGAAATGCGTGTCAAAGAGTACATGATCGCCTTCCTCGTTCTCGAAACCCTGATGATCGGCGTTTTCTGCGCGCTTGATCTGATCCTGTTCTATCTCTTCTTTGAGGCAGGCCTTATCCCAATGTTCCTCATCGTGGGCATCTGGGGCGGCAAAGAGCGCATCTATGCCTCTTTCAAATTCTTCCTCTACACACTGCTCGGCTCCGTCCTGATGCTCGTGGCCATGCTCGCAATGTATTACGACGCCTCCACAACGGACATCCCATCGCTGCTCGCACATAAATTCTCCTCCGAAACTATCGAGCTTTTCGGCTGGCAGATCATTGGTGGCGCACAAACCCTAATGTGGATCGCGTTCTTTGCAAGCTTCGCAGTCAAAATGCCAATGTGGCCGGTTCACACATGGCTACCTGACGCGCATGTACAGGCGCCGACCGCTGGTTCCGTCGTCCTTGCGGCCATCCTGCTCAAAATGGGCGGTTACGGTTTTCTGCGCTTCTCCTTGCCGATGTTCCCCATCGCCTCGGACCTCATGCAGGACTTCGTCTTTGCGCTCTCGGTCATTGCGATCATTTATACATCTCTCGTCGCCCTCATGCAGGAAGACATTAAAAAGCTCATCGCCTATTCCTCAGTCGCCCATATGGGCTTCGTCACATTGGGTATTTTTGCTGCCAACCAGCAAGGCGTCGACGGTGCCATCTTCCAGATGCTGAGCCATGGCTTCATCTCCGGCGCACTCTTTCTCGGCGTCGGCGTGGTCTACGACCGCATGCACACCCGCGAGATCGACGCATATGGCGGCCTCGTTGTGCGCATGCCAGTCTTCGCGCTCGTCTTCATGCTCTTCACCATGGGCAATGTCGGCCTGCCGGGCACATCCGGCTTCGTTGGCGAATTCCTGACCCTGGCTGGTACCTTTCAGGTCAGCACTTGGGCGGCCTTTGGCGGCTTGACCGGCGTTATCTTGTCAGCTGCATACGCGCTATGGCTTTACCGCCGGGTTGTTTTCGGTGATTTGATCAAGGAAAGCCTTAAAACCATCACGGACATGGATCGTCGCGAAAAATTGCTCTTCGCGCCCCTGATCGTCATGACCATTCTATTGGGTGTGTATCCAAGCTTGATCACCGATCAAATCGGGCCTGCTGTCAGCAACTTGGTAAGCAACTACAACACAGCTCTGGAGGCATCGGCCACGATGCTCCAGACCGCACAATCGCACTGAGGGTTCTCGCATGATTTCGACAGATCTGGCCATTGTCCTGCCTGAACTGATCCTCGCGGTCTTTGCTATGGCTGCCCTCATGTTCGGGGTCTACGGCGGAAAAGACGCACAGGCGCCGATGATCCTTTGGGCGACCGCACTGGTCATGGTGGCGCTTGGGTTTTGGATTGGGTTCCAGCCGGAGGGGACGTCGATTGCATTTGACGGGGCCTTCATCAACGATGGTTTTGCACGATTTACCAAGGTGACAATGCTCTGGGGCGCCGCAGTCATGCTGCTTTTGGCTCAAGACTATCTGACCCGGCACGATCTTATGAAGTTCGAGTACCCGGTGCTGATCGCATTGGCCGTCGTTGGCATGATGATGATGGTGTCTGCGGGCGATTTGATGGCGCTTTACATGGGGCTGGAGCTACAATCCCTGTCCCTCTATGTCGTTGCATCCTTTCGCCGCGACTCTCTGCGCTCCACTGAAGCGGGCTTGAAATACTTCGTGCTCGGCGCCTTGTCGTCGGGCCTTTTGCTCTACGGCGCTTCACTGATCTACGGGTCAACCGGGACCACAAATTTCGCTGGCATCGCTTCAGTCATTGCAGCTCAGGACATGCCGCTGGGATTGCTGCTTGGTCTCGTTTTCTTGTGCACGGGCCTCGCCTTCAAAATCTCAGCAGCGCCATTTCACATGTGGACTCCAGACGTCTACGAAGGCTCACCGACGCCTGTAACGGGCTTCTTTGCCACGGCTCCAAAAGTGGCCGCGGCTGGTTTGTTTGCCCGCGTTCTTCACGACGCGTTTGGCAATGCCGTCGCTGATTGGCAGCAAATCCTGGCATTCTTGGCCGTCGCCTCCATGTTCCTGGGATCAATCGCCGCGATTGGGCAGCGTAATATCAAGCGAATGATGGCCTACTCATCGATCGGCCATATGGGTTTTGCTCTCATGGGCTTGGCCGCTGGCACGGCGGAGGGCGTGCAAGGCTTGCTCATCTATATGGCCATCTATGTGACAATGAATGTCGGTGTGTTCGCCTTCATTCTCAACATGGAGCGTGACGGAAATGCGGTAACCGACATTTCGGCCCTTGGAAATTACTCAAAAGTTGAACCCGGGCGCGCACTTGCGCTCGCTCTTCTGATGTTCTCCCTTGCAGGCATTCCACCTTTGGTCGGGTTCTTTGGTAAGTTCTATGTCCTACTCGCAGCAGTGAATGCTGGCTTGGTCTGGCTCGCGGTTGCAGGCGTGGTCGCCTCAGTGATCGGCGCTTACTATTACTTGCGGATAATCTACTTGATGTATTTCGGCGAGGCGGGCGAGACATTAACCGGTCGCATGCCAACCCTGCATTGGATCGCACTTGGCGTGTCTGCGCTCGCGATGACACTCGGTGTGATCAACCTCTTTGGGGTTGAAGGAATTGCCGAGGCGGCTGCCGCTACTCTTGTCAATTGAACGCGACTTGGCCGAAACATCTTGGCAGGGTCATTCTTGATCAAACCGACAGCACCAACAGCGAAGCCGCCCGTATGGCAAAAACTGGTGCAGCCTCCGCGTGGATTTTGGCAAAAACACAAACCAACGGCAAAGGCAGCCGGGGGCGCAACTGGGAAACAGGTGACGGAAATTTCTCTGCATCACTACTTCTGCACCTAAATGAAACACCCCAAAACGCTGCCCTAAGATCTTTTTCAGCCGCGCTTGCGCTCGCCGATACATTGGAATCACTGGGGGTGGATGCAAAATCGATCTCTCTAAAATGGCCCAATGATGTTCTTGTAGATGGTCGGAAAATTGCAGGCATCTTGCTCGAGAGTTCGGGTCGCGGCCAATCCATTGACCAACTCATCGTTGGAATTGGCATCAACCTGATCTCCGCCCCTCCACTTCACAAGCTTGCACCGAACGCTGTTCGGCCAATCTCCTTGCTTGCCGCAACCCAAAAAACAGTCAAACCCGAACAGGTTCTCGACCACCTCGCATCTGCGTTTGAGGCACATGAAACTCAACTTGCCACACATGGATTTGATCCCATTCGCAGGCAATGGTTACAGCGTGCCGCGCGTTTCGGCCAAAATGTGACAATCCTGCAAGGCGATAAAACGCTAAGCGGAACCTTCTCTGATATTGACACGACCGGCGCATTGGTTTTGACAGCTGATACAGGCAGTCACTTGATTTCGGCAGGTGAGATCTTTTTCCCAACTGCCACCTGAAAGTCTGAACCTCTATGCTTCTTGCAATCGATGTTGGAAATACGAACACTGTCTTTGCGCTGCATGATGGCAAGGACTTTCTCGGCGAATGGCGATGTGGGACCAATCCGCAGCGCACGGCGGATGAGTATCATGTCTGGCTGTCCACTTTGATAGCTGCCTGCGCGGACCCAAAGCAAATCGATGCGATGATCGTGTCATCCGTGGTGCCACAGGTCATTTTCAATTTGAAAACACTGGGCCAAAAGTACTTCGAATGCACACCCTATGTGGTTGGAAAACCGGGTTGCGAGTTGCCGGTCGATGTGCGCGTCGATCAAGTGTCCCAAGTGGGCGCCGACCGACTGGTCAATACCGTTGGTGCATTCGATCGTTACGGGGGTGACCTTGTCGTGGTGGATTTTGGCACAGCAACAACCTTTGATGTGGTTGCATCAGATGGCGCATATGTTGGCGGCGTGATTGCACCGGGCGTTAACTTATCCCTCAAAGCCCTTCACGAAGCTGCCGCCGCACTTCCGCATGTTGACGTTACCCGACCAGACTCCGTCGTAGGAAAAAACACAATAGCCTGCATGCAATCAGGCGTATTCTGGGGCTACATCGGACTTATTGAAAAAATTGCCAACAATATCCGCATCGAACGCAACTGCGATATCTCCGTCGTTGGCACAGGTGGTCTCAGTACATTGTTCCGCCAAGGAACCGACATCTTTGACCAAATCGATCCAGAAATAACAATGCACGGGCTGGTCCTAATCTACGCCCACAATCAGAAAGCCCTGCAATGAGCAAATCGCCCCGTCTCGTATATCTGCCGTTAGGTGGCGCCGGCGAAATCGGCATGAACATGTATCTCTATGGATATGGCCTGCCGGGGCGCGAGCGCTGGATCATGGTGGATTGTGGCGTAACATTTCCCAATATGGAGAGTTCTCCGGGCGTCGATCTTATCATGGCGGATTCAAGTTTCATTGAAGAACGTAAAGATCAGCTTGAAGGTATCTTTATCACCCACGCCCACGAAGATCATATTGGCGCTCTCGGATTGCTTCATGCTCGCCTCGGTGCGCCAGTTTACACCCGCCGCTTCACAGGCATTATCGCGCATAACAAACTTGAACGTGCCGGGCTGGATACCGACGTTATCGAAGTTCTGGCACCATTTCCCGAACAAATCGAATGCGGTCCCTTTAAAATCGGCTTTCTGCCGGTTGCTCATTCGATTCCAGAGGCATCAGGCGTCGTGATTGACTCGCCCGCTGGGCGCATTGTGCATTCTGGCGACTTCAAAACCGATGCAAATCCGGGAATCGGCGAGCCCTTCGATCCTGCTGTGCTGAAGGAAATCGGCGAGGGTGGTGTTCACGCCTTTGTCTGCGACAGCACCAATGTTTTTTCAACAAAACCAGGTCGCTCAGAAGACACCCTGGCGGAACCTATCGAAGAGCTGATCAAATCCGCGAAAGGCATGGTCGTTGCGACCACGTTTGCCTCTAATGTTGCGCGGCTCAATACGCTCGCTTGGGCAGGTCATCGGGCCGGGCGCGCAATTTGTGTTTTGGGGCGGGCGATGAACACAATGTTGCGCGCGGCCGAAGTTGCCGGCGTCCTGGAGGAATTTCCCCCGACGATTGATGCTGACGAAGCAAGCGATTTGCCCGGTGAACACGTAATGCTATTGGTTACGGGCAGTCAGGGGGAGCGTCGCGCTGCATCCGCTCAACTTGCAAATGGTCCGTTTCATGGCCTAGAGCTTCGGGCAGGGGATCTTTTCCTGTTTTCCTCTAAAACCATCCCAGGCAACGAGGTTGGGGTTGCGCGAATTCTTAACCAATTTGCGGAGAGAGGGGTCGATGTCGTCGATGATAGTGCAGGCATCTACCATGTGTCCGGGCACGCCAATCGCCCAGATCTAGTAGCTGTTCACACATTGCTAAATCCACGAACGGTCATTCCAAACCACGGCGAATATCGCCATTTGCGCGAACACGCAGAATTGGCAAAGTCGGCGGGACGGAATGCGATTATTGCGCCCAACGGTACTTTGGTCGACCTGACTGAACAAAAACCTAAAATTGTCGATCAAATCGAAACTGGTCGCACCTATCTGGACGGAAATGTTCTCATTGGAGCAATGGATGGCGTTGTGCGCGAGCGTATTCGGATGGCGCTTAGAGGTCAGATCGTTGTTTCGCTTGTACTTGACGAAGCTGGCGGTGCAATTGACGGCGCGTGGGTCGAAGCACTTGGATTGCCAGAACCGCAGTCGCATTCGTCACTTACTCAAAAGCTTGAAGATCAGATTGAGCGGGAATTGGCGCGTGCTGGACGTAAAACTCGCAGCAGCGATGAGGCGGTTGAACGCCTTGTGAGCCAAATCTGCAACCGCGTCTGCAAGGCGGAAATCGGGAAAAAGCCGCTGGTAGCGACTTTAATTTCTCGACTGGATGTTGAGTAACGCGCTTGGCTTATGCGTCAGGCGAGTCCTGAGCGGTCGGTTCTTCCGATACATTTGTCTCGCTTGCGGCGGGGTTTTCATTCAGATTACGGAATTCCGTTAACATGAATGCTGGCATGTGACTTCCCAAACCAGCAACAGAGTTCTTTTTGTCTCTGTTCTGACGACGATCACCCGAGCGAGGCTTCTTTTCCTGAGGTCCGTCACTCTTAACAGCGTCAACTTTGGGCTCGCGTTTCTTGCGCGGCTCTCGACGCTCCCGTTTTGCATCTGAATTGCTGGGCGCCTCTTCCGTTTTGCTCTCAACGGCAGGTGCATCGTCCTTTTTGAGTGGAGAGGGCAGGCGCGGTATCTCCACTTTCACCAATTCTTCGATTTTCTCGAGGTACTTTTCCTCATGCGGAAAACAGATGGTGATCGCCGTTCCAGACTTTCCCGCACGTCCCGTGCGTCCGATGCGATGTACGTAATCCTCAGAATGAATCGGCACATCGAAATTCACGACATGGCTCACATCTGGGATGTCCAAACCGCGCGCCGCGACATCGGACGCCACCAGAATTTTCAGATCACCCCCACGAAACCCGTCTAGCGTGGCCATTCGTTGAGACTGCTCCAAGTCGCCGTGAATTGGCGCTGCATCATATCCATGTTTTTTCAGAGACTTAGCGACAATGTCTACATCGCGCTTGCGATTGCAGAAAATGATCGCGTTTGAGAATGCATCCCCTTCGCCGTCGATCAGTTTGCGCAATATATCTCTTTTTTCGCTATCGGAGCGGTCACGCCGGGAGGGGCGATGCTGGCAGATTTTCTGACTGATCGTCTCGGAGGTTGTCGCTTGACGCGCAACTTCTACGCGTTCTGGGTTTGACAAGAATTCTTGTGTGATCCGAGTGATTTCCGGGGCCATAGTCGCGGAGAAAAAGAGCGTTTGGCGCGTGAATGGTGTCAGTTTGAAAATGCGTTCGATGTCGGGAATGAACCCCATATCAAGCATGCGATCGGCTTCATCGACCACCATGACCTGAATGCCCGTAAGCATCAATTTGCCGCGCTCAAAATGATCGAGCAACCGACCTGGTGTGGCAATCAAAACATCGACGCCACGGTCAATCAGTTTCTCTTGCGTCGTGAAGTTCACGCCACCAATCAGAAGCGCCATCGAAAGACGTACGTTTTTGGCATAAACTTCAAAGTTTTCAGCGACTTGTGCAGCCAACTCGCGTGTTGGACAAAGTACAAGGGAACGCGGCATGCGCGCACGGGCCCGGCCCTTTGCGAGCATTGTGATCATGGGCAAAGTGAAAGACGCAGTCTTACCTGTCCCGGTTTGTGCAATACCCAAGACATCCCGTCCTTGGAGCGCAAATGGAATTGCCGCTGCTTGAATCGGTGTGGGCGTTTCGTAACCGGCATCGGCTACTGCGGAAAGGACCTTCGGGTGAAGTTCCAGTTCTGAAAATGTGGTCATAAAGTTCCGTCGAGTGAATTTGCGGTGTTGATTTCTGACCGCTTTGTCCTCGCGGCCTTTGTCCCCGGATTGAGACAGTCGTTCCTTGACGCATCCATATGCGAATTTGCTTTCAAGGTCAATAAAATCAGTGTTTTATCGGTTACTTGCTAGCCACTGGTGCGAATTTGCACTTTAGACCAACATCTCTTTTGTCGCCGTTAAGGTCAGGTCAGGGTGGTCGCGTGCAACCCGGTCAATGTCCCATTGCAAACGTGTCATAAAGACTGGATCCCCATCATGGTCTGTCGCGATATGACCCTTGTTGGCAGAGATAAAGGCATCCAATTTGTCCTTGGGGCCGGAAATCCAGCGTGCGGACGTAAATTGCGTTGGCTCCATGCGAACAGGCAAACCGTATTCAAGTTCAATGCGACTTGCCAAAACATCAAATTGCAAGGCTCCAACGACACCAACAATCCAGCCCGCGCCAATTTCTGGTTTGAATAATTTGGCAGCACCTTCCTCGGCGAATTGTTGAAGGGCCTTGTCCAGGTGTTTTGCTTTCAGCGGATCGCCAGCGCGGACAGATTGCAACAGTTCTGGGGCAAAACTTGGAATTCCAGTGAACCGCAAGGCTTCGCCTTCGCTTAACGCATCACCAATTCGCAATTGTCCATGGTTTGGAATGCCGATGATGTCACCGGCCCATGCCTCCTCCGTTAACTCGCGGTCGGATGCCAAAAACATTACCGGATTTGAAACTGCCATTGGCTTGCCGCTGCGTACATGATTCAGTTTCATTCCTCGTTTGAAATGACCCGAACACAGTCGCAAAAAAGCCACCCGGTCGCGATGTTTTGGATCCATATTCGCCTGAACTTTGAAAACGAATCCTGACACCTTTTTTTCATCAGGACTTACTTGACGCCCATGCGTCGGGCGCACCTGCGGGGGAGGCCCAAAATCGCCGATCCCGTTCATCAGTTCTTGCACACCAAATGAGTTTATCGCGGACCCAAACCAAATCGGTGTAAGCGTGCCATCTAAGAAGGCTTGCTGCTCAAATGGCGGCAGCAATTCCCGTGCCATTTCAACGTCTTCGCGAAGTTTTTCCAACAGTTGCGCTGGAATGAGGTCGTCCAAGCGTGGATCCTCAAGGCCTTCGATTTGGATGCTTTCTGCTTTAACATTTCGATCGGCACGATCCATGAGCTCAAGGCGATCATTCAGAATGTCGTAGGCGCCCATAAAGTCTCGCCCAATGCCAATGGGCCAGCTTGCCGGTGTTACATCAATCGCCAAATTTTCCTGAATTTCGTCGACAATTTCAAATACATCACGGCTCTCGCGGTCCATTTTGTTACAGAAGCTCAAAATGGGCAAATCCCGCAAACGGCACACTTCAAACAATTTTTGGGTCTGGCTTTCAACGCCCTTGGCCCCATCAATCACCATGACCGCTGCATCAACTGCGGTCAAAGTGCGATAGGTGTCCTCCGAAAAGTCGGCGTGGCCAGGTGTATCAACGAGATTAAACCAAAACTCTTTGAATTCAAAAGACATCGCGGATGCAGAAACTGAAATGCCGCGATCTTGTTCCAGTTTCATGAAATCAGATCGGGTTCTGCGCGCTTCGCCTTTGGCACGGACTTGACCGGCCATTTGAATTGCACCTCCATAGAGGAGGAATTTTTCAGTTAGCGTTGTTTTCCCCGCGTCGGGGTGAGAAATAATTGCAAAGGTACGGCGCCTTGCAATTTCGGCGGGCAATTCGGGTGTATTGTGCGTTCGATCCAACATGATTGGCTCTATATTCTGAATCGACAACTATGCGCAAAGTGAATCGGTTGGATTTGCGAAGTTGCTGATCACACCCTATGTATGAGTTGTAGTCGGAGGGGTTTTACGGACCGGCGATCGAAACCAAACTGAGGTGATGACGTGAGATACGTAAAATTTGGAATTGGATTGGCATCTGTTTTGGCATTGTCTGGGTGCCTGAGCTTGGGCACGCAAATCGGAGTTGGATCCGGTGGTGTCAAAGGCGGTGTCGTGCTTTCTGGAACTCAAGAAGTTGGCAATGGAATTTCAGTCGGTGGCACCATAGGAAAGCAGCTCTAGAAGCCTCTTCCTTAGGTAAGACAAGTCGTTACGTGCGTCCGACGAATCCCCCATTTTAACGGTGGGTTTCTCAACGAAAAAAGCGCTGTTCTGCAATCGCTTACCTTATAGTTCGGGCCATGGAGGGCTGAGAGACCAAGAGCGATCAGAACTCTTCCCATTCGCTACCAACTGCTGACGAAATTTCCTGCCGCATGCCGGAAACGGATACAGTTTTGCTGTCCGCAAGTGCAAGCTGACCTGTTGCAGACGGCGCTTCGAGCTTTTGATCTTTGGAGGTTTTTCCGGCTAGTGCATCTTTGGCCGTTTCCTCCCAGTCTCGATCTAGACTGTCCTCGCTGGAAAACCGCTTAACCAATTCGCTCAACCGCTTTGACTCTTGCTCTAGCACCTTGGAGCCCTGCGAGGCTTCGTCGGCCAAACTCACGCTCTTGGCATTTGCAGAATCCAAGGCTTTGATTGTTTCTGTTACTTCCCCAACGCTTTGAGCTTGCTGCGCACCTGCGACGTTCAATTCCGACATTGTATCGGCAACCTGTCGCACAGCATCGGCAATGTCGTTCAAAACGTTGCCAGATTGCTTAACCAAGCGCACCCCATCTTCGACATCCCCTGAGCTTTGTTGGATAAGATCGGTAATGTCTTTCGCCGCATCTGACGCACGTTGCGCCAAATTGCGAACCTCTGACGCGACCACTGCAAAACCTTTACCAGCATCCCCAGCGCGTGCCGCTTCAACGGCAGCATTCAAGGCAAGGAGATTGGTCTGAAATGCAATTCCTTCGATCACGGAAATGATGTCAGAAATTCGATCAGAATTCCCCTCGATCCGTTCCATCGCAGAAATTGCGTCAGAAACAACATTGCTGCCATGATCGGCTTGATTAGCAGCTTTACTGGTGAGTTTATCTGCTTGAGTCACGCTCGATGTGCTTTTGGAAATACTTTCCGAAATTCCATCCATTAAGGTAGAAGCCTCGCCCAAGGAGCTGGCTTGCTCATCGACTTGCTGGGCCAATATGCTGGATCCTTTGGAAATTCGAGCAGTGGCGCCTGACACGGAGCTTGATGCACGTTTCAGGTCACTCATGAAGTCGATCAGCAAATCCATTGTACTGTTCACACTCTCTTGGAGAACTTGGAAGTCACCATGGTTCGTTCCATCGAGTTTTGAGTGGAGTTGCCCGCTTGAAATTTGTGCCATTGTTGTTTTAAGCGACTGAAAACTCTCATCAATACCGGCCAAAAAGCTGTTGATACGCCCACAAAATTCACTGAGCTCTGGTCGATCCTCCGGGACGGTTAACCGCGCACTGAATTCCCCGTCTGCTGCTTTGGAAAAAACCCCTTCCACGGATGTTCGAAACCGATGCATCTGCGAGCTGCGTTCTTCGGCGCTGGAAAGCAAAACACCTTCCTCTTTCTTCAATTCTTCGGCCGCGACCAATTGATCGCTGACCAGTCGCAACGATGTTAAAATCTGTTCATTGATCTTTGCTTTTTCATCGTCCGTAAACTCTGCGAGGATATCGCCGCGTGCTAAGGTGAAAATTTTGTCCGCGACACTCTGGGATCGCCAAATAAGGCCATTTCGCAGGTAGAGTGTGACCGCAATCCCGATAGCCAAAAAGGCGATTGCCATCGCTGCAAAGAAAAAACTGTCGGTTTTTGGAACTGCGTCCGCCTGAGCGACGCGCAGATCTCCATATGCAACGCCACTGATGACCCCCAAGAAAAACAGGATCAATGCAAACCCAGCTGCAATGTGATTGGCGAAATTGACAGTATTGCGGATACGTTTCATGAACCACTTCCGAATGACTAGACCTTCTCTGTAGGGCGAGCCTCCTAATTTTCGACTAACCAAACGCAACTGACTTCAGCCATTTGATAAAGTTGAATCATTTTGCAGACGCTTGCTCACACTGGCATTCATTGTTATCTGACATTCGAACTTGATGGTTTTTATCGGAAATGACGCAAGCGAGCGAACATCACCCCCAAATGCGCCTGACAGACATTCGCCATTCCTACGATGGTCAGGATGTTGTGAAAGGCGTGTCCTTGGACCTGCAAGCGGGTTCAGTGACATGTCTGTTGGGGCCGTCTGGATGCGGGAAGTCCACGACGCTCAAGATCGCGGCCGGGGTCGAGCGTCAGGTGTCAGGATCAGTGGAAATCGAAGGGAAAACGATTTCCGATGACCGAATTCACGCCCCACCTGAAACCCGTTCAGTGGGTCTCATGTTTCAGGATTTCGCGCTTTTCCCGCATTTGAGCGTTGCCCAGAACATTTCTTTTGGCCTCTCAAAACGGGATGATGCGCGTGTCGCCAATTTGCTCAAACGTGTTGATCTTACAGGATTTGAGGACAAATTCCCCCATCAACTGTCAGGCGGTGAGGCGCAACGTGTCGCGCTTGCGCGCGCGCTCGCGCCGCGCCCTGCGATTTTGCTGATGGATGAGCCCTTCTCCGGCCTCGACAATCGGCTGCGCGACGAGATTCGCGACCAAACTCTCAACATCCTCAAGGAGGAAAATGCGGCCGTTCTGCTGGTCACCCACGAGCCAGACGAAGCGATGCGCATGGCCGATCAAATCGCTTTGATGCGAGACGGGCAGATTGTGCAAACCGGCGCTCCTTTCAATATTTACAACACACCTATGGACAAGAACGCTGCAGCATTCTTCTCTGATATCAATGTGATACACGGCATTGTTAAACATGCTCAAACCGAAACGCCCTTCGGTCAATTCTTCACACCTGGGCTGCGCGACGAGACCGATGTTGAGATCATAATTCGCCCGCAACACCTGAAACTAGATTTTGATCGCGACGGCACAGGGCCAAATCCAACCATCGCGGACGGCGTGGCGGCGCGTGGGCATGTCAAACGCGCGCGCTTCATGGGCAATCAAAGTATCGTGGAACTGGCGATGGACCATGACAACTCCACGCTCACCGCAACCGTCCCAGCGGTTTTCCTTCCCAAAGAGGGCACACCGCTCTGGCTCTCGCTTAGACGCGACCGTTGCTATGTTTTTCCCTGTTCGGCACAGTCAAAGGTTGAAAATCCCTATCTTTCTGGCGATTTAGCCGGTTAATTTCGCATTCAGGGTTTGAACATGGGCCTTTGAAGCAATACATCATGGTGCAGACAAGGACGGGCGTGCCCGTCAAACCCGAGATACAAATGGGAGATATCTCATGCTGAACAATATTGGCCTTCCTGGCATCCTTCTGATCGCAGTTGTTGTGCTCGTCCTCTTTGGACGCGGCAAAATTTCGAACCTGATGGGCGAAGTTGGCAAAGGCATCACATCCTTCAAGCGCGGCGTGGCCGAAGGCAAAGAAGAGATTGAAAATGCAACTGCCGAAGAGGCCGTTGATATCACACCTGAAAAAGACAAAGCCTGATCATCAGCTCAGGATTTGACGCATGTTTGATATTGGCTGGCTAGAGCTTCTGATCATCGGGGTTGTGGCCCTGATCGTCGTGGGCCCAAAGGACCTCCCCGGAATGTTCCGCACCGCTGGCCAGTTCATGGGCAAGGCACGTGGCATGGCACGGGAATTCCAGCGCTCTATGGAAGCAGCGGCTGATGAAAGTGGCTTTAAGGACGCGACCGATGGCCTAAAGGGCCTCAAAGACATCGGCAGCGATATTGCCTCGCCCACCAAAGCGGCCAAAAACTACGCTCAGAACTTTGCGACCAAAGCGACCTCTTCGGATGACGCCAAGGCAAAAGTCGACAAAGTTCGTGCGCAAATGGCCGAAGAGCGGGCCAACACCACTGTGGTGAGCGAGGCCAAGCCAGAGCCTGCCAATGCCGAACCTGCCAAAAAGCCAGCAGCTAAAAAAGCCCCAGCGAAAAAGCCAGCAGCAAAGAAAGCGGCCAAACCCGCCGAAGATAAGCCTGCTGCCAAAACCGCTGCCAAGAAAACCACCGCTAAAAAATCAACTGCCAAAAAACCAGCCGGAAAAGCGGCTCCCAAAGACAAACCAGCCGTCTAAAGGCTGCGTTCTGGAACCGCGATGAGCAACACCGACGACATCACCGACGAGATAGAAGACACCGCAGCCCCGCTGATCGAGCATCTGGCCGAGCTGCGCACGCGCCTCATTCGCGCTGCCATCGCCTTCATAATCGCGATGATCATCTGCTTCACCGTCTGGAACCCGATCTACAACTTCCTGACCGAACCGCTTTGTGGCGCATTGGTTGAGGGCGGCCAAGATTGCCGCCTCCAGTTCATCAAGCTGCAAGAGGGCTTCATGGTCGCCATCCGCATCTCGCTGATGGGCGGCTTCATGCTGGCCTTTCCGGTTATTGCCTACCAGCTCTGGCGTTTCGTCGCCCCCGGCCTTTACCGCAACGAAAAGGGCGCGTTCCTCCCCTTCATCATTGCGTCGCCAGTCCTGTTCCTGCTCGGCTCAGCCTTTGCATTCTACGTCGTCACACCACTGGCCTTTGACTTCTTCCTAGGCTTCCAGCAATTCGTCGTGCCCGTTGAGGGCGAGGTGAACGGTGACGGCGCAAGCATCGTCTTCCAAGGCTCCGCCGAAGAATATCTAAGCCTCACGATGAAATTCATCATCGCCTTTGGCCTCTGCTTCCAACTCCCCGTGTTGCTCACCCTGATGGGCATGGCCGGTCTGGTTTCCTCTGAAGGCCTCGGAAACGTCCGCAAATACGCTGTCGTCGCAATACTTTGCTTGGCTGCAATCGTCACACCACCAGATGTAATCACGCAGGTCATTCTCTTCTCCGTCGTCTACCTCCTCTATGAGATTTCCATTCAATTGGTGCGCATGGTCGAAAAACGTCGCGATGCAAAACTCGCAGCAGATGGCTATTTCGATGATGAAGAGATTGAAGAGCCAGAAGA
>CAZQMR010000051.1:0-18330 GCA_964594465.1 uncultured Rhodobacterales bacterium
TGGGGGCTTTGATGCAGATCGGATCAGGCTCGCTTCTGGTGATTTTGCTGGCGGCACTCTCTGTCTTTATGGCCGGGATCAATATTTTTGGTGGCTTCATGGTGACACGGCGCATGCTCGCCATGTTCCAGAAGTCTTAAGGGGGAGCTGGCGTTATGGACGGTTTCACAACAGCGGCCTATGTGGTCGCAGCAGTTCTTTTCATCCTCTCACTGGGTGGTCTTAGCGGGCAGGAAAGTGCCAAGCGGGCGGTATGGTACGGTATCGCGGCGATGGCTTTGGCCGTTGTGGCGACACTGATTGGACCGGGCGGTGGCCTTTGGTGGGCCTCGATCGTGCTGATTGGTCTTGGTGGCTTCATCGGGATGCAGCTTGCACAGCGGGTTCAGATGACGCAGATGCCTGAGCTTGTGGCGGCGATGCACTCACTGGTTGGCTTGGCGGCGGTTTTTGTTGGTTTCATTGCCCATTTTGAGATTGGCAATGTGGCGGCGGCGGCTGATCCCAAGGAGCTGGGCACATTTGCGCAGTTGATCGCAAAGAAAAGCCCGGTTGAGATTAATATCCTTCGGGTTGAGCTTTTCCTTGGCATCTTTATTGGCGCGATCACGTTTACTGGCTCGGTTATTGCTTATGGCAAGCTTGCGGGTCGTGTGACCTCGAACGCCGAAAAGCTGCCCGGTGGGCATATGCTGAATGCAGGTGCGGCAGCGCTCTCGCTGATCTGTTTGATTTGGTACGTCAACTCAGGTGGGTTCCTGCCACTGTTGTTGATGACGCTGGCGGCTTTGTTCATCGGCTATCACCTGATCATGGGCATTGGTGGCGCGGATATGCCGGTCGTTGTCTCCATGCTCAACAGCTATTCTGGCTGGGCGGCGGCGGCGATTGGCTTTAGCCTTGGCAATGATTTGTTGATTGTTGTGGGTGCGCTAGTTGGCTCTTCGGGTGCGATCCTGAGTTACATCATGTGTAAAGCGATGAACCGCTCGTTCGTCAGTGTGATCCTAGGTGGCTTCGGCGGCCCTGCGGGTGAGCAGATGGCTGTGGAAGGCGAGCAGATTGCGATTGATGCGGATGGTGTTGCTGCCGCATTGGACGATGCGGATGAGATCATCATCATTCCGGGTTATGGCATGGCGGTGGCACAGGCGCAGCAATCTGTCAGCGAGCTGACCAACCGGTTGCGCGCTAAAGGCAAGAATGTGCGCTTCGCGATCCATCCGGTTGCTGGACGTTTGCCGGGGCATATGAATGTGCTGCTCGCGGAAGCGAAGGTGCCCTATGACATCGTGATGGAAATGGACGAGATCAATGACGACTTCCCGGATACGGATGTGGCCATTGTGATCGGCTCCAATGACATCGTGAACCCAGCGGCGCAGGACGATCCGAACTCGCCGATTGCGGGGATGCCTGTTCTGGAGTGCTGGAAGGCCAAGCAGGTGTTTGTGTCCAAGCGCGGGCAGGGCACTGGTTATTCGGGCATCGAGAACCCGCTGTTCTTTAAGGACAACACGCGGATGTTCTATGGGGATGCGAAAGCGTCGCTGGACAGTTTGCTGAGCAAGATCGACTGATTGGTTTTGCTTTGAGTGATGAGAAGGCCCCGGTTCCTTTGGGACTGGGGCCTTTGTTTTTGGGGGTAGGTCTGATGCCTCCGGCGGAAGTATTTTTTGCACGCATAGTTTCTAAACCCTGCGGAATGCGGCTTTAGAAACTGTGCGCGGCGCGGTAACCTCAGTGTCGCTTTCCAGCATGCCAAAAGGCTGATGCTGTAAAGCGACTTATGAAAATCGAAACTTGTTTGGAGATGAAGATGCAACGGAAGTTGATTTCGCAGGGGTCGCCTTTTGAGGAGAAGATCGGGTATTCGCGTGCGGTTGTTCAGGGAGATTGGATCTTTGTGGCCGGGACCACGGGCTATGATTATGCGGCGATGACGATCTCGGGCGATGTGGCGGAGCAGGCAAAGCAGTGTTTTGCCAATATTGCCTGGGCATTGGAGCAGGCGGGATCGAGCATGGCGGATGTGGTGCGGGTGCATTACATCTTGCCCGATGCCAGTGATTTTGAGGCCTGTTGGCCAGTGACCCGCGCGGCCTTTGAGGGCATTCGCCCGGCAGCGACTATGTTTGAGGCGGGGCTGGCTGATCCTGCGATGAAGATTGAGATTGAGGTGACGGCGCTGCGTCAGGGGTAAGCTCATCCAGTTTCTGGGCTTTGCTTACCAAGTTTTGAGCGGTTTCGCGCAGGCTCGGTTTCGCAAGCTTGGGACCGTGATGTGCGATTGGCGCGGCCGTAATGCCTGCCCGCATCAGTTTCGCAGAGATCGCGTGGGCCGTTTGAGGCGTAATCCCAAGCCTGCGCGTCAGGCTGGCGGCACTGGCTGGGCCAAGGCGTTCCGCCTGATGTTTGGCACAGAGGTAAAGCATGGGCGGAATTTTGGCGGTTTGCGGGGCCAGTTTGAGGGCTGGATGAGCTGCCAAGGGCGTGGCGCTGGCGGCGGCAAGGCTGGTGAGGAAGTCACGTCTGTTCATAGTCTTTAGATAGGCATGAACCGGCGTGATTGCGAGTTGTTCGCAAAAAAGCTTATGTTGCAGCTTGTTTTACAAGCTCTAGACACATGTTCGTCGCCACGTTCATGTCCTGCACACTGATCCATTCAAGGGGCCCGTGAATTTCCTGCATGCCAGTAAAAATATTGGGTGTGGGCACGCCCATTTCGGTGAGGCGAGAACCGTCGGTGCCACCGCGAATTGGGTTGGAAACCGGCGCTATTCCGACTGCGCGGGTGGCGGCATAGGCGAGCTCGACGGGCCCCATGTCATTTTCAAGCCAATAGCGCATGTTGCGGTATTGCGGTGTGATCTCGCAGGTGATCTGGGCGCGGGGTTCGCTTGCGTTGACCGCCGCACAGATTTTTTCGACGAGGGCGCCCTTTGTGGCAAGACCGTCCCGCTCGAAATCGCGCAAAATCAGGGTGATTTGGGTCTCTGCTGCGCCGCCTGTTATGTCGGTGATGTGGATGAACCCTTCGCGCCCCTCTGTGGTTTCGGGGGTGAGGCCGGGCTGATCCAAAAGAGAGATGACTTTGGCTGCGAGGTGAGCGGCATTGACGAGCTTGTCCTTGGCGTCACCGGGATGGGTCGAAACGCCCTTGATCGAAATCAGAGCGCCATCAGCTGAGAAGCTCTCATATTCGATGTTGCCAAGGCTAGCGCCATCAAAGGTATAGGCAAAATCCGCACCCAGATCGCCCGGAAGAGCCTGATCGACGCCGCGGCCAATCTCCTCATCCGGGGTGAAGGCGATGCGAATTGGGGCATGGAGGATGTCTGGATTTGCCAAGAGATGGCGCGCTGCGGCCATGATGATCGCAACGCCTGCTTTGTCATCGGCCCCGAGCAAAGTCGTGCCGCTGGCGGTGATGATATCGTGACCAAGCTTTTCAGCGAGATGTGGTGAATTCTCGGGAGACAGCTTCAAATCCGGGGCATCAGCAAACGTGATGTCGCCGCCATTATAGCCGCTATGCACAACTGGTTTGACGCCGGTTGCATGGAATGCAGGGGCAGTGTCGACATGGGCCAATAAGCCGATGGTGGGGCCATCTGCGGTGCCGGGGATGGTTGCAAGCACTGCACCATATTCGGTTTGGCGAACATCGGTCGCGCCGATTTTCGTCAGTTCGTCGCGCAAAAGGTGCAGCATATCGTGCTGAATTGCGGTGCTCGGCTGGGTGGTGGAACCGGCGTCGCTTTGACTGTCGATGGCGGTATATCGCAACAGGCGGTCCTGCAGCTCCTGTTCAAAACGCACACTCATTGGCTGCCGTCTTTTCCTGTGAACTCTACCGGCAAGGTCAGGGACAAGCGTTCGCCACCATTGCGATCTGTGAGCCCAACCCGGAAATCAACAGGGCCAGTTCCTTCTTCGGCTGTTACGTCAAAATCAAGCCAGATCTGTGCCAGATGGTCACCTTCCCTTGGCCGGCTCAAGCGACCTTGGAAACAGGGAAGCGCGCCTTGTTGCAAGGTCGCGCTGCCGCCCTTGGGCGTGATTTTCAGATCGCACTCAATGCGGGCGTTTTCGTCAATCAGCGTGGGGCAGGAAAACAAGAGAACCAAAGTGGCTTGGTCGCCGATGTTGAGCGTGTCGACCGTTGAAAAGGCTGGCGTCGCGTCTTTGGAGGCTTCCCATGTCGCTTTCCAATCTTGATCGGTGGTTAGCAAGGTTGTGACGCCGAAACAGGACTGTTCGCTCTGCTTTTTCACCATACCGGGAGCGGTAACGGCTTCTTCGGACTGGGCGGAATGTGCGGTTGCAAGGCACAAAATGCTTGCAGCAAGTAAGGGGCTTTTGCGGAACATGGGGCTCACTTTGGTGTTGGTCGTTTTTGGACTGCGCGATGGGTGTTACATCGTGCATCCCGCTCGGTTTCGCCAGCGTTTTGCGGATCACGATTGGATGAGGCGAGCTTTTGCCCGTGCCTTATTTCATGTTGCTGGCCATCAGAAGCAGGATTGCAGTGATGACCTTTACCAAAAGAGCAAGAAGCAGGGCGATGAAACTCATCAACGACCAAAACCCGAAAGCGCTCATTGCGGGCGGGACGATACCATCGCCTCGAATAAGTTGCGTGATGCAGACGAGGATCAGCCACGCAAAGAAGGTGACGATAGCCGCACGATTTGGTGCCGTGAGCTTCATTCCTTCAGTTCGACCTCAACAAAACTCATCGCCTTGGTGCCCCCATTGATGACGTTATGCTCAACACCCTTATCACGAACATAGGCATCACCGGCGGGCACTGTGACGTCTTTGGTGGTGCCATCTGGCATCTCCAAATGCATGTTGCACTCGGTAACGGCGGTGATGACGTAGTTCATGCCATGCACATGCCAGCCGGTTTCCTCGCCGGGCGCGAAATCGAAACGGGTGACGCGCACGCGGGTGTCATCGATGAGCTGAGTTGCTTTGCAGGAGGGGCGTTCTGACATGGTTGGACCCTTTGTCGTGGTTTGCGCAAAAAGAGCAGGTCTTTGAGCATGGGGCAAGTGGGTTTAGCTGCGTAAGAGGCCAATCAGAGCGGTAATGGTCAGGGCAACGCCCAATAAAGTATAGGCCGTAGGCCAGCCGTGATTGAGCGCACCCTCCCACAGAATGACCACAGCCGGGGTCAGGTAGGTGTAGGACATGACCTTGGAGGCAGGTAGGTGCAGGCTCGCGAATTGCACCAAGAAAAATGTGAGAGCTGTTGCGACCACAGTGATGTAGGCCAACGTAACCCACGTGATCAGGGGCAGGGTTGTCCAATTGGTGTTCAGCAACGCGGCCCCGTCCCAGATCAAAAGAGCGATGGTGCCTGCAATCAGCATTCCCATGGTGAAAACAAGTGGGTGTTCGCCCCGGTTTAAGCGGCGGATGAGAGGGGTGTAAAAGGCGTGCGAAACGCAGCCAATGAAGTAGAGGATTTCGCCGCGTCCGATGTCAAAGCGCAGGAATGCGTCAAGATCCGCGCGGAAAATCACCCAAAGTGCGCCGATTGCGCCAAGCAGGATCCAAAGCGCGGTTTGCGCTGTGGTGATTTGGCGCAAAAGGAACCAGCCGAATATGCCAGATAAGATAGGAGAGAGCGTAAAAACTGCGGCAGTTGAAACCGGGGTGGCGGTTTTCAAACCTTCGAACATGAGGACAAAGTAGACGGCCATTGCAATGCCCATCATGGCATAGCGCCACGGCGCGTTGAAATCGCTGTGTTTGATGCCCGGGCCTGCCATGGCGAGCGCCCCAATGATGCATGCAGCCAAGGCGAACCTTGCGATGGTGATTGCGACGGGATCGATCAGATTTGCTGTCATGCTCCCCAAGGAGAACGCACCAGCGATGCCAATTGCGAAGATCAGCATTGCGCCATGGCCGAGCCATTCGCTTCGGGTGAGTTTGAGTGACATAGGGAGTTTTGCGCCGAAGAGTTGCTAGAGTGAACTTTGGCGAGTGTGGACCTTGCGCGATGTTAGGGCAACTGGTCTTTGGGGGCTTTGGAAAGACAAAGGGCACACCAACGGTATGCCCTTAATCATGACGTGTTAAACGGCTGCCTTAGCTGAGGGCTCCAAGCTGCGCTTCGATTGCTGTGCGCATGTCCGCCACGCTGAAAGGCTTTGCCACAAATTGGTCAATGGATTCATCTTTAGCTTGGTCACGATACGCATCAGATGTCGCGAGCAAGATTGGAATTCCCTTCAACACGGGGTGGGCTTTTATCTTTTTGGCGAGATCAACGCCGTTCATGCCGGGCATGTTAAGATCAGAGATCACCACGTCGCATTTCTTGGATCCGAGGATTTCAATCGCAGCATCGCCACCGGCCGCAAGTGAGACATCCAACACGCCAAGTTTTTTAAGGCACTGGCGCGCGAGACCCCGCATTGACTGCTGATCGTCTACCACGAGTACGCTCAATGATTTGGCTACTGGCATCGTTTATCTCCTTTATTGGGATAACCCAATTTTCAGATCGGTCAGAGTTCACTTTTCAAGCCACAGTTCAATTCGCGAGCAACGCCCAATTTCAACATTTACCGTTGTGTGGCCATTCAGAATCGTTGAACTCCTGTCTTGGCTCTCAAGTTCGACGAATTCGGTAAAAAATTGGTCAATTCCGTCCTTGTGGAGCGGCTCTGCTTTGATGTTCAATTGTAAAATCTTAGCCAAATTTTGGCGAAATTTGGCATCTTGGACACAAATGACATCTAGAGGTGATCTGGGAATGCAATACCATTTAAACGGTTATCGTCCCGGTGACCCGCGTCTAAAAAATGCAGTCGAGACGCCCCCTGCGCAAAACACTGATTGCGATGTTTTGATCGTTGGATGTGGGCCGGCAGGGCTTACATTGGCGGCTCAGTTGTCGATGTTTCCTGAGATCAAAACGCGGATTGTTGAACGCAAATCAGGACCGTTGGAAGTCGGGCAAGCGGATGGATTGGCCTGTCGCTCGCTTGAGATGTTCGAAGCATTTGGCTTTGCGGAAAAAGTTTTGCGCGAAGCTTATTGGGTAAACGAGGTTGCGTTTTGGCGACCGTCATCAAGTGATGGTCGTTTGCATCGGGCGGATCGGATTGAGGATGTTGAGGATGATCTGTCGGAGATGCCCCATGTGATCCTCAATCAGGCGCGGGTTCATGATTTCTATCTTGAGCTGATGAAATCTGGCCCGCATCGCATGGTGCCGCAGTATGAGTGCGAGCTCGACGATGTGACCTACTGCGATGATGAAGAATATCCGCTGCGTGTTTCTTTGAAGACGCCAAGCGGGACAGAGATTTGTCGCGCGAAATACGTGGTTGGCTGTGATGGTGCGCGCAGCAAGACGCGGGCGGTCATGGGGCACAAGCTGAAGGGGGAAGCCGCGCGGCAGTTATGGGGCGTGATGGATGTGCTTATGGTCACGGATTTTCCTGACATTCGGTTAAAGGCAGCCGTGCAATCAGCCGAGCACGGGAGCCTCATGGTCATCCCGCGCGAAGGCGGGTTTATGGTGCGGTTGTATGTCGAACTTGATGAGTTAAGCGGGGATGAACGGGTGGCCGATCGTGCGGTGACCCCAGAGGTGCTTATCGACAAAGCCGCGGCGATTTTGTCCCCCTATGCGCTAGATGTGAAGGAGGTCGCTTGGTGGTCGGCTTATGAGATTGGGCAGCGGGTGTGCGATCAATTTGACGATGTGCCAGATGAGGAACGAGCGGCGCGGACCCCCAGGATTTTTATTTCTGGAGATGCCTGCCACACCCACAGCCCGAAAGCGGGGCAAGGGATGAATGTGTCGATGGCGGATAGTTTCAATTTGGGATGGAAGCTCGCAATGGTTTTGCAAGGGCGGGCAGGGGCTGGAATTTTGCACAGCTACTCTCAGGAACGGCAGGCTAAGGCGAAGGAACTGATTGATTTTGATCGGGATATGGCGCGGCTGTTTAGCGAAAAATCCGAAACGGTTGAGGATGCGGCGCAATTCCAGACCTATTTCAAAAAGCATGGCCGGTTTACCGCTGGAGTTGAGACGAAATATGAACCGTCGGCTCTGATTGGTACGGGTGCGTTTCAACATTTGGCAACTGGGCAAACGGTTGGCATGCGGTTTCATTCAGCACCTGTTGTGCGCCTCGCGGATGCACGTTTGATGGAGTTGGGGCACGCGCTGAAGGCGGATGGTCGCTGGCGGCTGATCGCTTTTGCTCAAGAGCAGGATCGGGGGCAAAATGGCGGCGCAATTGCTCGGCTCTGCGCGTTTTTGACCAATGACCCAAGCAGCCCCGTTTTGCGATATCGCGACACTGGCGGTGATGTCGACAGCGTTCTTGATCTGCGGGTCGTCTTCCAAACACCGCACCGAGAAATGGCTTTCGAAGAATTGCCTGACCTGTTGAAGCCGCGAAAAGGGCGTTTGGGTTTGATTGATTATGAAAAGGTGTTCTGTCGTGATTTGCGCGTGCGCGAAGATATTTTTGCGAAGCGTGGGATTGATCGCAAAAATGGGGCGCTTGTTGTTGTTCGACCGGACCAGTTTGTGGCTGAGGTGTTGCCCTTGCACGGGTTTTCTGAGCTGGGACGTTTCTTGGACCGATTTCTGGTAGAGACAAATTAGTGGTAGAAGGTGAACCAGAGGATCACCTTCTGTTTGTTTTGCTCTTGGACGCCAAGGCTTAAAAGAGGTCTACGCCACCTGATGGTTGCTTGAGCGGCAACTGTTTGGAATAGGACTGCTCCAGTTTCAGTGCGCTTTGCTCGGAAGATGGCGAGAGGTTCTGCACCAGTACTTTGCCTGTTTCCGGCATGAAATAGACCTTTCGTGCGCGATCCCCGCCAAGATCAGCCGCGACGACCTTGATATTCTCCGCATGGAGATATTCTTGCACAAATTTTGAGTTCTTTTCGCCTATTGATGTGCCGGAAATGCCTTGCAGGACGTTGGCACCGCCGAAGACTTTGGCCTCTAAGTTGGATTTGGGCCCGCCACCGACCAAAATTGAGTTAATCAGCATCTCCATCGCGTGAATGCCGTACCGGGCAGAGGTCTCTCCGTCAGACTGACCGGTCTCTTTGGGGAGTAAGAAATGGTTCAATCCGCCAACACCGCTTTTTGTGTCTCTAATACAGGCGGCTACACACGACCCCAAAAGGGTTTGCACCGCAATGGGTTCGGAATAGTCACGAGGACTGATGATTTTATGTTCCCCTGGCAATACCGGAATTGTCAGTATCTGGAGCTTTGGGTCGAACAATGCTTGATCGCGGACTGTTTTTTTTGCGGCGTCCATTACACTTTCCTATAAATGGTGTGTCCCTCGTTTTCGAGACGAGGGTGTTGTTCGATAAGTGCTTCTGAATGACCTAGATAAAGATATCCGCCAGGTTGAATTCGCTCCACCATTCGATTTACGAGCTGCTTTCTTTGTTCTGCTTCGAAATAAATGATCACATTTCGGCAGAAAATTGCGTTGAACTCCCCTTGAAAGGGCCATTTCTCCATTAGGTTGAGACGCTTAAACGTTATCATTCTGCGAACTTCAGGCGGAATTGTGATGGACCCGTTGGCCGCGAACCCTCTGAAATAGTGAGACACATCTGGCCCTAGATCTTCTATTCGTTCGCAAGGGTACACACCGTTTGATGCCTTGTTGAGGACATTGGTATCAATGTCGGTGGCGAGGATCTTGAGATCTAAGCCTGGTTTATTTTGCTGAAATTCACGCGCTGTGAGCGCCAAGGAGTAAGGTTCTTCGCCAGTTGAACTTGCTGCGGACCAAAATCGTAGTCGCGTTTCATCGGCCAATTTGGGGAGCAAAACGTCCTTGAAATGCGTGAAGTGATGCGGCTCTCTAAAAAAGGATGTCAAATTGGTTGTCAGGGCATTGATAAACTCGACATTTTCCTCTTCGGTTGGCTGGTTTTCCAACTGATCGAGATAAGCTTCAAAGCTGGGCAATCCAAGGGATCTTAACCGTCTGGCAATTCTTGCCTGTGCCATCTGCTTTTTATGCGTGGCGAGTACGATGCCGCTGCGTTTGTAGATTAGGTCAGCAATTCGTTTGAACGCTGCGTTGCTAAGCTCACCTGATTCATCTGGTGGGGCAGCGGACTTTTGGCTGAATTGAAATGTCATAATTTTGGTTTGGACCCCGGGAGTTAAGCGGCTGATTCCTCATCGCGCGGAAACAGATTTTCCAGATCAAGCAACGCAACCATATCATCCCCGGAACTGACCAGACCGCTCAAGGATTGACCATCATCCTGAAAGGATTGGCCGGGCACAGGTTTAACAGCATCATTTGCAATTGTTATGATGTCTGAAACGGCATCTACCAAAATCCCAACCGTTTGCTCTTCGATGAGAACGATCACAACAACGTGGTTTTCTGTGGCTTCGGAGAGGCCACCGCCAAAACGGGCGCGCAGGTCAAAAACGGGAACGATTGTTCCGCGAAGATTTAGAACGCCGCGTGTGAAATCCGGTTGATTTGGGAGGGTCGTTGTTTGCGACCATTGTTTGATTTCGCGCACTTTAACGATGTCGACGCCGTAAGATCTATCGCCAACAAGAAACGTCACATACTGCTTTGTGGATTTGCTGACCTCAAATTCTGCATTGATATCGGCGTGAGGAGTGACTTCGGTCAATGTAACGTCTCCCATTCAGGTGTTGCGGTGATTTCGCTGGTGCTGACGAGGCTTGGCACATCTAGGATAAGGGCGACTTGGCCATCGCCTAGGATTGTGGCGCCCGAAACGCCTTCGATGCGTTTGAAATTGGCCTCTAGGCTTTTGAGAACGACTTGTCGCTGGCCTAATAAGTCATCTACCAGAAGTGCGACGAGGCCGCTTGATTCTGTGTCGACAATGATTGCCATATTCTCTTCTTGTGTTTCGCCTTTGAGGCCCAATGTCTTACGAAGTGAATAGATTTTGAGGTATTCGCCTCGTCGGGCAATGACCTTTGTTCGGTCTGGCAGTTGCTCCACCTGCATGCTTTCGATGCGAAGCGCTTCGACGACCGATGAGAGCGGGAGGATAAATCGGTCCTCGCCGACGCAGATGGTCATGCCATCCAAAACCGCCAGTGTCAGTGGTAAAGCGATGAAGAAGGACGCACCGACACCGGGCGTGTTTTTTACGGTCACGCGTCCGCCGATGGCTTGAATGTTTTTCAACACCACATCCATTCCGACACCGCGCCCCGAGACGTTGGAGATTTGAGACGCGGTTGAAAAGCCGGGGTGGAACACGAGAAGATCGATTTCTTCGGGCGTGAGCGTGTCCTTTTCGCTGACGAGGCCGCGTTCTATTGCTTTTTTGTGAACAACTTCGCGGTTGATGCCTTTTCCGTCATCGGAAACGGTGATCACCACACGTTCACCACGTTGTTCGGCCGATAGATGGATGGTCCCTTTGGGGTTCTTTCCTGCGGCAATTCGGTCTTCGGGGCTTTCAATGCCGTGATCCATCGAGTTGCGCAGCATGTGGGTCAGAGGATCGGTAAGCTCTTCAATAACTGTTGTGTCGACTTCGGTGTTTTCACCACTCAGCAGAAGTTGAACGTCTTTGCCGAGCGTATCAGCTAGGTCGCGCACCACGCGGGGCATACGGCTGAAGACAGATTTTACAGGTTGGGCGCGAATGGCCATCACGCTTTCTTGCAATTCGCGAATTTGACGCGTCATAGCTTCAACAGAGTGACCAACTTCAAGTTCAGCGGACCCTTCGCCTTCGGCATCGCTCAATTGTTGAGCGACGGAAGCCTGCGTGATGACGATTTCCCCCACGAGATTGACCATGCGATCAACGCGCGACAAATCAACACGAAGCGTTTTTGAGGCTTTGGAGCGTGCGGCTTGTTTCGCGGGCGCCTTAGGAGCAGCCTTTTTGGGTTGATCTGGTTCTGCTTTGCTTGCAGAGGCGCTTGGTGCACCATCCTGTGATGGTGCAACTGCAGGTTCGGCTGATTGAGCAACAGGAACAGCGGCGTCGTCAGGGCCCTTGGCCTCTGCCTCCGGACTGGGAGGTGGATCACCGGGGTCCGGTTCGTCATCTGTTTCGTCAGCCTCGTCGAACTCCAGCTCAGCGACTGCAGCGGCTTCATAGACTAAGAAGAAGTCGACCAAGGTTTGCGTAGGCGCCTCAGTGTCAAAGAAGAGGCGCCACTGAACTGTGCATTCATCAAGTTGCAGCTCGCTGGTGGGGGGAACCTCACCCACAATTTCAACCTTGAAGAGCCCGACCTTTTTGGCCGCATTAATCATGCGCAGAGGATCGTGGCCAGATTGAAAGAGTGTCGGATCTGGTCGGAACAGGAATCTAACTTCCCTACTGCCAGATTCGTCTTCCTCAAGGTCTTCTAATTCCTCAACTTTCTCTTCGACGGCCTTAATGGAGGCCTCTTGTGGCGCTTCAATGCCAGCAAGTGCGCGAAGTTCTGTGAGAACTTTTTCGATCTTTTCCGCGGGAACTTCACCACCATCGCGGGCTTGTTCCACAAGTATTTCCATGCAGTCACTTGCCCGCAAGAACACTTGGCAAACGTCGTCCGTCAGCTCAAGCTCATCAGACCGTCCACGATCCATCACGGTTTCAAATGCATGTGCAAATGAAATTAGATTGTCGAAACCAAAGGCAGACGCGCCGCCTTTGATAGAGTGAACTGTTCTAAATGCTGCGTTCAGTGTTTCAGCATCACCTGATCCTTCAACGAGAAGATCAAGATGTTCTTGTAGCTCTTGCAGACCTTCTGAGCATTCCGTGAAGAACAGGGCCTGGTAGTCTTCCTCATCATCATCCATTCGAAAAGCCCTTAATTTGCCTAAACAAGTTGATCGACGAGACCCAGAATTTGGTCTGGATCAAATGGTTTGGTGAGCCAACCTGTGGCTTTAACCTGTCTGGCGCGGTCTTTGAGTGGTTGCGCTGTTTCGGTGGTCAATAGCAGCATTGGAACTGCTTTCCCGGCAGGATCGCTGCGCGCTTTTTCGATGAACTCAAGACCATCCATTCGAGGCATATTGAGATCCGTGATCACCAAATCAGGGGTATGTTCGCGCAATCTATCCAGCGCTTCTACTCCATCCACTGCTGTAAAGACCTCGTGTCCGCCCTTTTTGAGGCAGTTCGAGAGCATTGCGAGCAGCGGCTTTGAATCGTCGACAGCCAAAACCTTGCACATCACAGAAACTCCATTTTCATCATACTTTCGAACATTCCAAGATCGGTGAACCCGTCGATCATGATTTGAGGCGCGCCTTTTAGGCCAATTTTGGGGGAACTTTCCGCACGGGAGTTCAAGGCGCTTGCAATTGTCAGGAGGTAAGGCGTGCTGATGGTTTCAACATCGCTTGCATCAAAGATTATCTTTTTGTCGATTGGCAGGTCGATGCAGGTCTGAAGGAATTCTTCAGCCTCGCTTAACCCCGCTTCGGCATGTAATTCGATCAAGACGTCATCGGTCTCAGATCCATCTTGAGTTTCGTCCGGTTGGGTCACAGGGGTCTCCGCATTGGTGCGTACAGTTGACGCTCGCCCCCTTATTTGCCCAATGCGTTACTCTCACCTTAATCGGCTTGCAAAAAGTCCTACCTGCCAGCTTAGCAAGTGAAGTCAATTTTAGAGAACACGTAGGCAATCCCAGCGTTCCTGTGCCGCTCAACCATGGCAAAATCATGGTCTTAGAAGTCTGTTGGCACGCCACCTTCAGATTTTCTTCGTACGACAAAACTGGCGAGTTCCTCGCGGATACCATCGTCCATCGCAGGTGGTTCAAATTCGGCCAAAATGGACTTCCAAACCTTGTTCGCACGCTCAGCAGTCCAGACGGCTCCTGCATCTGACCAGGCCTCATAATTGCGCCAGTCGCTTAGAAACGGTGAGTAAAATGCATCAGTGTAACGTTCTTGGGTATGCTCAGCACCAAAGAAGTGCCCGTTGGGGCCGACTTCGCGCACGGCTTCCAGTGCAATGGCGTCTGGTGTGGTTTCGGTGATGACCGGTTCAAGGTAACGCTGAAACTGTTGAAGCATCTCGCAGTCGATCACGAATTTTTCGTAAGATGCAATCAGGCCACCCTCAAGCCAGCCAGCAGCATGATAGACCAAATTCACCCCTGAATTGATTGATGACCAAAGAGAGTTGGAACTTTCCCAAGTGGCCTGTGCGTCGGGCGCGTTTGCTGCGCAAGCATTAGAGGCCCGCAATGGCAACCCGTAGTAGCGTGCCATTTGCCCTGACATCTGGGTCGCACGTACATATTCTGGTGTGCCAAAAGCCGGAGCGCCCGATTTCATGTCCACGTTGGAGGTGAAAGAGCCGATAATGCAAGGTGTGCCGGGATTGATAAATTGCAGCAGTGCGATCGCGGCGAGCCCCTCAGCAAAGGCTTGGGTCACCGCACCCGCCATGGTCACAGGCGCCATTGCACCGGCGAGCGTAAACGGTGTTACGCTGACCGGTTGGCCGCGCCGCGCAAAACGCATTGCCCCGTCAAGCATGGGCCAGTCGTGTTTCAATGGGCTGGATGAGTTGATGTTTGTATATAGGCGTGGTGTGCCAAAGAACTCATCTGCGTCCATGCCTGAGGCAATGCGCGCCATTTCCAACACGTCCTCTACTCGCTCAGAGCCGAGCGAATAAGCGTGTACAACTTTGTCCGTCAGAACCAGTTTTTCGTAAAGACAGTCCAGATGGCGTACACTTGCATGTATGTCCACCGGTTCCACCGGATACCCGCCGGCCACATGGATGCAGTTGAAATACTGGGTCAACTTCATCAAATCCGTGAAGCTTTCCATATCGCCCACGCGCCGCCCACGATCCAAGTCCATCGCGTTTGGCGGGGAGGACACGTTGACAAAGGCCATGTTACGCCCACCGATGCGAATGCTCCGGTCTGGATTGCGCGGGACCATTTCAAACTCGGATGGAGCCTTTGCGACCATCTCCATCACCCAGTCACGATCCATGCGCACATTATCGCCATCCGCGGCCACATCGCAGCCGGCTTTGCGCAAATAGTCCTTGGCCTCTTCGTTCAGAAACTCGATCCCGATCTCTTCAAGGATGCGCATTGCCCCCTCATGGATCGCCGCGACACCTTCGGGGGGCAGCGGTTCAGTGGGGTTATCGATGTTGTAGGGAATGCGCCAAGGCGTCTGTTCTATTGCCGTCACTTTGCCGCGACGGGCATTGCCTGAGCGCCCCCCAGCACGTCCGCCGCGCTTTGGTGCTTCGGATTGCGGGTTCGTATGGGTATCGCTCAACAGACTTACTCCTTGGATTTCGCTTAAGGTGACACTGCTCTTGGGCGAGAACTGTGCCCCGCGCGACAAGAGGTGTCGGATTTTGGGCTATTCCGGTGGCAGACCGAGAAATTCGGGGATTTCTCCGACTGTTCCCAACACCACATCTGCATATGGCGCTAACTCGCCTTCATCAGCGACACCCGTAAGCACCGCAATGCGGTACATGCCAGCGGCTTGGCCTGCCAATAAATCATGGGTGCTGTCACCGACCATTGCGACTTGTTCAGGCGCGAGCTGAACAGCGTCACAAAAGGCCTTTTGCATGCCGGGCGCTGGTTTGCTGCCAAATCCGCTGTCAGAACCCGAGATGAAATCAAACGCTGTTTCGATACCGGCTGACGTTAGATGAGCATGCGCTGTCATTTCTGCATCATTGGTTGCAACCCCGAGTTTCAACCCTGCGGCTTTGAAGCGATTGAGAAGCGGAACAAGTGGAACGGCCTCGTCTTGTGGGGCATGGCCCGCAGTTTCAACCAAGTGTTCAAGCAAACCCTGACGATCAAACTGAGGTAAATGCGGTAGCATAGCCTCGACAATATCGCCGGGGGTTCCCGCAATCACAACGCTGGCCGGATCGAAGGAGTTGTCTTGCGGGCGGTAACCTGTCGCCGTGCAAAGCGCTTCGGTTTGGGCGGGATCACCCCCTGAAAGGCTTTCGATTTGAAGGTTCAACCAACGCCCCCAACTGCCCTTGAAGTCAAACAAGGTGCCGTCTTTATCGAACAATAGACCGCGAATTTGTGGTTTCATTGGAGCCTACTTCTTGATCTATGGACTGTGTTAAAGGAAAGGGAGCAGAAATGCCGCAGACACGCGAAACCTACGCGGTGCATCATGAAATGACCACCCGCTGGCGAGACAATGACGTCTATGGCCATATGAACAATGCCGTCTTCTATGAATACGTCGATACGGCTGTGAATTATTGGCTCAAGACAAGTGGCGCGCTCGATGTGCCGGAAGGCGATGTGGTTGGCTTGGTGGTTGCGTCATCTTGCGAGTTCGCCGCGAGCCTTGGTTTCCCAGATCCGGTGACAGCAGGTCTTGGCGTGCGCAAGATTGGCCGCACATCTGTGACCTATGAAGTGGCGCTGTTTCGAGGGACGGCGGACGAGGCCGCAGCGGTTGCGAGCTTCACCCATGTCTATGTTGACCGGGCGAGCCACAGGCCGCAGCCGTTGTCAGATGACTTTCGTGACAAACTGGCGAGAATTTTACTTCAAACTTGAGCCAATTGCCGGGTCAGGTCCAATGAGGCACATCACCGCCGGGCAGGGCTGCGCGGATCTCGGCAATAGTGTTGGGATCGCGGCCTGAGGCCTCGCAAAAACCCAGCACGTTTTCATCGGACATCATCAGGAAGTCCCAGATAAACCCCATGAATTCAGGCTCTTTCGCGCGCAACCGCAGCGATGCGGGGTCCGCACCTGTCGCGCCAAGCAGAGCTGAAATCCGCTCGTCATCCTGAGCAATCCAACCCAAAGCTTCCAGTGTTGCGATCTCGGCTTCGTCTTGGGTCATAGGCATCCTTGCGCATGAAATAGAAACATTTGTCCGCAGTTTCAAAAGGTTTCGTTAAGACCTTGGATGTTAACAGAACGTCCAGACAAATGCATCAATTCTAAACCGAGCAACGCATCCCAAAGGAGGTCGCATGTCAGGACGCATTCTGATCGTCGACGATATACCGGCCAACCGGATGATGCTCAAATCCAAACTGGAAGAGGCATATTACGAAGTGCTCACGGCGGCCTCTGGTCAGGAGGCCATGACGATCGCGTTGAGCCAGCAACCCGACCTGATCATGCTGGATGTTTGCCTTTCTGATATGAGCGGTTATGCGGCTTGCGGGTTGATAAAGTCGTCTTTGGAAACAGAACATATCCCGGTGATCATGCTGACCGGCGAAGAGCCACCGGAGCAGCGCATTCTAGGGGTTGATTTTGGGGCCGATGACTTTCTGAACAAGCCAATTGAAGATCAGGCATTGTTCGCACGGCTCCGTAATTTGATGCGCATGAAGATCATGTTCGACGAGTTGCGACTGCGCGATGCGACTTCGCGTGAGTTGGGATTGAACAATTTTATCATTAATTCAGAGACTGTGCCTAGCCCTGCCACAACGGCATTGCTGGTTGGGGATGACACGTCTATGACGCGAAACTGGATGAGCATTTTGCGCGAAAATCTGAGCATTAAGCCGTGTCTGGCGACCAACGAAAAGGAGGCGCTTGCGCTATCAGCCAGCATTGAGCCGGAGCTGTTTATCATTCTGAACCGCTTTGCCGGGCGCGCGGCTGGTCTGCGTCTGATTTCAGCACTGCGCTCCAATTCGCGCACGCGCCAATCCGCGTTTTTGTTTGTCGCCGATGAGGGTGATGTTCAATCTGCGGCAACCGCGCTTGATCTTGGTGCGACGGATTATGTAATGGCCCCGGTTGACGGCAACGAATTCGTGGCCCGCATTCGCTCGCAAATCAAACGCAAGCGCACGACGGATCGTCTGCGTTCCAACGTGATTGATGGGTTGAAAATGGCTGTCATTGATCCGCTGACCAGCCTGTATAATCGCCGTTATGCGACGCAACACATTCAGAGCATGATTGAGCGAAGCAATCGTGCGCAAGCTGGCGTGGCGGTCATGATGCTGGATCTGGACAACTTTAAGCGTGTAAATGACGAACATGGTCACGACGCGGGCGATCATGTGCTTAAGGAGTTTGCGCTTCGGCTTCAGGAAAATGTGCGCGGGGTTGACCTTGTTGCGCGCCTTGGCGGCGAGGAGTTTTGTGTGGCCATGCCAGACACGGGGCTAGAAACTGCTGCTATGGCCGCTGAACGGGTGCGTTCGGCCATCGGGAAAGTTCCGTTTCGCTTGCCGGAAACGGGCGAAGAGATTGAGGTCACTGTGAGTGTCGGTGTAGCGGTCAGCACAGAAATCACGCTGACCGTTGATGAAGCTCTAAAGCGTGCCGATCTTGCG
>CAZQMR010000052.1:0-11693 GCA_964594465.1 uncultured Rhodobacterales bacterium
CAATTTCGTCAGTGAGTTGCAGCTCGAACCGATCCTTATCCACCTTCCGCCGTGACGGTGAATGCCGCTCCGTGAACGCCAGGATCGCGCCAAGGCACTGCTGACGCCAAGCGCCCTCAATCTCGGCCCTCAAATGCCGCCGATCTTCATCCGCGTCACGCACCGGAGCCTTCACCGGCACTGCCTTGCGCGCAATAGCAGGCACCGGTTTCACCTCATACCGCTCCTTGATGGCAGCCGTCAGATAAGCCGCCGGCGTTTTGCGCACCCTGCCCCGCTTGCGCTCACCCTCGATCCAGTCAAGCTTCGCCGCCAGCTCATCCTCTGAATGCTCCGATAGCCACTGCCGCGCCAGCCGCTCCGAAATCCCATTCTCAACCAGCCTACGAAACACCGGCCCACGCACAACACCCGCATCATCGCCCAAGTCAAACAACGCCTGCTGATCGTTCTTATTCACCAAAAACCGGATATGGCTCACAGACCGGCTCTCGCGCCGCGTTTCCGCAATCAGCCGGATATTCGAAACCTTGTTCACCTCCGCCACCGCCGGCTTGATCACCTTCGCATTAAGCCGCGAATAAACATCGTAATACGCCACATCATGCAGCCCCATCAGCCGCCGAAACGTATCGATCTCCCACCAGCCGGTCGAGCCAACCCGCACAAACCGATAGCAATTCTCATAAAGCGCAAGCGCATGGCCAGAGGTAAAGTTGCGCTGAATTTTCATGTTGATCACCGCAAAAACGGCAGGATCGCTCAACTTCTCAGCCAAGGGCGGCGCATATGCATACTCACAAACCCCAGCCTTCAGGGTCGCAAATGAGATCAACGACGAAACACCCCACTCCCGCTCTCCATCATCTCCCAACATATCCCACTCAGCCGTTGTCTCAGCCAAAGCACGCAACGCCTGTCTCAGCGTCGCTTGATCGTTGGAATCATATCCAGCCATTGCCGAGAGCGTTTGCGCATCAATCCGATGAGAGCGTTTGGTCAGCAGATCGTCATACGCATTGAGCAACAGGCAATTCGAAAGCTTGCGTTGCAACAACGACAGCTTGCCGCCGACATGAATCGCCGCAACATGCTTCTTAACCGTTTCATTGTCACGGAGATGTTTGACCGGCGCATCCATCTGGCCCAAACCCTGCTCACTTTTTTAACCATACCTTGAGGATGCAACTCCACCTGTCAAGTCACACGGGTATTTCTCGCAATACCGCGCCACCGCATTTGGGTATTTTCAGCTGAACTCATCCCGCAAATGGGTATTATTAGCAGTCCAAATGCGCTCTTGAGCACCAAAACAAGCCGCATTTGGGCGAGGAAGAGCCCCTAAAATGCACAAATTCAACCTCACAGAGCTCACAAAGCACAGCCCGGATTCGGGGACTCTTGTTCCCGCAAATGGGTATCTTTGGCCCTGTAAATGGAGTGGCTTGCTACCGCAGCCGGATATGCTTCTTCCCGTTCACAGGTATTCAAACCATACCAGCATATTGATTTATAATGAAAATCTCTAAGTTAAATTTCTTAAAGTCCTTAAAGATTCTAAACCTTTGTTAGTCGATTTTCCAATTCAGAAAGCCAAATCTTCCTTAATCCCAGTCGTTACGCGCGCGTGACGCAACAATTTCGCCCCTCAAGCATCAACACACTCGCAATATTCCCAAAAACATGAAATGCTGCAAAAAACGCGAACATTCTAGGAAACAAGAGAATGAGCAGTACAGAGCCGACAATCGCCCAAACCCGAATCGATCCCAAAGAAGCACGCCAAAGCCTACCGCCTAAGGGAACCACGGATAGGTTTACCATCGCAGCTGATATTTGTCTAAAAGCCAGCGATGATCTTGCACGGCGTGGCTACAAGCCAGACGGCCAAAAGGAATTGCGCAGCTTCAATATCTGGGAAATCACCCAGTACATGCTCCCTCTCACCCCCCAACATTTCCGCCGCGTCCTGAAATCAACCCCCACCCTGCCCCAAGGCGCACTCGGTAAAGGAAACACCCGCTGGTTCACCTTGGAAGATGTCAACACGATCCGCGATTACTTGGAGCAAGAGGGTCAAACCGGCAAGGGCTACAAACCCTATCGCCCCGAAGGACAACCAGCCAAGATTGTAACCCTCTCCAATTTCAAAGGCGGCGTTGCAAAAACCACCACAGCTGGTCACCTCGCGATGGCGGCTGCGCTTGACGGTTACAAAGTCTTGGTGGTCGATATGGATAGCCAAGCCTCCATGTCGACCATTTTTGGCGTGCTGGCAGAAGATGAAGCTGAGACCGCCTATGCCGTACTTGCGTGGGATCGCGCGCGTCACCTTCTGAGACGGGCCGAGAGCGAAGGGAAATCAGCCGAGGATCTGGACGAAGACGTCCGCGAGGCGCTCAGCTTCAATGCCGACGATCTGATCAAGCCAACTCATTGGCCCAATATCGACATCCTACCGGCTCAGCTCAACTTGTATTGGGCCGAGTTCCAAGTTCCCGTCTGGATGCAAACAAGCCGCGAATGGGCGTTCTGGGACAGCGTACAAAACTTCCTCGCAGAAGAAGGTCTGCTCAACGACTACGACATCATCTTCATCGACACCCCCCCCGCCCTTGGCTACCTCACAATCAACGCCCTCTCCGCCGCGGACATCATGCTAATCCCGGTCGGTGCGTCCTTCATCGAATTTGATTCCACTGGCCGGTTCTTTGATATGCTCTACACCACCTTCGCCAGCATCGAAGACACGATGGCCCGCATTTCCGACCAAGCGCCCAAGTTCGAATGGGATGTCGTGCAGGTTCTGCTGACCCGCTATGACGGTAGTCAACAAGGCGATCTGGCCAATGTGATCCAGGTCTATCTCGACGATTTCGTCGCCTCGCATCGCCAGGAATATACCGCCTTGGTGGGCCAAGCGGGGGAGCGCGTATCGGGCATCTACGAAGCAAATTACGGGGACTTCAATCGCGACACATATCGGCGGGGCCGCGATACCTTTGACATGACCTATATCGAATTCAAGAAACTGCTGGTCGGGTGCTGGGAGCGTGATTTGGAAGAGCAGCAAGCCGAACGCGAACCTGTTGAAGGAGCAGACCAATGAGCCGCAAACGTCTGGGCAGTATCGACCCGTCACGCGCGCGTGACGCGAGAACCTCCGCGCAAGAAGCAGCAGCAACAAAGCGCAAATCAGCCCTCGGTTCAGCGCCGCCAATCGCCAAAGTCGCCGCATCTGTGAGCGAAAAAATCGAAGCGGAGATGGCTGGCCTGAAAAAGGAAAATCGCGATCTTGCCGAAAAGGGCAGGGCGCTTGACACTGCGGCCAGCGAAGGGCGCTTGGTCGTTGCGCTCGATCTGGCCAGCATTGATCCCATTGCCCTCAGCCGTGATCGTCGTCAGCTTCAAAAGAGTGGCGAAGAGTGGGCTGCATTAAAGGCAAGTATTCAGGCGCGCGGTCAGCAGACGCCCATCGAGGTGTCTGCAAACGGCTCTTTAGATGGTCCGGCCTATGATCTGATCAGTGGCCTGCGGCGTCTATCCGTTCTAGAGGAGTTGCATCAAGAAACCGGCGAAGATCGGTTCGCAACCGTTTTGGCTTTCGTGCGACAAATGCCGGATACGGTTCCCAAAATGATTGCGATGATCGAAGAAAACGAAATCCGCCAGGACATTAGTTTCTTCGAGCGTGGCCGCATCTGTTCCGTTGCAACTGCTGAAGGTGCGTTTGACACAGTAGAAACTGCGATCGACACATTATTCGAGCCAGCAAACCGAAATCGCCGCTATAAAATCCGCTGCTTCGTGACCGTCTATGAAGAGATCGGAACCTTGCTCGACTTCCCCGAACAGATCGGCGAGCGCCTCGGCATCGCGCTCGCCAAAGCCATCCGAGAGGGCAGGGGGGGCATGCTGGTTTCTGCCTTCGAGCATCGCAACACCCGCTTTGCCAAACCCCAAGACGAGCTTGCCTTGCTCGCGGAATTCGTCGCACAAAAAGGCCCCTTCGCCCCAGCAAGTTCAACAAAAGCAGTCCGCAAAGAAAAGTCCTCGATAGAGGCGGAGTGGCACGGCGAAGATGGAGCATCGATCAAAGCCAAGTCTCTCGGTGGTAAGATCACGCTCACGCTAAAAGGCTTACCGGATCTCGACCAAACCAGTCTTCAATCCCTTGTTAACGACTTAGTCAAAAAACACCGGTGAAGCTGTAAAGCTGTGCATAGCACGTGCCATATTCGTGCTGGAACCGTTCTAGGCTATCTTGAAGGGCAGGGAAGCATGAAATTGATCTAAGTTATTGAAATTAAAGGTAAATAAGTTACAATATTGCGTCAAGATTGCAGTTAACTCAAAGTTTAAAACCCAACGGCTTGCCCATCTTTTCGCGGTTCAGATCCTGCCGCATAGGCGCCGTTTTCAAGCCGGGCGATGATCTGTGCGCCACCAAAGCCAAAGGCATTGTCGGGTTCCTCCAGGGACAGTGAGTGGCCCATGTCTGAAAGGCGCGCGCGTGTAGCTTCTGGCATGGATGTTTCGCAAGCCACCCCAAGCCCTTCAACCACACGCCAGCGAGGTGCGTCGGCGGCCATTTGTGGGTCTTGGCCCCAAAGCTGAGTGCGCAGGGTCATTTGCACGTGGCCTTGTGCTTGCATCGGTCCGCCCATGACACCAAAACTCATCAAGGGTTCGGCACCGTGCATCAGGAACGCTGGAATGATTGTGTGGAACGGGCGTTTGCTTGGGCCAACGACATTCTGGTTTTGTGGATCAAGGGAAAAGCCAGCGCCCCGGTTTTGCAGGTGAATGCCGGTGCCGGGCACGGTCACGCCGGATCCAAATCCTGCGTAGTTGGATTGGATAAACGAAACCATCATGCCGGATGCATCGGCGGCCGTCAGGTAAACCGTGCCACCGCGCTTGGGTGCGCCTGCCACGAAATCAGTGGCTTTGTTGGGATCAATGAGCTTTGCACGATCGGCAAGATAACTTGCGTCCAGCAAATCTTGGGTCGTCACGTCTGTCATATGGTCGAGATCGGCCACATAGGTTTCGGCATCTCGAAGGGCGAGCTTCATCGCCTCGATTTGCAAGTGCATTGCCTGTGGGTCATCTGCATCAAGTTCGCGGATATTGGTCTGAGATAGGATGCCAAGCCCCATCAGCGCTGCGATGCCTTGGCCATTGGGAGGTATTTCGTGCAGCGATACATCGTCGAATTTCTGACTGATTGTGCCGCACCAATCGGGTGCATGTGCTGCGAGATCGGACACGCGCAGGGCTGCGTCATGGATTTTGGCGAAGGCTTCAATGGCTTCGGCCAGATCGCCTTCATAGAACGCTTTGCCTTTGGTTTCAGCGATCCGGCGCAGGCTATGAGCGATGTCTGGATTTCGGAAGATTTCACCGGCAGCGGGTGCTTTACCGTTCGGTAGAAACGTGTCGGCAAATCCGGGTTGTGCCGCAAGAAGCTCTGCGCCACGTGCCCAAAGCATGGCGATCACAGGGGAGACGGGAAAGCCGTTTTCGGCATAGCCGATTGCCGGTTCCAGCAAGGTTTCAAATGGCAGTTTTCCAAAGCGTTCGGACAGCGCGACCCAAGCGGAGACGGCACCCGGTACGGTAACGCTTTCCCATCCGCGCATTGGCATCTCATCCAGCCCAGCAAACCGCTGTTGGCTCCATGCGGCTGGAGATCGCCCGGAGGCGTTCAGGCCATGCAGCGCGTTGCCGTCCCAGAGGATCGCGAAGGCGTCTGAGCCAAGACCGTTGCCCGTTGGTTCCACCACTGTCAGGGTCGCCGCTGTAGCAATGGCAGCGTCCACCGCGTTGCCGCCGCGTGCTAGCATGGAGAGACCGGCCTGTGCGGCGAGCGGTTGGCTGGTCGAGACGATGTTTTGTGCCACGAGTGCCGAGCGCCGGGACGGGTAGGGGTGGTTGGTGCGCAGATGCATCGTCAGGTCCTTGTTTTAACTGGGGGATGTTGCCCGTGAGCAAGACACAACGCTTTTGAGCGCACGCCCTTTTTCATTTTGCGCAATTGCTATGTCAAGTGGTGTGCGGTCGAACACGCCAGAGTAATTCTCATCTGTTGGCAGGGCTTTGCGAAAGACCAGATAACGCTACCGCTTGGCGAAGATGTTAATTCATGGCACCCTCACGAGGAAATTGGAGACGTCATTATGCTAGCATTGCATGCTATGGGAACTGGAATTGAGGCAGTTGAACTCATCGAACTTGCATCACCGACCCTGCCAGCACCAAAGCAGGTTCTCTTGGATGTGCTGCTGGCCGTAATCAATCCGGCGGATATTCTGACCCTTGAGGGCAAGTATGGCGTGAAACCTGAGCCGCCATTTGTTCCCGGTGCTGAGTGTTTGGCCAGAGTTTCGAGTGTTGGTGAAGCGGTCAAAGGTCTCGCAATAGGGGATTTGGTGATCCCGTTTGGTGGCAGTTCTTGGTGCACGCAAATGCTCTGCCATGCGGGCGCGGTTGTGAAGGTTTCTGAGACGTCAGACCTGCACCAAGCGGCCATGTTAAAGGCGAACCCTGCGACAGCTCTGGCTATGCTTGAAGACATTGTGGCGCTAGAACCGGGCGATTGGGTGGTTCAGAATGCTGGAAACTCTGCGGTGGGGTTGAATGTGGTCAAGATTGCACGCGCGTTGGGACTTAAGACCGTCAGCATCATACGTCGCGATGAACCTGCCAAAGCGCTTTACGATGCAGGTGCGGATCATGTGCTTATTCACCCGGATTGCACTCCCGAAGCTCTGACGGGAATAACTGCAAAATTAGGATTGGATGCGGTTGGTGGTCGGGCGACATCTGCTTTAGTTGACATGTTGGAGGACGGCGCGACGGTTGCAAACTATGGATTGCTGAGCGGTTCGCCTTGTCAGATTGAGCCTTACGATCTGGTTTTTAGAGACATCAAACTGCAGGGCTTTTGGTTGGCCAAGTGGTTTGAAACTGCAGGACGAGACAAAATTGCCAGTCACTACGCACGGCTTTCGGATTGGTTGGAAAAGGGGCTGATTGGCGCTGACATCGAGCGTGTCTACCCGCTTGCAGAGTTTCACGAAGCGCTTGCCCATGCTGCAAAAAGTGGTCGCAACGGCAAGATCCTGATAGAAATGCCCTAAAGGAGAATTTCATGGCCAGTGTTTACATAATTGGGGCTCATTCGACGCGATTTGGCAAACGGCCCGATGATAGCTTTCGTGATCTTGCCCGGGAAACATATTTGGGTGTTTTGCACGATGCGGGTCTGGAAACTGGCGATGACATTGAGATTGGGTGGTTTGGAAATTGCGGAATGGGCACCTTCGGTCAGGCCTGCATCAGAGGGCAGGTAACGTTTTCGCCTTTGGTCGAGGCGGGTCTCTTTCCTGAGCGCGTGCCGATGATCAATGTTGAGGGGGGCTGTGCAACTGCGAGCATGGCTCTTAATGGTGCGTTCAAGGATGTGGCATCCGGCTCAGTCAATGTGGCTTTGGCAATTGGGGTGGAGAAGACGTTTGTTCCCGATGATCCTGCCCGCACACAAGATATTTTTGACGGTGGTATTGATCAGTTAAACCCGGAAGAGTGGCATGATTATTATGCCCGCGCCGCCAAGGAAACGGGCAAGAGCTTCGATCCCAAAAGTGCGGGTGGCACCATTTTCATGGATACTTACGCCATGCAGGCCAAGTGGCATATGCAAAGGCACGGAACCACGCAGGCCCAGATTGCTGCAGGCGCGTCCAAGAACCATTGGCACGGTTCCATGAACCCAAACGCTCAGTACCAGTTCGAAGTTTCTGTAGAAGACGTGATGAATGATCGGCTGATCTCAGACCCGATCACCCGGTCGATGTGCGCGCCCATTGGGGACGGTGCGGCCGCGGCTTTGGTTGTGTCTGAGGACTACCTTGCCGGGCAATCTGCTGATGTTCAGGCGCGGGCTGTGAAGGTGAGGGCCTCGCAACTTTCGGGTGGCAAGTACCGTGCGTTCGACGAACCCGGCCTTAGCCGGTTTGCGGCTCAGGCCGCCTATAAACAAGCCGGTCTAACGCCTGCAGACATCGATATTGCAGAGGTGCATGATGCGACGTCGTTTTGCGAGCTTTATCAATGCGAAATGATGGGGTTTTGTGAGGACGGCACCGGCGGTTCTTATGTTGAAAGCGGAGATACGCGGCTTGGTGGCAAACTTCCTGTGAACCTTTCGGGAGGATTGGTCTCAAAGGGTCATCCGGTTGGGGCAACAGGTTTGTCGATGATCCAAGAACTTTGCCAGCAATTGCGCGGCGAGGCGGGCCCGCGACAATCATTGGGCGCGCGGATTGCACTGGCTGAGAATGGTGGGGGCGTCATCGGATTTGACGAAGCGGCCTGCGCGGTGACTATTTTGGAAGGCCCGTCCGGCTAGCTCCAGTAGGGTTCCCTCAGCACCCGTTTGAGAACTTTGCCAAGTGCGTTTCGCGGGAAGTCTTCGCGCAGTTCAACGCCAATCAAGCGCTGAGGTTTGCTCAGACGCGTGTTCGCCCAATCCCGTATCGCGTCTGGGTCAGGATTTTTGCCCGGCTCAGGGATGATAAGGGCAAGACAGCTTTCCCCCCATTTTTCATGCGGAACGCCAATAACTGTGACATCCAAAACATCAGAATGCAGGCCGATGATGGCCTCCACATCCGTTGGAAAAACATTGAAACCACCGGAGATGATCATGTCTTTCTTGCGATCCAGAATGCTCAAGAATCCGTCGGCATCCTGCGCGCCGATATCGCCAGATCGCAAAAACGTGCGGCCCCGCTCATCGCGCCAAATCATGTCCGCTGTTGCATCTGGGCGCTTGTAATATTCTTTCATCATACCTGCGCCATACCCTGCAATTTCGCCTGGTTCATCTACCTGAGCGATGTCACCTGCATCGTTCAATATCCGCATTTCAAAGCCTATTACCGGCGTGCCGACGGTTGTGAATTTTCGGGCATGCTGATGCGGCCGCAGCAGTGTCGCAAAGCCCTCTGAGTAGCCGTAGAGTTCAAACAGTCTAGGAGAAATGCGTTCAAGAATTGCCTGTTTGGTGTCTTGGCGCAACGGTGATCCTGCGCTCAGAAGTGACCGCAATGACGTGAGGTTAGCCGCGTCAAGTTCAGGCGTTGCCAGAACCCCGATAAACTGTGTTGGGACCATGAAAGAATGGGTAATCTTTGCCGCGTCAATCTCCCTTAGCCACACATCAGGTGAAAAACTCGGCATGATATGCAGAGTTCCCCCAGAAAACAGTACCGGAAGCATCATCAGCCACGTTCCGTTGGAGTAAAGCGCAGTAGTGGTCAGGGCACGGCTATCAGCCGAAAAGCTCATCTCTGTGGCATTGGAAAACGCCCAATGGGTGCGGGCGCGGTGGGTTTGCACGATTCCTTTAGGCAGGCCGGTCGTGCCAGAGGTGTAAATGATGTTGAAGTCATCATCTGGGCTTAGTTTCATACCCGGATGATGTGGTTGCGCGCCTTGTGTGAGCGTTAAAAGATCGCTCCAGCCATCGTCGCCAAAACCAAGTCCGAGCCAGTGTTTAACTCCGCTTTGATCTGGCACGCACAGATTGCGGAACTCAGGGGCTACAATCATCATCGTTGCATCGCTGTCTGCAACCAGACCCGCGATTTGCATCTGCGTTAGCATCCCTGACAAAGGCACAACGCAAGCACCTGCGCGGACCGCTCCGTAAATGACCCAAGGGGTTTCAACCGCGTTACCCAGCAGCATAGCAACCTTGTCGCCCTTCTTGAGACCAAGATCGAGAAGAGCATTGGCAAGCCGGTTCATGGCTGCATCAAATTCGCCCCAGCTCAGTGTCTTATCGCCACATACGATGGCTGGACGGCTGCCATCATGTCGCGCGTGCGTGGCAAACAAGTCGGGCAAGATCACATGCGTATCATCAAGACTTTCAGCCATCAGTCACCTCTTTCGCGGATTACGGATATCGCCGCCGGTGTTCATGGAGTGCATCAAATCTATGGCCTCGTCCGAGACCATAAGATCGCAAAACAGTGTGCGTTCAGCGCCAAATCCATCGAAATTCTCAGTATCTCGAACAAGCCGCTTGATATGAGCGAGCGCCTTACTGGGCTTTTCGCAAAGCTCTGTTGCGAGTATTCTTGCACGTTCTAGAACAGGCCCCTCTGTGACCTCGGAAACTAAGCCGATCTCAGCCGCAGTTTCTGGACGCACGGTCTGCCCTTTGAGGATGAACTCAAGCGCTTTGGCCTGTCCGATCAGGCGTGGTAATCGCTGGGTTCCACCTGCACCCGGCAAAAGGCCGACGTTGCTTTCCGGCAGGCCCAGCCAATGCTCACCGGCCTCTGCCAGCCTGATGTCGCAGGCAAGTGAAATCTCAAAACCGCCGCCCATTGCTGTGCCGTTGAGCGCTGCAATGAAAACCTGAGGGGCCGCCTCAATGCGGTGTAACGCTTCATGCAACGGTGCCTCTGGAACCATGCGATCGAGAGAGAAAACGATGCCTTTGTCGCGCAACGCACGCCCGCGTTCTTCGAGAGTTTTGACATCGAAATGACGTATGAAAACACCCGGATCAGCGCCTGTGAGGATCACGACTTTGATGCCACCTGCATCCTTGATCTGATCCAGTGCGTTCAGCAAGCCAATTGATGTATCATCGGTCATGTATCCGTCTGGCGGATTTGAGAAGCGGATGATCGAAACCTCGCCATCCAGTTCAAGAGTAGTTTTTGCTGTCATGAACGCTGCCTGTAGTTAGATTTCAGATCGCGCAGATCCTGCGCATTTGGGTGATCACGCGGATCACTGTGTTTTCCAAAAATCTGGTGCTTTTGAATTTTCTGCGTACCAGTGACCGGCAGCTTTTCCATTGGAGCAATCCAGCCCGGCAGTTTGTAGTAGGCGAGTTGTTTTGCTGCGAACTCCATCAGCGTCTTCAGATCAACGGATTGACACAGCTTAATACAGGCAAAAACCTCTTCGTCGCGCAATTCATCCGGGCAGCTGAGGACTGCAATCTGGTCAACTGATGGATGGCCAATCAAGGCATTCTCGACCTCGGCTGCGGAAATATTCTCACCAGAGCGGCGAATGATGTTTTTGGCGCGCTCCACGAAATATAGCATTCCGGTTTCATCCTGCGTTACCAGATCGCCGGTATGAAACCAGCCGTTTTCCCATGCCTTTGCGGTGGCCGCCGGGTCCTTTAGGTATTCTTTGAAAAATCCCTGGCTAGGATTGTCACCAAGCGCGCGTACACAAAGTTGCCCTTCTGAATTTGGCGGCAGCTCTTGGCCATCTTCTCCCAAAACGCATACGTCAAGATCACCGCTTGGGCGGCCAAAGGCCCGGGTCGTGATTTGGCGTGGTTCAAAATTATCCGCAAGAAAGCGACCAGTCTCTGACATGCCCCAAACCTCGACCATGGGGATTTTGAAGCGCTCTTCGAACGCTGCATGAAGGCTAGGGTCAAGCCCCGCACCAAGGCCGAATTTGATCTGAGGTTTCGGGTCATCTGCCTTTTGTGGAGCCGCCATCAGAACAGGGGGAATGATACCAAGATAATGCATGGCGGTGGCGCGGTTTTGAGCCAAATCGTCCCACCACGAAGTGGCATGAAAGCGGTCTGGCTGGATCATGCAATTCCCGCTCAGGATCATCGCGGCCGGGGTATTGAT
>CAZQMR010000052.1:11793-18229 GCA_964594465.1 uncultured Rhodobacterales bacterium
AGCCAGCGCGTTGGCTTGCGCGAGGACTTCAGTGAATGTCAGCTCAAGCCCAGCGGGCAGGTAGGCGCGGTCAGGCTTTGGCGGAACGCACAGAAATGGGCGGTTGCCATATGTCTGCGCAGCCCATTCCAATGCGTCAAACAGGGTCTGCATCAAACGCGCTCAATCAGCATTGCCATGCCTTGCCCGGCCCCGAGGCACATCGACAAAATTGCTCGCTTGCCGCCTGTGTCTTCGAGATGCTGGAGAGCTGTCATACACATGCGCATACCTGTCACTCCCGGCGGATGGCCAAGCGAAATGCCGCCGCCATAAAGGTTGTGAATGTCGCGCGGAATGCCAAGCTGTGCCTCTGCGTGAAGATTCACGACCGCGAAGGCTTCATTAACTTCAAAGTAGTCAATGTCTGAGATCTTGTGGCTGGTTTTTTCAAGCAGACGGGTGATCGCTGGAACTGGACCGTGACCCATTATGCGAGGCGGCACACCAACAACGCACCAATCAACAATGCGGCCTCTTGGTGTGACCCCGGCCTTTTCAACAGCATCGCGATCGCCGACGAGCATAAAGCCTGCGGCATCGTTCACCGTTGAAGAATTGCCGCCTGTGACGCGGCCATTTTTGCGAAATGCAGGATGAAGTGTTTTGAGCTTTTCAAGACTTGCGTCAGCGCGGGGGCATTCGTCGGTGTCAAACCGAATGGTTTCGCGCTTGCTTTGGACCTCTACCGGCTCAATCTGGCGAGCCAGAAAGCCGCTTTCAATTGCTGCCAAGGCACGGCTTTGGCTCATTGCGCCCCAAATATCCATGTCCTCGCGACGATACTGATAGTCATCAGCCAGATTTTCCGCCGTGTCGCCCATATACTGCTGGCTGAATGGGCAGCGATAGGCCCAGTCGAGCATGTCTTCCAGTTGCTGGGGTCCGCGCGTAGCGCCCCAGCGCATTGTGGTGGTGGCAAAGGGCGCGCGTGAATAGCTCTCACCACCCCCGGCAATTGCAATCCGCGAATGCCCGGTGGCGACTTGTTGCTCCGCTGAAATCAAAGCTTGAAGACCAGAGGCACAGGCCCGCACGACATGGAGCGCACCTGCCTCCTCAGGAATGCCAGATTTGACACCAACAACGCGTGCAGCAAAAAGGCTGTCCCTGTCTGAGGGGACCGTCGTCGTGAAAACCATATGATCGACGGCCTCAGGTGCGATGCCTGACTTTGATATGCACGCGGACGCGATACGCCCTGCCAGATCGGTCATTTCGATACTGCTGAGTGATCCGCCAAATGCACCCATCGGGGAGCGCACGCCGCCTGCAAGTATTGTTTGTCCCATAACGTTCCCTTGTCTAATTCAAACGCACTGGCATTTCGCGCAAGCCGCGCATGATAAGCGTAGGGTGCCAGACCAACGCCTCGTCGCCAAGTTCTAGCGATTTGAAGCGTGTCACAAGTTTGGAAAACGCCACTTCACCCTCCAATCGTGCAAGGGCTGCACCGATGCAAAAGTGAGGGCCGTACCCGAATGTGAGATGACGATTGCGCGATCTTGTGATGTCAAACACGTCCGGGCGTTCAAACTTGCGTGGGTCCTGATTGGCAGCATTGATCATCGCAAAGACGCGCTCGCCTTCTCTGAGCGTTTTGCCGTGTAAACTGTGATCCGATGCAACCACGCGGGCCATGGATCCCGCTGGACCATCAAGCCGCAGGCATTCTTCCACAGCTTGGGGAATGAGATCTGGCTCATCGCGCAGTATTTGCGAAGCCTGAGGATATCTGATGAATTTCAATAGGCCTGTTGTAAGAAGGTTGGTTGTTGTCTCATGCCCCCCGAACAGCACCAGCATAGACGCTGCAATGATTTCCTCTTCGCTGAACGCGTCATCAATGTCGCGTGCTGCTATGAAGGATGAAATTAGATCTTGTTTTGGGGCGGCGCGTCTTTCTGCAATCAGGTCGGCAAACAAGGCCGCCATGTTGCGCGCCCCTTCAGATGCATGTTCGTTTCGGTCAGAAACGTTTTGCGCAGAACCGATAAAGAGCTGCATCTGATCAGACCAGCCTTTCATCGCTTTCATCTGATCGCGTGGCACCCCGAGCAGATCCATAATGACCAAGGCTGGCAGTTGCATAGCAAACGCTGATACAAAATCAAATTCGCCGCTTGGCAGATCGTCCAGCAACTGATCGGCCAACGCATTGATGCTTGAGCGCATATCCACCACCGCTTTTAGTCTAAAGGCGTGCGCCATCAAATTGCGCAGCCGCGTGTGTTCGGGTGGGTCACGAAAGACAAGCCAAAGGTTGAGGTATCGCACGATGTCAAAGAGGCTGGATTGCTTTTTCGCAGGCAAAGCTTCGTAGTAGGGCCTGATCCGGTCCACTGACATATCAGCGGAGGACAAAGCGCGCTGGACATCCTCGTATCGTGTCAAAATCCACGCCTTTAGATGCGGGTTCCAATGAGCGGGTTCGCTTTTTTGTAGAGCCAGCAAGTTCGGGTAGGGGTTTGCGACAAATGCGGGATCGCTGGGATCGAACGCAAAATCGGATGGGTGAATGTCGGACATCTATCGATGACAACAAATTGCGTGTCTGATGTCTAGCTGGTTCTGTCGCAATACCTATTAGTAAGTCAAATCTAAGATCATGGCAGAATGATCGGATAAGCCGGTCTCACGCACACCATGGTCATATGAAGCAGCCAACAAGTGCGTCTTCATCGAAGGACTAACGAGTGCATGATCGTATCGAAATCCTCGCCCGGTCCGCGGACTGATCCAACTGAAATCGCGCGCCGACTTGCCGTTTAAATGACGATACGCGTCGATCCATCCGGCATCCTTGCAGGCTTCAAAGTAACGTGCATTTGTGAACGTCTTGTCCGTTGAGTCCTCAAACGGAATCCCGCAGTTCAAGTCACCGATTAGAACAGCATCACGCTCAAGTAAGCTATCGCTGTCTTTAGAGATTGCTTCGAATAAGGGAACTTGTGCTGCCTTTTGTGGAAAGTGAACCGGCAACAAGGTCAGCCCAGCGACTTCCGCTTCGAGAATTTGGCAAATTCCGGTGCGGTTTTCGATAAAGTCTCCTGCGTCAATGGGAGTGCGTGCGGCGATGAAAATACCGTTTTGAGTGTCGGTTTCACTAGTGGACATATAGGAAAATTTTAAACCAGCTTTTGATAAGCGCTCACGCACTGCAGCTAAATTTCTTGAGCGCATTTCCTGTAGCGTGATGATGTCAGGAGCCCAGCCGGTTATCGCGCCTAGGATCCCGGAAAGACGCCGCCCGCCACCGTGCAGAATGTTCCAAGAGACAAGCCTCACGCCTCGATCCAGCCCTTTTTGAACAGGTCTGTTTTGGCGTCCTCAAAAAGCTCCATTATCTGATCGCGGTCCACGCTGACCTTAACTTGTGACTGTAATTTGGTTGCTCGATTAGGAGAGAAGTTGGTGATGTGCAGAACGTAAGCTGGAAAGTCGCTGGAGGCGTCCTCTTTGTTGGTTTTGATGGCCATGACCTTGCGGAGCATTGTCTTTTCTTTTGACGTCTTCGTGGCTACCGCACGGGCGATAATTTCGGATTTTGGCAAGTCAACTTCCGCAGCCGCACGGTCAATTTCGGGAATATCAACAACTGCCGTCAGTTGCGAAATTCCGGTTTCTGCATCGCTCGGAGTTTTGTCATCGCGCAGGCGGATAAACTGTGGGGACAGGATAGAGATCAATGGCAAACGACGTACCCCAGACCAAGTACCATCGCCCCATTCCAGCACCATTTTGTCGATTGTGTTGCCGCGGCTGGTACGCGAGATCATGTCCAGACATTCAATCTCAATCACCATGCCAGGCTTGATCATCTGATATGCGACGCGGTCTGAGTTTACTTCATGGTAGTCGCTTTCAGTCACTTGCATACTGAGCACTTTCAAGAGGTCAGTGCGCTCTTGATCTGAAAAGCCACCGCCGACTTTTGCCACCAGTTGATACCGTCCGGACGGGCGTACAATTGCGACTAGAAGATCATGCAACATTCCTTCGCGATCGCCGATGCTTTCAGAAAAACCAACGACTGCCAGATCAAGGGAATGGCGCGGTTTAACTTTGAACAGTCCCGCCGTGGGGGAACGGGCGACGACGCCTTCTGCACCTTCATCGATGGCCCAAGCTTTGAATTGTTTTAGAACAGCCTTTGCACCGTCGCCTGACACCGTTTGGACGGGATGGATTAAGGAGCCATCACCGAAAAGCTGCTGCATCTGGGCAAGACTGTCATCATAGGACATCGACAGATCATCGCCGTCTAGTTCGTAAATGTTGAAAACGGCGAAGGCGAGTGTGCCAACCTCTGCAGCATTTTCGGGGTTGCGGGCCACACGAACCACATCATGCACGCGTGGGCGTTTCCCATCCGGGCGCTGCACATAAAGCTCGCCGCCTATCAGGGCAGATTTTACGCCTTTCAGGTGCTTTGCCGCCTCCGCTAGAAACGGTGGGCCTGCGCGTAATGTCCCACCCGGATTGAGCGTGCAAATCTCGCCGTCACGCCACACGAGGCAGGTAAACTCGCCATCGACCTTGCGACTGATTTGGTATGCCCCATCAGGGATCCTCCGCTTGGCGGTTTCAGGGTCTAATGGGACTGTCATTTGGCTTAACTGCCGCCTGCGCATACGAACTTGGGCCAAAATGCCATCTTCACTGAGCGCCTCGTAGGTTCCCGTGAGATATCCGCCAGGCCACTCTTTCAGTGCGGATTTGTCATAAAGGCTCATGCAGTGTCCTCGGTGGCCGCCACGTCTTTCAACGTTTTCATTTCGAGGTTAGAAAGATGCAAAAGCAAGACATAGGTCTCGCCCTCAATCCGACCTTCCAAAAAGGCGCGGTAAGGCGTTGAGCCGCGCCGAAATACGAGAGGGGCTTTACCGTTTGGTCCAGCTCCAAGCACCATCAGTGCCTTGGCATCATGGAGTTCTTTGGCCATGTCATAGAGAAAATCAAACGTCAGGCCATTCACATGCACAATCTGAAGTTTGGTGCCAAAAATAAAGCGCCGAACAGCCTCTGATTTCGGGATCGTCGCACTGGTCCACGTGAGTGGCAAATCGATATCAATGTTTGCATCAAGCGCGCGTCTGGGGCGCTCTTCGCGTATGGAGCGGTCAATGTTGCGCACAATCTCGGTCTGGGTGACGCGGAACACAAGGTCTTCTTTTGGGTTCACATAGACCCGCGACATGCCCCACAGCGTTTGGCCGACCTGTTCGATATCAACTTCCGGATCATCCGACTGCATCGCCGCCACCAATGCTTCGTCGTCGCCATAATCTGCAATCAGCGCATCATAGCTATTTTCCACCGTCGCTTTCAAAAGTCGCCGAGGATAGACAGCTTGGCCGCGTGGACCGATGTAGCGAATGTCGGCACGTGAACGGATGCTTTCGGCTTTGATCACCGCATCCCGACCGCGCTCATCTGAGATATTGATGTTTGGCATAAGCGGTTCCTCTAGAGCATATCAAAGTCGAAATTGTCATCTTCGCTGTCATCTTCGATCTCGTCAGTGGCGGCGGCGCTGCAAACCGCTGCTTGCTTGAAGGAGCGAAACGTGACCTCAGACTCATTGCAGATCAACATCCAAAGATCACCGTCGAGATCAGACAACAAGAATGCAGGATCCTCCACCGGACCACCGCGATAGGAAAACCCAAATTGATAAATTGTGCCAGATTCCAGATCTGCCATCAGTTTTTCGGGCGCGTTTTCAGCGCCCAGATTATAGGCCAGCCGGACAGGGTGATCGAGTAAGTCATCCTCATTCACTTTTGTCTTCAACAAGATGGGTGCCGAGAAGCTACTTTCCACCACTTCGATGGGGTCGCCATCAACATCAACCGGAATACGCTCGCCGGTCTCGACCCAGAAACCGTCCTTGTTGACGTATCCAGACCCTGTGCCGCCCAAGGGGATCAATGTGCGTCCATCGCGCGCAAGGCTGAGCAATTCTGCTTTGGCATCCTCATGATCGGTCGTGACCACTTGGACCGAACCGTAGACCTTTGAGCGATCAATTTTGATCAATGGGCACTCAAACTGGGTGTTGCCCAATTGAAAGGTCAAAGATCGTGGCATCAGGTGTCTCCTCCGCCGAGGCGCTTGGTTGCAGTCAGCGCGTTTTGGAATGCTTTCAATCCGTCATCAACTGGTCGGCAGGTTACGGCGCGGTCGTCAATGTAGGCGTGGGCGACAGGTTTGCTTGTGCCAGTATGAAGGTGATCATATGGAATTTTGTGGGCTTCAAGCCAATCGGATATTGCAGCAGCACGCAGTTTGAGCGTTTTGCCGGATGTCGCCAGCCGCGCAGTTAGGACTGTAACTTCAGCGGTCTTTGACAATTCGCGCATAAACTCCAGTGCTCCGTCGAAAGGCGGGCCAA
>CAZQMR010000053.1:0-18173 GCA_964594465.1 uncultured Rhodobacterales bacterium
CATCGCCATTTTGGTGCGCGCCTCCTTCCAAATGCGCGCCTTTGAGGACCGTTTCCTGACCATCGGCCTGCCCTACCGCGTCATCGGCGGCCCCCGCTTCTACGAGCGCTTGGAAATCCGCGACGCCATGGCCTATTTTCGCGTCGTCGTCTCCCCCGATGACGGCCTCGCCTTCGAACGCATCGTCAACACACCCAAACGCGGCCTCGGCGACAAAGCAATCCAAACCATCAACGCCACCGCCCGCCAGCATGGCGTCAGCCTGCTAGAAGCCTCCCGCATTCTGACCCAAGAAAAGGGCCTCTCGGCACGCGCCAACACCTCGCTGGGGGAACTCGTTGCAGGCTTTGACCGCTGGTCCGCCCAGCTCAAAGCGGGCGCAAATCACGTAGAACTCGCCGAAATCATCCTTGATGAAAGCGGCTACACCGATTTCTGGAAAAACGACAAAACCCCCGAAGCGCCGGGCCGCCTCGAAAACCTCAAAGAACTGGTCAAAGCGCTCGAAGAATTCGAAAACATCCAAGGCTTCCTAGAGCACGTCTCCCTCGTGATGGACAACGCCACCGAAGACGACAATCCCAAAGTCTCCATCATGACGCTCCACGCCGCCAAAGGCCTAGAGTTCCCTTGTGTCTTCCTCCCCGGCTGGGAAGACGGCCTCTTCCCGTCCCAACGCTCCATGGACGAAAGCGGGCTCAAAGGCGTCGAAGAAGAGCGCCGCCTCGCCTATGTCGGCCTCACCCGCGCCGAGCAATACCTCACCATTTCCTTCGCCGCCAATCGCCGCATCTACAACCAATGGCAATCGGCCCTGCCGTCCCGTTTCATCGACGAACTCGCGCCCGAACATGTCGAAGTCCTCACCCCACCCGGCCTCTACGGCGGCGGCTTTGGCGCGGCAGCTCCGGCGCATGAAATGCCCGGCGTCATGCGCGGATCAGACCTGATGGAAAAAGCGGCCGAGGCCAACGTCTACAACTCACCCGGCTGGAAACGCATGCAGGCCCGCGCCGGCCAACGCGGCACATCCCAACCCCGCGAAAGCCGCAATATGGTAATCGACGCCGAAGCCATCTCCGCCTTCACCCAAGGCGAACGCGTCTTCCACCAAAAATACGGCTACGGCGTGATCGCCGGCATCGAAGGCGACAAACTCACCATCGGCTTTGAGAAAGCCGGCGTCAAAAAAGTCATCGCCAGCTTCGTAACCGCCGCCGACGACGTCCCATTTTAAAAGACATCACTTTCTTCAAATATCCCCGCCGGAGGCACCCAAAACCTTCAAAATTGAAATCGCCTAGTCGGCGATTGCGCCAGGCATAAAGCGCCAGCCTCAAACCTCATCCGACAAACTGCGAGATCCCGCCTTCACCAACCGCTCAATCGCCGTTGCCACATGCACATCCCCAATCGCCGGATCCCCCGCCGCGACCCGCGCTTGATGCGCTTCATATAACACCTGCCCATGGGTATGCCCCTGAGGCGGTTCGAACTTATAAGACGCCAGCTCAATCAACAGCCCCAATGGCTCGCGGAAATAGATCGAGTTCATAAACCCACGGTCTTTCTCGCCGGAATGCTCAATCCCCCGCGCATCCAACCGCGCCGCCAACTGAGAAAAAACAGCTGCCGATACCGAAAACGCCACATGATGAACCGCCCCCGGCTTTTGCGAGGTCGCCCGCCCTGTCGGAACACGTGCCTCATCACAAAACACCGTGATCAACCGCCCATCGCCCGGCTCAAAATACAAATGGCTTTCGCCCGGATTGTCCAAATTGGGCTGCTCAAAGATAAACGGCATGCCCAGCACGCCTTCCCAAAAATCGATCGAGGTTTGGCGATCAGCGCCCACCAATGTCACATGGTGAAGCCCCTGCACTTGCAATAAATCCATCTCGACCTCCGTCAGGAATGCTCCAAAAGCACCACGTCTTTTACGCCCACGCGCCCGCGACCAGAGAGCGATGGATTTTCCATAAAGAACTTATGGCAATTGAATGCCATCTCCCCACCATGACGTAAATAGCTGCCACCCGGTTGCAAAACCCAGCTCTGCGCCTGATCCGCCATATTGGCCGCCATGATCTGATCGAGCACCTGATCATGCACGGTGGGGTTGGTGATCTCGGTCATCACCTCGACCCGACGGTTGAGATTGCGCCCCATCCAATCCGCACTCGAAATATAGACCCGCGCCTTGTTTGAGGGCAGCCCGTGACCATTGCCAAAGCACACGATCCGCCCATGCTCTAAAAAGCGACCCACAATAGATTTCACGCGAATATTCTCGCTCAAGCCTTTGATGCCAGGGCGCAATCCACAAATCCCGCGCACCACCAAGTCAATCTGTACGCCCGCTTGCGACGCCGAATAAAGCGCATCAATCACGTCGCTCTCCATGAGCGCGTTGAGCTTGGCCCAAACCTGCGCCGGGCGCCCCGCGCGTGCATGGGCCGCTTCTTCGTCCAAATGCGCAATCAGCCGATTTTTGAGATAGCGCGGGGCAATGGACATGTTTTCCAGCCCATTTGGCTCCGCATAACCCGACACGTAATTAAACACTTTCGCCGCATCGCGTCCCACCGCCCGATCACAGGTGAAAAGCGCCAAATCCGTATAAAAATTCGCCGTAATAGGATGGTAATTGCCCGTGCCCACATGGGTATAGGTCGCCAGATTGCGCCCTTCGCGACGCACCACGGTGGAAAGCTTGGCATGGGTTTTCCAGTCCATGAAGCCATAAACCACCTGCACGCCAGCACGCTCCAAGCGCCGGGACTGCTGGATATTCGCCGCCTCGTCAAACCGCGCTTTGAGCTCTACCAAGGCGGTCACAGTCTTGCCCGCCTCCGCCGCTTCGCAAAGTGCTGAGACAATGGGACTGTCCGAGGAGGTGCGATACAAAGTCTGCTTGATCGCCACCACATCCGGGTCGCGCGCCGCCTGCTCCAGAAAACGGATCACGATGTTGAAGGTCTCATAGGGGTGATGCAGCAGCATATCCTTCTGGCGGATCGCCGCAAAAATATCGCCCTCATGATCATGCACCCGCTCAGGCAGGCGCGGCACAAAGCCCGCCCATTTCAGGTCAGGCCGCGTCACATCGTAAAGGATCTGAATGTCCGTTAGCCCAATCAGACCCTCGATCTCAGTTTGATCTTTGGCGTGAACATCCATCTCACGCACGATCAGCTTGCGTAAATTAGAGGGTGCATCGGTCGAGATTTTCATCCGCACAACTTCACCGCGCTTGCGCCGCCTCAGCGCCGTTTCAAACTCGCGCACAAGGTCTTCGGCATCTTCCTCAACCTCCAGATCACTATCGCGAATGATCGAGAACAGCAGGTGATTGCTCAGCTCATAACCGGGAAACAAGTTCGGCACGAAGCGCTCCAGCAGCAGTTCCAGCGGCAAAAACCGCACCTTGCCCTTTTTGCTATCTGGCAGGCGAATAAAGCGGGGAACTTGCGCGGGGATGGGCAACAAAGCGGTCAGCTTTCGCTTGCTCTTTATCGCCTTCATATCCAGTGCCATGGCAAAACCACCGCTCGGGATAAATGGAAACGGGTGCGCTGAGTCCACGGCCAGCGGCGTCAAAACCGGGAAAATCTGGTCGTAAAAAACCCGCTCAAGCTCCATTGCATCAGTCTTTTTGAGCTTTTCGCCGTCGAGCACTTCAATGCGCTCATCAGAAAGGCAGCCGCGCAGTGTTTTCCAGCATTCTTGTTGGCGCTCAACAAAACTGCGTGCTTCTTCCTCAACCACTTTCAACTGCTCCAGCGGCATGCGCCCATCAATCGAGCGTCGCGCAACCCCGGCCCGCACCATGCCGCGCAAGCCTGCTAGGCGCACCGCATAAAACTCATCCAGATTGGACGAAGATATCGACAGGAACCGCACCCGCTCCAAAAGCGGCACTTCCGGGTTCTCCGCTTCTTCTAGAACGCGCTGGTTGAACGCCAAAGCGCTCAGCTCGCGATTGAAAAACCGCGCAGGGCCAGTGAAGTCCTCTTCAAGGTCAACAGGGTCAGGGGCAACAGAGCGCAAAAAGTCAGCATTGGGCATGGGGAGGCCGCTATCACAGTCATATGACAGTTTTGTATCAGCCAAGATATTCATCACTCAGTGCCCAAAATTCGTTTTGCGAAGGGTATAGATATCGGTCTTTTTTCCGCGATTGCAGCCCGGTCCAGCGTGTCGGTCAAGGTGCGAACCGCCTCAAAACTGCGCTCCACCCTCTTGAGCAGAAACGCCACCAGCTTAACATCCACACGCACTTGCCGATCAGCAAACTGCTTGACGATCAGCGCCGCCAAGAGCGGATCATCCGGCCCTTCCATCGCAGCCACGGGCAAAGTAGCGAGCCGCGATGCCAAATCCGGCAGCTTTATGCCCCATTCAGATGGCGGCGCCTTGGCCGTCAGCAACAGCGGAACGCCACCCGATGCCATGGCATTGTACAAATGAAACAAACCCGCCTCCAGCGGCGTTCCCGCAATCTCATCCGCATCATCAATCACCAGCGGTGCATCAATATCAGCAGGCGCCAGTGCCACAATCTCAGCGGCATGCACCACCCGCGCCCCGCTCAAATTAGCCCAAACATGCGCCAAATGGGTCTTGCCCGCGCCCGCCGGGCCGCTCAGCACACAGCGTTTCTGAGGCCAATTCTCCCAGCCCTCCAGCATTTCAAGAGCGCGCGCATTTGCAAGCGATACCATGAAATCCTCACGCGAAAACGCCGGGCGGGTTTCCAGATCAAAGATGAGTTGGCGCGCACTCATTCGCTATCGCTGTCGCGCGGCACTTCTTGCGGACCCTGATAAAGCCGCCCGTCCAGATACTGCCCCATGATAAAGCGTGCAATCACCCCCAAAGCCGCCGCCACAGGCACCGCAATCATCAGCCCCACAAAACCAAACAGCGTGCCAAAAGCCGACAGCGCAAACATCAGCATCACCGGATGCAGCTTGATCGAACCGCCAACGAGCCAGGGCGTCAGCACATTGCCCTCAACCGCTTGCCCCACCAGAAAAACCGCGCCCACTGCGATGATCCAATGCCACTCGCCCCAAAACTGAAACAGGGCCAGACCAATGGCCAAAGCCCCCCCAAGGATCGAGCCAATGAACGGAATGAACGAGATCAGCCCCGCAAACATTCCCACAAAAATCCCGAAATTCAGCCCCAAAATGCCAAGCGCAACCGCATAGAATACCGCCAAAATCGACACAACCGAGAGCTGCCCGCGCATGAAATTGCTGAGGGACACATCAATATCTCCAATGATGCCCCGGATCGTGTGGCGGTGCTGGCGCGGCAACCAGCTGTCGACCTTGGCCACAAGTCGGTTCCAATCAAACAGCAGATAAGCCGCCACAATCGGGGAGACGATCACCAGCATCAGGAAATCAAACACCCCAAAAAGCGAGCCCAGCACACCATTGGCCAGCGTCAAACCGCTCTCTTTGATGCGCGCCTGAACATCTGCCCAAGCATTAAACAGCGTGCCGCCTTCTTCAAAGGAGCCGGGAAAGCGTTTGCCAAGAAAATCCCTCAAACTCTCAAACAGACCCGGCGCAGCCTTCACAAGGGCCTGTGCCTGATCAAAGATCACCGGCAAAACCAGCAGCACGCCGACCACAAAAACCAACGTCAAAAACGCCATGATAATGACCGTGGCCATCAATCGCGACAGCCCGTGATCCTCCAGCCAATCCGCCCAAGGGTCCAAAATATAGGCCAAAGCCGCCCCCACCACGTAAGGCGCAATTGCATTGCCCATATACCACAAGAACACCAGCAAGAGCACAAAGCCCACGCCCCACCATGTCCATTGCTCGCGCGCGCTCAACCCCATAAGAAATCCTCGCCCATCAGACAAATTGCTCCCGAATTAACCGCTCCTCCAGCCCATGGCCGGGATCAAACAGCAAGCGATGTTCGATGCTGGGTTCAGAGCGGATATCGACACTCTCAACATTGCGCACTTCCGCGCCATCAGCAATGGCAGAGACCGGCCGCTTTGGCAGCTCCAGCACCTCAATGCGCACCTCTGCGCGCTTTGGCAGCAAAGCCCCGCGCCAGCGCCTTGGGCGAAACGCGGCCACTGCTGTCAGCGCAAGAATTTCCGCCTCGATCGGCAGGATAGGACCGTGCGCCGAGTAGTTATAAGCCGTTGATCCAGCAGGCGTTGCCACCAACGCCCCATCACACACCAGCTCCTCCAGCCGCACCCGCCCATCGACATAAATGCGAAGCTTGGCCGCTTGCGGCCCAGCTCTGAGCAGCGAAACTTCGTTGATCGCCAGCGCTTCCTCGATATACCCGTCCGCCCGCTTGGCCGTCATGCGCAGCGGATTGATCACGGCACGTTCGGCCTTGGCAATGCGCTCAAGCAAATTGTCCTCGGAATATTCGTTCATCAAGAAGCCAACCGTGCCTCGGTTCATGCCATAGACACTGGACGCCATGTCTTGCGTTTCGTGCAGAGTTGAAAGCATGAAGCCATCGCCACCAAGCGCCACAATCACATCCGCCTCGTCGAGGTCGACACAATCATACCGCGCCTGCAAAGCCCGCACGCCTGCCTGCGCTGCCGCATCCCGACTGGCTACAAAGGCCAATTTTTGCGGTGCCTTGCCCACGTGTTTCTCCCTTTGACTAAGCGCAATCTAGGCGCCGTCCCCCTTTTTGAAGGCTTCGCGGTTGCAACTCAAGCCCGATCCAACTTGAGGGCGCAATCACGACGCCCGGATCATGCATCTGAGGCGCGGCCTGCTGGCTTTTCATCTAAGCCGTATCTATGCCGACGACGCAAAAAGCAGAGACTTAACACTCCCCTAACTCCGTTACTTCTCTAGAGAAGTAACCGTGGATAACTTTTAATATGGGAGCAATTCCAACCCCTTACCACCCTCAAAAGTTAACACTAACGTCGCAAACTCCATTCAAACCTCAGCCATTTCCGCGTCAAATGCGCCGACATCCCGGCAAAAGCTTGTAAGTCCGGGCAAAAACCCTAAAACCACGAACCAACCGCTGACTGGCTCATTTCGAAGGGATTCCCGCATGACTGCACATCACAAAGACTCTGGTTTTTTCACCGAAGCCCTCAGCAGCCGCGACCCTGAACTGGCAAAAGCCGTCAATGACGAGCTTGGCCGTCAGCGAGACGAGATCGAATTGATCGCCTCCGAAAACATCGTCTCCCAAGCCGTGTTAGAGGCCCAAGGCTCCGTTCTCACCAACAAATACGCCGAAGGTTATTCCGGCCGCCGCTACTATGGTGGTTGCCAATATGTTGATGTGGCTGAAGACCTTGCAACATCCCGCGCCTGCGAACTTTTCGGTGTTGAATTTGCCAATGTGCAACCCAATTCTGGCTCTCAGGCAAACCAAGGCGTGTTTCAGGCCCTGATCAAACCCGGCGATACCATTCTGGGCATGGATCTCGCCTCCGGCGGCCATCTCACCCATGGGGCCAAGCCAAACCAGTCCGGCAAGTGGTTCACACCGGTCCAGTACGGCGTGCGCAAAGAGGACAATCTGATCGATTATGATCAGGTCGCCGCCCTTGCCGCCGAGCACAAGCCACAGCTGATCATCGCCGGTGGTTCCGCCATCCCGCGCCAGATCGATTTTGCCAAGTTCCGCGAAATCGCTGACAGCGTTGGCGCTTATCTCCTCGTGGATATGGCCCATTTCGCGGGCCTTGTGGCAGGTGGCGCGCATCCCTCGCCCTTCCCGCACGCTCATGTCGCGACAACCACGACCCACAAAACTCTGCGTGGTCCACGCGGTGGCATGATCCTGACCAACGACGCGGATATCGCCAAAAAGGTCAATTCCGCGATCTTCCCCGGCATCCAAGGCGGCCCGTTGATGCATGTGATCGCTGCCAAGGCCGTTGCGTTCGGCGAAGCCCTGCGCCCCGAATTCAAGGACTACGCCGCGCAAGTGGTCAGCAACGCTCAGGCGCTCGCGGATCAGTTGATGAAAGGTGGCCTTGATATCGTCACCGGTGGCACTGATACCCATGTCATGCTCGTCGATCTGCGCCCCAAAGGCGTGAAAGGCAACGCGACTGAGAAAGCTCTGGGCCGCGCTCATATCACCTGCAACAAAAACGGCATTCCCTTTGACCCCGAAAAACCAATGGTCACATCCGGGGTGCGCCTTGGCACACCCGCTGGCACGACCCGTGGATTTAATGAGGATGACTTCCGACTGGTTGCCGATCTGATCGTCGAAGTGGTCGATGGTCTGGCTGCAAATGGCGAAGAGGGCAACGCCGAGGTTGAAGCGTCTGTGCGTGCCAAAGTCGCAGAGCTTTGCGGTCGGTATCCGCTGTATTAGAGCACAGTGCGAAATACATGATCCAGGTTTTTTGCATTGAGCTTTAACTGTCTAAATCGCTGAATTTAACCAATTGTAAAGCCGGGAAGAGGGGCTGACCCTTTTCCCGGCTTATGCGTGCCATGATACGCAGCCATATCCGGTGGACCCCGATTTAGGTCACCCAACCTGCCCCATCAAAATTAACCTTTTGCCACTGCCCCAAAATCCTGCACGCATCCTGTGCATGATCTGCAGCGCCTTTGTGCAGGTCAATTTGGGCGTTAAGGAAATTGTCGATGGTTGCGAGCCGCCACCCAAAGTTTCGCAAGCAGCAGGACCGAAGTCCAACGGGTAGCGGGTAGCGGCTCCTGCACCATAGCTCGAGCGCAGCTACGTAACAGAGAATAGCTGATTTAGATATGAAACTCTAAGAATGTTCCCAAGGCCCGAAAGCCATCCAAACCGTCAATCCCCATTAACGTTAACTATTATGTGTCCTGTAACGGATGGAACTGCCAGATATTTTTGTGAAAAGTAGTTCTACATTTTTGTCAGTTGACAGGAATATTACATTTTTTGCATCCGCAGGTCCGTGGATTTCCAATTACTTCCTTGATCCAATCCACAACAGCAGCACAATTTTGGTTGTCCTTATTCATTTCATGATAGACACACCAAGCTTCCCGAACGACAATATGCTCATCTTGCGAAAGCGGCGAAATACCCGAGAAGTAACTGCTGATACATGTAGGTAAAACGCTCACAAAACCCGCAATGCGCGCAGCTTTTGCAATACCGGGATAACTATCAACACGCACATGCGGCGGTTTTCCAAAATACGCATGGGCCATTTTCATTTCGGGCAACCAATCTAAAGCTTCAGGCAACCCTACCCACTCGTTTTGATTGCCACGGTCCGACTTAAAAAGGCCAATCGGAAATTTGCACAAAGGCGTGCGGATCAGTCTTGCATCCTTGGGTTCGGCCAACCGCACACTGATCTCAGTCTCGCCTTTGGAAAGGCTCTTGAGCTTTTCCGAAGCTCCAAGGATCGGCACAATTTCAGGGTGCTTTTGTGCAATTAAATCAACATGTTCCGCCAGAAAAAAGTTGTGAATGTATGAGACGCTGTCAACGCGAACGTTGCCGCGCAGAACCTTATCTTGTCCAGTCACAACGCTCGTGCCGCGGAAATCTTCGCGCTCAATGGCCTGTGCAACATTGCTCAGGGAGCGGCCAATTTCGGTAGCAATCCAACGGCCATCACGAAAATCGAAAAGCGACTTGCCAACCTCTTGGGTCAGGTTTTCGATGTGGCGCGTCACTGTAATCGTCGAAACACCAAGCTCTTGGGCCGCAATAGGAACGCTTCCATAGCGGTCCATCGCAAGTACAAAACGGTAATCGTCCCAATTCTTCATCATACACCCAATGGCTGAGGCGCGGCCTAAGAACACACCACTCTGATTGAAATGTGAAGCTTTTAATGGGGCAATTGCACGCTCACAATTTCGTGAGACGGCCCGCTAATCTCTGCTAAACCTTACGAAAACGCGACTTTTTGGACAGCGCATCAAGATCGGATAGTTCATCCAGCAAGACCTCAAGGCTTTCAAATGTCAGCATATTCGGACCGTCAGAGGGCGCCAAATCTGGATTTTCATGCGCCTCGATGAACAAGCCAGCGACGCCAACGGCCACAGCAGCGCGTGCCAAAATCGGTGCGAATTCGCGCTGCCCACCTGAGGTTGTTCCTTGCCCGCCGGGTTGCTGAACCGAGTGGGTCGCATCAAAAATCACCGGATAGCCTGTGCGTGCCATAGTCGGCAAGCCTCTGAAATCACTTACCAAAGTGTTGTAGCCAAAGCTGGTCCCGCGATCACAAAGCAGGATATTCTCATTGCCAGAACCAGAGACTTTCGCCGCCACATTCTCCATATCCCAAGGTGCAAGGAATTGCCCCTTTTTGATGTTCAGTGTCTTCCCCGTTTTGGCAGCAGCAACCAACAAATCCGTTTGACGACACAAAAAGGCGGGGATCTGCAACACGTCAACGACCGCCCCCACCTCTGCGCAATGAGCCTCGGTATGCACATCCGTCAGAACAGGGACATTGAGCTTGGTGCGAATGTCCTCAAGGATCGACAGCCCCTCCTCCATTCCAACACCGCGCCCTGTACCAAGTGAGGAGCGATTGGCCTTGTCATAGGAGGACTTAAAGATCAGCGGCGTGCCGGTCTTGGCAGCGATCTCTTGAATTTTGGCAGCATGATCAAAGGCATGGTCACGGCTTTCGATCTGGCACGGACCGCAAATCAGCGCATAGGGTGCATCATTGTTGAAGGTCACATCGCCGTTTGGACCGTGGACAATTACGGATTTTGACATGCTCATTCCATTCCCATTTCAGCCATTGCGGCCTCTATCCTTGCGACATCAACCGGGTTGTTAAGCTCCCAGAACACGCGGCCCTTGGCGTCCACCTCAACACATTGTATCGCCTCACCATTTTCCAAAAAGCGAAGCTGTTCCAGCCCCTCCAGTTTCTCAAGGGGTCCGTCCGGCCAAGTGTTATAGGCCGCCAAGGCTTCGGGTCGGTAAACGTAAATTCCCACATGGTGATAAACCGGCGGCTGGGCAACATCGCTCTCAATCTGGTCCGCAAAAGGAATAACTTCCTTGGAAAAATAGAGCGCACGGTGCATTTTATCAAAGACTGCGGTGGTACCGCCAACCCGGCCTGCGGCGCGGTCTGCTTTGAAATTGGCCAAGGTTGTGGCATCACATTGCAAAACAGGCGTCGCCATTCCCGCATCGCTGGTTTTCATCGCGCCGATCAAGCTTTCCACAAAATCAGCTGGCGTAAGGGGCGCATCGCCCTGTAAATTCACATATAGATCGTAGCCGGGATGGGCCAGAGCGACTTCAGCGCAGCGCTCCGTGCCATTGGCGGCATCCGGCGAGGTCATTGCAACTTCGGCGCCAAAGCTTTGACAATGCTCAGAAATTCGCGCGTCATCGGTGGCAACCAGCACTTTGTCAACACCGGCCACAGACATCGCAGCCTCCCACGAGCGGCGCACGAGGCTTTTGGCAACGCCGCTTGCTCCCGTCAGGTCAACCAATGGTTTTCCGGGATAGCGCGTGCTTGCATAGCGCGCAGGAATGATAATGGCCGTTCGCACAGAGCTGTTCCTCGCTTTAAACCTGTCAGCGGTTTACAACAGACTTGCCGCCCGCGCGAGGCGCTTTATTTCGGCCCAATTGCCTTCATCGATCAAGTCCTTCGTCACGACCCAGGATCCACCGACACAAACCACATTGGAGAGTTCAAGGTAGGAGCGCACATTCTTTGGGCCAACACCGCCGGTTGGGCAAAACCGCACATGCGGCAAAGGGCCTGCAAAGGCCTTAAGTGTATCCACGCCGCCATTTGCTTCTGCTGGGAAGAATTTTTGGAGCGTATAGCCAATTTCAGCCAGCGCCATAGCATCTGACGGTGTTGACGCACCAGCCAGCAGCGGCAGTTCTTCGCCTTCGCAGGCTTGGATAAGACCATGGGTCGCACCGGGGGAGACTGCAAACAATGCGCCTGCTTCCTTGGAGGCTTGTACGCTTTTCATGTTCAAAACGGTTCCGGCACCGACCACGGCCCCTTCGACTTCAGACATGATCTTGATCGCCTCAAGTGCCGCATCCGTGCGCAGTGTCACCTCCAAAACCGGCAACCCGCCACCGATCAGCGCATTGGCCAGTGGCAGTGCGTCTTCAACACGCTCAATGGTGATCACTGGAATAACAGGCGCAAGGCCGCAAACATCTTCAAGTGCTTCAAGGGCTTCGGCGGCGATCATTGGATATTCCTTTGCGAGAAAACGGACGCCCCTGCAGTAGAGGCCCCGACGGACTGGCGAAACAGCGAAAACAGCTCACGCCCAGTTCCGTGTTGATTTTGTGTAAGGTTTGCAACTGCTGCGGGGCGCTCAAGCGCGGCGGCGTCCAGCACATCAATCGTACCTTTAACTGCATCTACGCGCAGCATGTCGCCATCTTTAAGATGCGCAAGCGGCCCGCCGGATGCGGCTTCGGGCGCCACATGGATCGCGGCGGGAACCTTGCCGGACGCTCCTGACATGCGCCCATCCGTGACCAAAGCGACTCTAAACCCACGATCTTGCAGAACCGAAAGACAAGGTGTGAGCGAGTGCAGTTCGGGCATCCCATTGGCCTGAGGTCCTTGAAATCGCACGACAATCACGGCGTCTTGATTGAGGCCACCCTCTTTGAACGCATCTCGCACATCGGCTTGGTTCTCAAAAACCCGTGCTGGCGCTTCGATCACATGGCGCTCAGGATCAACGGCGGAGGTTTTCATCACGCCCTCGCCCAGATTGCCCGCAAGCGATTTCAGGCCGCCGTTTTTCTTGAATGGATCGCTCAGCGGTTTGAGAATTTTGTCGTTGAGGCTTTCCTTGGCCCCGTCCTCATAAACCAGCGCACCGTCCTTGATTTTTGGCTCTTGCGTGTAGCGTTCCAGCCCGCGCCCAGCAATCGTGAGCGTGTCAGGATGCAGCAAGCCGCCCTCAAGCAACTGCCCGATCAAAAAGCCAAGCCCGCCAGCCGCATGCATGTGGTTCACATCCGCCAAGCCGTTGGGATAGACCCGCGCCATCAGCGGCACGCTTTCGGCGATTTCTGCCATGTCGGAGGTTTCAAGGATGACCCCCGCAGCCGCCGCCATCGCGGGCAAGTGCAGGATCAGGTTCGTCGAGCCACCGGTTGCCATCAGCCCCACGACACCATTCACGAAGGTTTTTTCGTCAAGCACTTCGCTGGCTGGCGTGAACTCATTGCCAAGCGCTGTGATTTGCAAAGCGCGGCGCGTGCCCTCGGTGGTGAGCGCGTCGCGCAGCTCGGTGCCAGGATTGACAAAGCTGGCACCTGGCAGATGTAACCCCATGAATTCCATCAGCATTTGGTTGGAATTGGCGGTGCCATAGAAGGTACAGGTTCCGGGGCCGTGATAGGAGGCCATTTCGGCCTTCATCAGATCCTCGCGGCCCAGCTTGCCCTGTGCAAATTCTTGGCGGACCTTGGCTTTTTCACCGTTGGGCAGGCCAGAGGTCATGGGGCCAGCGGGCAAAAATACGGCTGGGATATGACCGAAGGTGGCAGCGGCGATCACTAGGCCCGGTACGATCTTGTCGCAAACGCCGAGATAGATTGAGGCGTCAAAGACGTTGTGCGAGAGGCCAACGCCAGCGGCCAGTGCGATCACATCGCGGGAAAACAGCGACAGTTCCATGCCCGCTTGGCCTTGGGTGACACCATCACACATTGCCGGAACACCGCCTGCCACTTGCGCTGTGCCACCGGCGGCGCGTGCAGCCTCCCGGATCAGGGCGGGATAGGTTTCAAAGGGCTGATGGGCCGAAAGCATGTCGTTATAGGCCGTAATGATCCCGATATTGGGCGCTTTTTCAGCGTTCAGCACCGCTTTGTCGTCAGAGGCTGCATAGGCGTGTGCGAGGTTGCCGCATGTCAGATGGGCACGGTTCACGCCCTCGGCTTGAGCCTCGCTTACACGGGCCAGATAGGTTTCTCGGGTTGGCTTTGAGCGCTCGATAATGCGCTCAGTGACAGTTTTTAGGGTCGGATGCATCTGGATCAGCTTTCAATTTCGCGCCAGCGTCGCCCATCGCGATGCATCAGCATCAACGCATCCTCCGGGCCGGAACTGCCAGCGTCATAAAAGTGTGGTTTGTCGCCGTCAGCTTTCCAGCGGGCGATGATCGGATCGGTCCATGCCCATGCGGCTTCGAGCTCGTCACCGCGCATGAACAAAGTTTGGTTGCCACGAATGACATCCATGATCAGACGCTCATAGGCGTCAGGAAATGCGTCTTCGCCAACGGTTTCGGCAAAGCTCATATCAAGCGGCACTTCGGTCAGGCGCATGCCGCCCGGCCCCGGCTCCTTGATCGAGACCCGCATGGTGATGCCCTCATCGGGCTGCAAGCGGATTAACAGCGCATTGCCGCGCACATTTTCCATCTCAGGAAAAATCGTATGGCGCGGCATTTTGAATTTTACCGCAATCTCAGAGACCCGCGCGCGCAATCGCTTGCCGGTGCGCAAGTAAAACGGCGTGCCCGCCCAGCGCCAGTTGGAAATGCTGGTTTTGAGCGCGATGAAACTTTCGGTTTTGCTGTCTGGGTTCTCGGAATGGGCAACATAGCTTTCCTTGTCGCCCCCTGCCCGGTACTGACCACGCACAAGATCATTTGGCTCAACAGGGTCTAACGCACGGATAACTTTGAGCTTTTCGTCACGCACTGCATCAGGATCAAAGCGCGCAGGCGGCTCCATCGCAGTGAGGCACAAGAGCTGCATAAGGTGGTTTTGCACCATGTCCCGCATCGCGCCCGACTTGTCGTAATAGCCCCCGCGCCCCGCCACGGAGAGTGATTCCGCGACCGTGATCTGCACATGGTCGATATGCTGGGAGTTCCAGAGCGGCTCAAACATCATATTGGCAAAGCGCAGGGCCATGAGGTTTTGCACGGTCTCTTTGCCTAGATAGTGATCGATGCGGTAAATCTGTTTCTCGGTGAAGCTTTTGGAAAGCGAGGCATTGAGCGCTTGGGCAGTTTCAAGATCGTGCCCAAAGGGCTTTTCCACAACGATCCGACAGTCTGGTGTGCAAAGGCTATTGCTGGAAAGGCGCTCTGAGATGTCATCAAACAGCGATGGGCCGACGGAGAGGTAAAAGGCGCGCACCGAGCGCGGGTCTTTGTTGAGCAGTTTGGCCAGCGGGGTCCAGCCAGCCTCTCCCTTGGCGTCAACCTTCTGGTAATGCAGGCATTTAAGGAAGGCTTTGATATGATCAGGCTTGTCAGCGCCTGCATCTTTCAGCGCCGCTTCTGCCAGTTTGCGATAGCCCGCATCATCCAGATCAGAGCGCGCCGCACCGATGATGCGGCTGCCCTCGGGCATCTGCCCTGCAATCATTCGATTGTAGAGCGCGGGCAGAATTTTTCGTTTCGCAAGATCGCCGGACCCGCCGAAGATCACCAGATCAAACGGCTCTACGGGAATAATACTGCTGGCCATGTCGCATGCTCACGGAGTTGCGCCTGAAACCATATTATTGAGCGGCAAGAGCTCCAGGCGTGGGATTGGCAAATGCCGCAAGAAGCTCTTTCCGCATCTCTTTGGCCTTTGCAACCGCTGTTTCCTTCACAGGACCGTATCCGCGAATATTATTTGGTAGATCAAACAGTTGCTCTGTGATTTCGAGGTTGTCCGTTGTGATATTGGGCAGGATTTGATCAATAAGAGCGTCATATTCCTTAATCAGCCCCCGCTCCATCTTGCGCTCCGCTGTGTAGCCGAACGGATCAAGCGGCGTCCCACGCAAGCGCTTGCCTTTGGCCATGAGCCGCATGATCGGCAGAATCCACGTGCCAAATTCGCGCTTCTTGGGGCGGCCACTTGGGGCTTTGCCCGGCAAGATAGGTGGCGCGAGGTTGAAGGCGATTTTGAAGTCGCCTTGGAACTGATCGGAGAGCTTGTCGTGGAAACTGGTAGCGGTCAGTTGGCGCGCAACTTCGTATTCGTCCTTATAGGAAAGCAATTTGGCGTAGTTCCGCGCGAAGCTCTTGCTCAGGGTATCGTCAAACCCTTTGGCTGCAATGGCTTCCGCCACGCTGCGCACACGTTTCTCATAGCGCTTGGCGAGGCCTTTGCCTTGATAGCCTGTGAGATGAGCATTGCGGTGTTCGATCAAGGCGTCAAGCGTGTCGGGAAGCTCAGATTTCGCCTGTTGAGGGGCCACCATCGCAAGAACTTTCGCGGGATCATGGGCCAAAAGGCGCCCCCAGCGGAAGGCTTTGAGGTTGGAGGGCACAGCGACCCCATTGAGCTCAATCGCTTGCTCAAGGGCGGTATCCGAAACCGGCAGCAGGCCCGCCTGAGAGGCATAACCCAGCATCATGATGTTGGTGGCAATTCGATCCCCGACCAGCGCCTCGGCCAGCTGGCCGAAGTTATGGAAGTGATCGTCGCTCTGGACCATTTTGCGGATCGTGCCTTCAACCGCATGGGCTTTGAAATCGAAGTCGCGGACTTTGACGAAATTCGCGACAGGCGTGACCATTGTATTCACAACCGCATTGGTGCGCGCGGGATCGCAGAGCACGGCGGTCTCGTCGCCGGCGGCCACCACGTCATCCGCAGCCAGCAGCAGATCACCGCCGCCGGACACAATCTTGGGCGCACCAACCATGTCGGACGAACGCGCGAGGCGGATATGGCTGAGCACAGCGCCACCCTTTTGAGCAAGCCCTGCCATGTCGAGCACGATAGATGCGTTGCCTTCGATATGCGCTGCCATGCCGAGCAGCGCGCCGATGGTGAGAACGCCCGTGCCGCCAACGCCTGTCACCGCGATATTGTAGGCGGTGTCGCCAAGCACTTGAACGCTGGGTTGTGGAAGGTCGCTCACGTCAGCCTCCCCCACACCGCTTGATTTCTTGGGCTCGCCGCCATGGATGGTCACGAAGGACGGGCAGAAGCCTTTGACGCAGGAATAATCCTTGTTGCAGGAGCTTTGGTTGATCTGGCGCTTGCGGCCCATCGCCGTTTCCAACGGTTCGATGGATACGCAGTTGGACTGGTCCGAACAATCGCCGCAGCCTTCGCAGACTTCCGGGTTGATGAACAACCGCTTTGGCGGGTCTTCCATCAAGCCGCGCTTGCGACGGCGACGTTTTTCGGCAGCACAGGTCTGCACATAGACGATACCGGACGCGCCTTTGATTTCGCGCAGCTCGCGTTGGACATCATCGAGGTAATCGCGATGCTTGATCGTCGTGCCTTTGGGCAGATCGCTTTGGCTGTAAGCCTCCGGCGTGTCGCTGATCAGATAGATCGGTTTGACGCCCTCATTGTGCATCTGATGGGCGATTTGCACGGGCGACAGCTCGCCATCATGCTTTTGCCCGCCGGTCATGGCCACGGCGTCATTATAGAGCACTTTATAGGTCACGTTGACCTTGGCCGCGACGGACGCACGGATCGCCATGGAGCCAGAGTGGAAATAGGTGCCATCGCCAAGGTTCACAAAGCGGTGCTGCTCATCCGTAAAGGGCGCCATGCCGATCCAGCTGGAGCCCTCGCCGCCCATTTGCGTGAAGGTTTCGGTGTTGCGATCCATCCAAAGCGACATGAAATGACAGCCGATCCCTGCCATCGCCTTGGAGCCTTCGGGCACGCGGGTGGAGGTATTGTGCGGACAGCCGGAGCAGAAATAGGGCGTGCGCAGGACGGGCGTTTGATGGTTCTTGGCGGCCTCGTAGCGGGCCTCGAAAAAGGCGATGCGGGCTTGTAATTTGGCTTTCAGACTTTCGTCGAAATCAAGCGCCATGAAGCGGCGCGCCAGCGCGAGCGCGACTTTGCCTGCATCAAGCGAATCTGCAACCGGGAAGACCGGCGCGCCATGCTCATCCGTCTTGCCAACGATGCGCGGGCGTTGACCGTCCGGCAGCGCGTAAAGGCGATCCCGCAACTGTGGCTCAATCACCTCGCGGCGCTCCTCAACCACGATCAACTCATCTAGGCCGGTGGCAAAGCTGAGCATGCCTTCGGTTTCCAGCGGCCATGGCATGCGAATTTTCATCACCGACAGGCCAATCGCATTGGCCTCCGCCTGACCGATGCCCAATTCTTCAAGCGCTTGGGACACGTCCTCGTAAGCCTTGCCCGACGCCGCGATCCCGATCCGGGCATTGGGCGAAGACATGGTAACCTGATCAATGCCATTGGCC
>CAZQMR010000054.1:0-18054 GCA_964594465.1 uncultured Rhodobacterales bacterium
ACCATCCTGATTGAACCAATCAACCACCGCAACGCACCGGATTATTACCTGCACCGGGTTGAGCAGGCCGCTGAGATCATTGAAACGCTGCGCTTACCCAACATCAAAATCATGTTCGATATCTACCATATTGGCGTACAGCAAGGCGATGTGATCCGTCGCATGACCGAGGCCATGCCTCATATCGGCCATATCCAATTTGCCGCCGTGCCGAGCCGCAACGAGCCGGATGAGGGCGAAATCCATTTGGCCCGCGTGATCGGGGCAGCTCTTGAGGCAGGATATGACGGGTTTTTCGGGGCAGAATACGTTCCGCGCAGCACAACCGATGCGGGCCTTGGCTGGATGGCGACGCTCAAGAAGGAGATGATGTGATGGACAGCAAAGCCGCCTTTGATCTGCTCTGGTCCGCTTGGCAGAACCGCAGCGATTTGGACAGTTTGCCTGACGATCTTCGCCCCCAGACGGACGCAGAAGGCTATGCAATTCAGGCTCATTTCGAGAACGTGACCACAAAGCCGCTCTATGGCTGGAAGATCGCGGCAACCTCGCTGGCCGGTCAGCAACATATCAACGTGCCCGGACCTATCGCAGGGCGCTTGATTGCGGAACATGCCTACAGCGATGGTGACACCGTGCCCTTCGGCCATGAACTCCTCGCAGTGATGGAGCCGGAATTCGCGTTCCGCTTTGGCCAAGACCTTGCCCCGCGCGCGACGCCTTATTCACAAGATGAGGCGCTTGCAGCCGTTGCCAGCTTGCATCCAGCCATCGAGTTGCCAAACACACGTTACCGCAACATCACCAGTGTCGGCGCGCATCAAATCGCAGCAGAGGCGGCTTGCGCTGGAACGTTTGTCCTTGGACCTAAGGCCCCTGACACATGGCGCAAGCTCGATCTCAGCCAGCACCCTGTCACGGTTCAAATCAATGGCGGCGAGGTCTTGCACGGCATCGGAGCGAATGTTTTGGAGGATCCCCGCGCGGCTTTGCTTTGGCTCGTCAACAAAGTCACCGGCATGGGCCTGACGCTGGCGGCAGGCCAAGTGATCACGACAGGCACCTGTATGCCCCCGCCACCAGTGCAAGCAGGCGATCACGTTGCCGCTGATTTCGGGGAGCTCGGGCAGGTCTCCATGCGACTTTCAAAAGCGTGATCCAAACCCCTGTTACTGTGATTGCCGGCGGTGCGGGCAGCGGGAAAACCACGCTGATCACAAAAATCATCAAAAGCCATCCCAAGATGAAATTCGCCGTGCTGGTCAACCGGCTTGATCGCGATATGAGCGATGTGGAGCAGATCACCAAGGCCGGGGGGCGCTGCCTGCCAGTGCCGGGCGGCTGCATTTGCTGTGACCTTGCGGATAGTTTTGTGGGGGCCATGCTGCAAATCACGGCTGTGCGGGACATTTATGATCACATCCTGATTGAGGCCTGTAGCACGGCCAACCCAGCCAAAGTGATGGAATTCGCCCATGCCGACCCGGAGCTTGAAGCACGGCGCATCATTGTGACCCGCAAAGCGCCCAACGACAGTCCGCAACTTGCGCAGCACGCTGACCGGGTCGTTTCGCAATCAGACGCGATCAATGTCGCTGAATTGATTGCCTAACGGGCGCAGGGATGGCATCAAACGCCAACAGGTTTTTCCAAGGAGCAGGCAATGAACGAACTCAAAGGCATCATGACCCCCGTTGTGACTCCCTTTACGGGCGACGGACGGATCGACACGGTTGCTTATGTGGAGCACTGCCAGCGCTCGCTCGCGCAAGGCACCCATTACGTGACGCCCTTTGGCACCACCGGTGAAGCGCTGAGCCTTGGCTTGGCGGAGCGTTGCGCGACCCTTGAGACTGTGATCGCGGAGGGCGTTGATCCAAGCGTGCTGCTGCCCGGCACAGGGTTCAACTCGCTGACAGAAACCGTTGAGGCAACACGTCACGCGCTTGCCCATGGCGTCGCTGCGGTGATGATCCTTCCGCCGTTCTTTTACAAAGATGCAAGTGACGCAGGGTTATTTGCATGGTTTGCGAAACTGATCGAACGAGTGGCAGATGAGCGCTTGCGGATTTGCCTCTACCACATTCCGCAAAATACCGGCATCGGCTTTTCGCCTGCCCTCGTTGGCAAGCTTGCGGAAACCTTTCCTGACACAATCACAGCGATCAAAGACAGCTCTGGGGATTGGGAAAACACCAAAGCCTATATCGCCGCAGCACCGGGCATCTCCGTGTTTCCGGGGTCTGAGGCTCATATGCCAGATCGTCTGAAAGCTGGGGCCGCTGGCTGCATTTCGGCGACCTGCAATGTGAACGCGACTATGATCCGCGCACTTTTTGAGGCCGGAGTAAGCGCAGAAGGAACAGCGCTTGAAGCAGAGGTCAACCGTGTGCGGGGCATCATGCAAGGCGCAGGCTTGATCCCGGCGATCAAGTGGCTGCTGGAGGATGCAACTGGACGCGAAAGCTTGGGTCGTGTGCGCCCACCGCTTTTGCCGATGGATGCCGCGCGTGGGAATGCGCTGAAGGCAGAGCTTGGGCGCGGCTTGGATGAGCTCTATCCGTTGCCAAGCTGATAACAATGGTTAAGACGCTAAGCACACCTACCTGAGAAACTACGTGTAACGCACTGAATACGCGCTCGAAAACGACAGAATCACTCCGTTACTTCTCTAGAGAAGCAACTTAGAAAGGATGCTTAAAATCAGCACCGCACGTCGCAAACTTGGTCAAATCGGTGCCATCCCTGTCACGATCCATGATCCGGCGGATGCACCGCCTGACGCCTGCGTTTTGCTGGTAGATGACGCGCCTAACGACAGCTTCGCATCGCTCATTGCAACAGAAACTGGCCTGCGCGTTGTCACCAGCAATGGCGATGTTTCGCAGATCGCCAAGTCTCTTTTGGCCGAGCCGAAAATGCCTCTGACACTCTGTGCAATCGGTGCGCAGGCGCAGGCCATGCTTGCCAGATTGCCCGAGCTTAACAAGGCACCACCGCGCCCGATGGGGGCACTGCTTATCACTCCAACGCCACTCACAGACATGACTTGGCTTAACACCAGCCTCCCGCCCCTTGGCATCTTTGCGCATCAGCGAGATCAAGGCGCACAAGACCTCACAACAGCAATCCGCAAAGCAGGCCACCGGGTTCACCTTGAGCCGCTTGCCGGGGAGAGTCTGCAATCGCACACCCCAACAGATACCTACAAAATCACCATGAGCCTGGCCGCTTTGGCACGAGGGATGTGGCCACACTAAGCGCAGTTTGGGCTGGCCCACACAAAGCGACCTGCTAGGGTGCAGGCATGAGCAGCGAGCCAAACAATGTCACGGTAGGCATCTTGTGGATGATCCTTACCGGTATTCTCTTCGTTTGCGTAACCGGCATCGTGCGCCATCTCGGCTCTGACATCCCTGCCATTCAAGCCGCCTTCATCCGCTATGTCTTCGGCCTGCTGATGGTCGCGCCGCTCATGCTGAAAATCCTGCGCAGCCCCCCGTCCTTGCCGTCGCTCAAAATCTACGGCCTGCGCGGTTTGGTCCACGGCCTCGGCGTCATGCTCTGGTTCTTCGCCATGGCCCGCATCCCTGTCGCAGAGGTCACCGCAATCGGCTATGTCGCGCCCATATTCGTGACCTTAGGGGCTGTGTTTTTCTTTGGTGAACGCCTCGCCCTCAGGCGCATCCTTGCCATCATAATCGGCTTCATTGGCACGCTGATCATCCTGCGCCCCGGCTTTCAGGAAATCAATATCGGCCAACTGGCACAACTCGCTGCCGCCCCTGCCTTCGCCGCATCGTTCCTGCTGACCAAGCAACTCACCCGCGAAGCTGATGCCGCCACAATTGTTGGCATGCTCAGCCTTGTGGTGACACTCGTGCTGCTGCCGGGCGCTTTGGCGGTTTGGCGCACGCCAACCGGCGAAGAATTGCTCTGGCTTGCCGCAACGGCCGCCTTCGCCACCGCGGGACATTACACACTTACCAAGGCCATCGCAGCCGCGCCCCTAACGGTCACCCAACCCATCAGCTACTTGCAATTGGTCTGGGCCACGCTGCTTGGCATTTTCATGTTCAACGAGCCGCTAGACCCGTTTGTGCTTTTGGGTGGCGCGATCATCGTGGGTGCGGCAACATTCATTTCGCATCGCGAGCGTATGCAGGCCAAGGCGGAAATTACGCCGCCAGCCCTTGCGACAAAGATCTAGGAGGGAGACCCGCCATGAGCGATATTTGGAAAATGAGCGCGACCGAGCAGGCACAAAAGATCGCCAATGGCGAGATTTCGGCGCGCGAGGCGACCGAAGCGTCGCTGGCTCGAACAGAGGCGCAAAACCCAAAACTGAACGCAATCGTGGATCACCTCGGCGAGGCCGCCCTTGCCCGCGCCGCTGAGTTGGATGAGATATTTGCAAAATCCGGTCCTGTCGGCCCACTTCACGGTGTGCCAGTGACGGTCAAAGAAAACATCGACCAAAAGGGACGCGCAACACCCAACGGCGTGGTTGCGCTCAAGGACATGATTGCGCAGGACGACTCGCCTGTTGTGCGCAACTTTCAAAACGCTGGTGCCGTGATCATCGGGCGCACCAATACGCCTGAATTTTCCTTTCGCGCCACCACGGTGAACGAGCTGCATGGGCGCACCTATTCGCCTTGGAATGACTGGGCAACCTCAGGTGGCTCGTCTGGCGGGGCCTCTTCGGCTGTGATGTCCGGCATGGGTGCCCTCGCCCATGGCAATGATATCGGCGGCTCCCTGCGCTATCCCGCCGCTGCAACGGGTGCGGCAACAGTAAAACCCGGCCTTGGTCGCGTGCCCGCCTGGAACCCGTCTCAAGTGGCGGAGCGCGGCGTGATGGCGCAAATGATGTCCGTGCAAGGCGTGATCACCCGCGAGGTCAAGGACGTGCGTCTTGGAATGCAGAGCCTCATCGCCCATGACCCTCGCGATCCGTTTCACATTCCAATGCCATGGGGTGGACCGGATCTGACGCGCAAGGTCGGTTTCACCAAGAACACCTATCACTACGACCTGCACCCAGCTGTTGAGAAAGCGCTTGATACCGCGCGGGATGCTTTGGTGGATGCAGGTTACGAAATCACCGAAATCGAGGTGCCACCGATCGATGAAATCGCCTCAGACGCCATGCGTGTGCTCTATGGCGAGGGCCAGATCATGATGGAAAAGGGTATCCGTGAGCATGGCAGCGCGATCATACAAACGATCTTTGACGACTACTACAAGCTCTATGAGCCTTATACCGGCGATGAGCTGATAAACGCGATGGCCAAGCGCAGTTATTGGACCCGCCAATGGACAGAGCTACTGGCCGAAACCCCGCTGGTTCTAGCCCCCTTCTTGCCCGCACCAACACCTGTTTGGAACCGGGATGAGCAAGGGCTGGAAGGTGTGCGTGAAATGCTCGGAACCGGCCTTTGGTCCTACTCCATGAACTTCATGGGCCTGCCCGCCGGGATCATTTCGAGCAACTATAACGACGGTTTGCCTGTTGGCGTTCAACTCGTGGGGCAGCGTTTCCGCGAGGACGTGATTTTGGACGCTTGCGAAGCGATTGAAGAGCGTGTCGGCATCATGGCACATCACCTTTTCAAAGCGTAAAATTCTGCCAAAAAAACCAGTTAATCGCTTGTTAAGACTAAGGTTTTATAGTGTATTGGCATAGCGATCCAGCCTGTGTATTGGGCTGATCCCGTCAGCCGGTCCTTCAATAGCCCCCGGAGGACCGGCGGGCAAATCTACTCCAAAATTCTGACCGCAATTCAATAGGTTGCGCGACCTCCTGAAATGTCAAAGGATGCGCCCGTGGTAAAGCTGTTGGCTTTGGAGCCAACCCATAGAACCATATCCGCAATTTCCTCCACCGTAACAAAGCGGCCGCGGGGAATTTTGGATAGCATATAGTCAATATGCTCCTGCTTCATCTGATCAAAAATGCGCGTTTTTGCAGCCGCAGGCGTCAGGCAGTTGACCGCAATGTCATGATCACACAATTCCTTGCCAAGCGACTTGGTCAGCGCAATCACACCTGCCTTAGATGCCGAGTACGCACTCGCATTGGGGTTGCCCTCTTTGCCCGCTACGGAGGCAATATTCACAATCCGCCCATAGCCGCGCGTGATCATGCCGGGCACCACGGCCTTATTGGTGATAAATGTTCCGTTCAAATTGACTGCCATGACCCGGTTCCATTCATCGAGCGGGTACTCCGCAACAGTCGCGTTCGCACCACCAATCCCAGCTGAGTTGACCAGCAGATCAATGCCCCCAAGCGCCTGTTCGGTTTGCACCACGGCAGATTGCACCTCACCCTCTGAGGCCACATTGACCTTAAATGCCACAGCACCAAGCTCCTGCGCCGAACTTTGCGCCAATTCGTAGTCTGCATCCCAAAGCGCAACTTTGGCGCCCGCCCCGATCAGCTTTTTGGCCACGGCAAATCCTATGCCCTGTGCGCCCCCTGTGACCACTGCAATCTGATTGTCAAAATCGCTCATGACACTGTCCTCCCATGTGAAACTTGACCGCACCCTGCCCGGATATTAAGCCCTGAGCAAGCATATGCACCAAATTGATTGACCCAAGAGACATCCTGATGCCGTCCATACTTTTCGCACACCAGAACTATCCGGCCCAGTTCGGACGCATCGGCGCCTATCTCGCGCAGAACGGCTGGGACGTGCAATTTGCCACCGCCAAAGAAAACCCAGTGCTTCCTGTAGGGACCAAAGGGTTCAAATTCAGAGCACATCGTGAGCCCAATCCCGAAATTCACCCCTATCTCAATACGACCGAGAAGGGCATTCTTAACGGACAAGGCTTCGCACGCAGTGCCATTACTGCCCGCGACCGTGGCGTGAACCCAGACATTGTCATGGCGCATTCTGGCTGGGGCACTGGCCATTTTGCTAAAACCATTTGGCCGGATGCAGTTTTCGTGCCCTATCTAGAATGGTGGTACAACTACCCTGCAGTCGATCAGCTTGCGGAAAACATCAAACCCGATGGCGACGTTGACAAAATGGCTCGCACGATCATTCGAAACTCACCGATCCTTACGGATATTGGTCAGGGAACGATCTGCCTGTCCCCCACAAAGTTTCAGCGCGACCAATTCCCGGCGCATTTGCAGAACCTCATCCATGTCATGCATGACGGCGTCGATTGCGAGGCGCATAAACCGAGCAAAGACGCTGAATTCACATGGAATGGGCGAAGCTTCAAACCCGGTGCCAAAACCGTCACCTTCGTCTCACGTGGATTAGAGCCCCAGCGCGGGTTTCCTCAGTTTATGCGTGCCCTTGCCCCGGTGATGGCCGCAGATCCAGAGGTTGAGTGCATTGTCGTTGGCGAAGATCGTGTGGCCTACGGCCCCAAACTGCCCGACGGCGAAAGCTGGAAGAAACGCATGTTGGCTGAGCTGGATTTTGACGAAAACCGGCTGCACTTCACAGGGCTTTTGCCCAACGCAGAGTATCGCAAACTGCTTCAAGTTTCCGCAGTGCACGTCCATCTGAGCGTGCCGTTTTGCCTTTCGTGGTCGCTTACCGAAGCCATGGCAACTGCCTGCCCTTTGATCGTCGCGGAAAATGCGGCGATGGCCGAGGTCATTGATGACGGCAAACACGGGCTTGCGGTGAATATGAGCGACACCGACGCGATCATCACAGCAATGACCAGCATCCTGTCAGACCCAAAAAAGGCGCGCGCGCTTGGTAAAGCTGCACGCGCCCGCATTGTGAAAAACTACGCAACGGACGTTATTTATCCCGCAAAGGACAAATGGTTGCGCAGCTTATTGAAGGCTTAGCTCGGCGACTTCCAGATGCCGCCCCGCCCTGCACCACCGCGCGAGCATGTCAGACCCTCAACAACCGCGCCAAGCGAGTAATTGGTGCCATTCCAGATGCAGGTTTGACCGAACAGATCTTTATCCTCAACCGCGGTTACCCAGTTGCCGCTCTCTGAGCAGATACGCACTGTGGTGCTCATCGAAACAATAGAGCCTGTGCCATATGCAATCCCATTATAGGTGCAATCCGCATGTGCAGCCGTGCCAAAAACGGCAAGAACCGCTGCGAGACCAAATGATTTGAGCTGGGTCATAAATCCTCCAAGTTATTCTGTTGGCTGGTTTTGATAGCCGTTCGTATTGACCGCAATCCCTAAGGTTAACGGCAGGTTGGTTTGTATCTAGCAGAAAGCCCACGCGCTGCACAGACGGAGACACCCCAATCTAGAATTTCCTGATCAAGATCAATTGTGCTCCATTTGGGATGGCCCAATGCTTTGCCCTGTTGCAAAAACTGCTTGGTCAGGTAGGTCAGATTTGCAACACGGTTGCAATTGCGGGTGTTGTACGCGTTGCGACCGGTTGGAACGTAGTCAAATGTCATTGCAACCGACTTCACCGAAACAACCCGCTTTTCCTTTGGTTGAAACGGATAAACGCCTGCGGCAAGCGTGTCGCTCGTATAGGCGATTTCAAGGATCGGATCGGTGATATCAAGCAGGTGAAAACTGCTTGGGTCGATCTCAGCATTGGCCAAAATGGTAGAGGGCGCACCATCCACAAGGAACATCGCGTCGATACGACCCTCTTTCAACGCCTCCAGCGCTTCTTGCGGTCCGTAGGTCAAACGCTCGCCCGGGCCATAACCCAAAAGATCAAAAATGACTGTCGAAGTTAGGAAATCACCACTGTTGGGCGCCCCGATAGACACCCGCTTGCCCTCCAGATCTGAAAGTGTTTCCAAGGACTTACTGGCCAGAATATGGACTTCTTGATCATATAGCGGAAAGGCAACCCGAACACCTGAAACAACCGCTGCAATCTCAGGGTCTTCGGTCTCATAAGCGCGCAAATATTCCAAGACATCTGACTGCACGATCCCAAACTGTGTATTCACCCGTTCGCGCACAGCCACCAAGTTTTCAAGCGCGCCTTGGCTCTCATGGGCTTGTGTCTCATATCCGCAGGACTGACCCACCTCAGACACGAGCTTGGCAAATTCCATTGCGGTGCTGCCATCTGGACCACCCATGACATTCACAAAAGGTTTGGACACAGCCGGGGATGCCAAGCAAACAGCAGCGGCCAAAGATGTTACAGCAAGGCGTCGTTTCATTAGGAAGTGCACCGATTCATACGTCGGATCAACGCGCGCAAGGTTTGACGGTTGATCGTTCCTGTAATCTTGCGCAATGCGTCAGGAATGCAAGTGCCATTTATCAGCTCAGCCCGCAGAGCATCCCGTTCCTGCCCCGAAAGTTTGGCCAAACCGGGTGCCCGCGCAAGGGCTGCAGTCACAACATCGGCCTGGCGCGTGCGCAAAGCCGGTGGAGGCGGCGGCGCTGTCGCACCAATTTCCGGGCGCTCAATTGCAACCGCAAGGGCAGAAAGAACGCTTGGCTGGCGGGCAAATTGCTGCTCACGTGCATCATCACCGAACCGACTTGCGATCTCAGCCACACTTTCTTCGTCCAGTGTTTCCACTTGCGCCAGTTCACGCGCCTCAGTTTGCAGTGACGCAAGTCGGGTCAATTCGGCCGCAACCTCAGCGTTTTGCCGCGCAACTTCGACACTTTCCTTAAGTTCGTTCAGCCGAACCGCCTCGCTGTCTTGCAGATTTCGCAGATCAGCAATTTCGGTCTCGACCTGCCCCGCTTCATCGCGCAACACGCCCAAATCGCTGCGCGCTGTGCGCAGTTCCGTTTGCAGCGCGGCCAAATCTAGCTCAGCTTGTTTGGCATCGCCTCGTGTTTGCACAATTGCGGCTTTCAGGTCACCCAGCGCCTCATTTGCCAACAGCTCCTTCTCAGCTGCGTCCTTAGCTTGATCCGTCAACAGGGCTATATCTGCGGTGACAACATCCTTGGTTTGCAACAACGCTTCTGTCTCAGATGAAATCGCAGCCAATCGCAGCGAAGCGGCTTTTTCAGCCGCCTTCTGCTCGTCTTGCGCGGATTGAATGCTCTGTTTGATTGCGGCCAGTTGCTCCGCACTTTGATTGCGTGTTTCGGCAAGTTGCGCAGTTGCGATCCGCGTTTGATCAAGCCCTGCAACAAGCTCTTCACTTTCAGCTTGTAGGGCCGCAATTTCAGCGCCAACTCGGGCCTTTTGGGCACCAGCGGTTTCAATTTGAGCTGTCAAATCAACAGTTTGCCGAATGAGCTGTGCGTTTTGTGCCTGCAAAGTCTCTAGCCGCTCGCTTGCAGCATCACTGTCTCTAGTCAATTGCGCCAATGTGTTCGCCCGGTCAGATTTGGCAGCCGCCAGCGCGCTATTTGATGCGGCAAGCGCCTCCTGCGCCTCTGCCAATTCCAGCTCGAACGTGTCTTTTTGCGCAGCCACCGCGTCTCGTTGCCCTGTGAGCGCGGCCAATTCCTGATCCACCCGATCACGAGCCTCACTGGATGTGTTAACTCGCGTCTCAAGTGCTGCCAGCTCAGCCTCAATGCTCTCTTTTTGCGCGCTCACACGGGTCAGCTGCGCCAATGCATCAGACAACTCAGCATCGACCGTTGCCGCGCGATCCTGAAGCTCTTGTTGCGACTGGCTTAACGCATTCTGAGCGTTTTCCACCTGTGGCAAAAGCCCCGCAAGCTGTTGCTCGGCAGCAGATCGACGATTTTCGTACTCTTGCGCCTCAGCCCGTGCCAAATCCACGTTTTGCGCCAAGGTCTGGCGTTCGCTGCGCAGTGCTTCCGCATCCGTTTGCGCGGCATCCCGAACAGTTTGCGCGGTTTGGATTTCCCCCTCCAGCCGAGCAATCTCTGCACCGAGCTCTTGGTTTTTGTCGGTTAGCTTAGCAAGCGCCTGAGTTGCGGCTCTTGTGTCCTGATCCAGTGTTGCCCTCAGGCTTGCCTTGTCCGTTTCAGCATCGGCAAGGGCTGATTGTGCTGCAAGAAGAGAGGCCGTTACAACGCTCAATCTGTTCTGCGCATTCTCGCTTTGCGTCGCCAAATCCGCTTGAGCTGCTGCGATCTCGTCGCGCTCAGACCGTGCCAGTTTCAGCGTATCTTGAAGATCGGACAATGTTGCAATCCGCGCATCGGTTTGCTGATCAAGAGCGCTCAACTCGATCCGCCCCTGCTCCAGCAAACCTGCCAGCTCGCTTTGCTCTTGGCGCCCTGCCTCAATATCCGCGCTCAGTGCGGCCATTTCCTCTTGCTGCGAGGTCAAGCGGGTTTCAAGCTCGCCAACCTGCGTCCGCGTTTCGTCCAACCGGCTCGTCAGTGCTGCGTCCTGTTCTTGCAAGGACGCGACGGTTTCCTGCGCCGTATTCAACGCGGCGGTTTGCTGTTCCAGATCAGCCCCAACCGTGGCCCGCTTTGCCAAGGCGACATCCAGCTCCGCTTGTTCTGCTTCCAGCGCGGCAGTTTTGGTTGAAATCTCAGCCTCAAGCTCAGCCAATTGCGTGCGCGCGCCCGTCATTCCCTCTTCTAGCTCAGTCTTTTCGCTGCGCAGCGCTTTCACATCACCGCGCAAACCGGAAAGCTCCGCAATCAAGCTTGAGATTTCCCGCTCCGCGACCTCTTTGAGGCGCATCGTGTTGGCCAATTCGCTATCTGTGGTCTGCAATGCAATCGAGCTGGCCAGCGACGAGGCATCGCCAGATTGCAGCGCATTAACCCTGGCGGGACGAATGTCAGGTTTGGCGCTGCGCGCAGACAAGCGTACAGGGTCAGGGCGCGCTGCAGCTTCGATGTCCTGCACAGGCGTGGACAGGACCCTGGGCTGCGTCAAAATCGCAATACTCGTGGCGGGACCGGGCCCCTGAACGCGCGCAATTTCCAGCTTTTTCTTTTGCTCCCAGCTCGCCAGAACCGACGGATCCGGCAATGCGGCGGCACCGTCTGGATCGCGTGGCAAGCTTGGGGCTGGCACGCCTAGGGTCTGCACATTGTCGCCGCCAAGGGGCATCACACCCTCTGGCCCAAGAACGTAAGGATAAGCTGCAACCATAGCGGCAACCGCAGCCGCACCTGCCATAACCGGCACATATGACCGCCGCTTTGGTTCCGGCTCTGGTTCTTGATCAAAGGAGCGCAAAACCTCGCGCAATTTGCTCTGGTCATAAACCGCAGCATCCTTTGCCTCAGCTTTGGAGGGCTCGCCTTCAGTTCCAGAAACGCCAGCGGCTCGCGCAGCGGACTTCACCGAAACCGCACGCTCTTTTGATTTGCGACCCTTGGGGCGCGGTTTTGGCTCTGGAAGCGCATCTTGCGCCACGTCTGTCGCTTTGATTGGCGCCCTTTTGGGTGCCGCATCCGGTCCGCGAAACTCGAACTGATCGGAACTCTGAGATGTTGGTGCAGTCTCAGCGGCTTTGCTTTGAACCGGTGCGGCTTTCTTGGCATCAGCACCCGTACGCGCCGCGCCGCCTATGGGCCCTTCAAGCTTCATAGGTGGCGGGCGGCCTTCTTGGCGCTGTGGCGGCAATGCTTGAACCTTGCCGCCTTTTTCGACCGTTTCGCGTTCTGCATCAGCAAGCTGGGCCAAAGCAGAGGACAAATCCTCGGGCATATCTTCTGGAATGGCCACTGGCTGATCTGGCTGGCGCGGTTTGGTTTCCGGCTTTGCTGATACCGGCTTGGGCTCAGGCGCCGCAGTTTGGCTAGGCGATGGTTCGGAAGTCTTTGCTCTGTTGGACAGTGCAAATCTCAGCAAAGCTTGCGGATCATCACTATCGCGAATGGACCTTGGAAGCTTTGATGCATCCTGAATGTCATTGATGTCAGTTGCAGGCGCTGCTTTGTCCGCCGCCGCCCCTTCCAGTCCAACAATATGATCGACCGTCACGACCTCAGGGGCTTTGCCCTCTAGCTCCTCATGCAGATGCGCTGCGAGCGCAACAATCTCGCCAGGCAGGCCCTGAGTTGCGCTGTAAACCTCATCGCCAACAGATGCGTCTACTTCAATGGTTTTGCCAAATTGTTCTGAAATCGCGCTTGAAAACAGAGCCATACAATCAACGGCTTCAAACGGCGGTACAGAAACAAATGCAATGCGCGACGCATCAGACGGACGCTCAGCAACGCGCAACGCCTCCAGCAGGCTCGGACGCCCCACAAGTATGACCCGCAACAGCGTTTTTTTCTTTTGCTTGGCCGAGGCCAGCATTTTGAACAGCTCAACCGCCTCAACCGAAAGCCGATCAGCATGATCCAGAACCAGCACCGACACGATGTCAGCATTGGCTTGGTCCAATAGATGTTTGCGAAATTCTGAAACGATGACCGTTCGCTTTTGGTCCGTCTGCTCAAGCCCATATGCGTTTGCAACCTGCAACATCACATCATCAGGCTGCGCTTCAGGTTGGGCGATATAGGTCACATGAGTGGAATCGTTTTGCTCAAGCTGCCACTCTTGAATGAGCCGCGACGTGCCTGCACCCTTTTGTCCGGTGACAACAGTGACAGGCTTGTCTTGCGAAACAGCTTCTGAAATCAGATTGAGCGCGGTTGCCGTCGATTTGGCACGCAGAAACAAACCACCAGACGGAACGCCTGCTGGGACAGCATTGTCTTTGTCCCCTGCGGTTTTCACGTGCAATCAATCCCCATAACTTTACGCAACATACCTGATTCGAGCTCATATCATAACCCGTTCTCCTTAAACGCAAAAACTTGCCAAAACTCCACCCGGAATCTCGTCGCATAGGCAATGCACCTAGTTGAATTGAGATGTTGAATTTGGTAAACAATGCTGAGCGTTCTTAGTGCCAGTGTGGGGATTACATGCACAAGATTTTCTGGGTCAGTCTTTCAGCCGCATTGCTTGCGGCCCGCCTTTCCGGGGCGGCAGAGACGACTTACGGCGCAGAACTGGACCGGATTGAAGAGCTTGTCGATCGCGGCAACTGGGTGGAATTGCGTAGTTTTTTGCGCTCTCGCCCGGATCTCGTGGCGGGCGACGATCCGTTCAGCTGTGAGCTGCAGAACTTTTTGGGACAAACCTCAGGCCTCTATTCCGCGCTGATTATCGACCAGGTCAAATACCCAGATGTTAAAAATGCATCCAAAATTTCGACCACCGATTCTCTGTTTTGCGGGGGGGCAATCGCCGGAAAACCACCGATAGGTGATGCGGATTTGCTACTCGAAGCAGAACTTGCAGCGCTCAAAGGCCTGCCCAATTCTGAAACTAACGACATCACGATTTCCAAAGACGAAAATTCCAGCGACCCTGATTCACAACTGCAGAAGACGGCTGTGCTTGGTTTGGAAGAGGCAGATCAAGCCATTGAATTGGCCTCGCTCGACATTGACAACAGCGCCGCCGAACCAACACGGTCCTTGGGTGACATCTCGTCCGCCTCTGCGCGCGATGACGATTTTTCCGATGACGAACCCGATGCCGCGGTCACCTCTGCCCGCGATTCCGACGGTTCTAACGATTCAATTTACTGACCTTTCACATTGCTTATTCAAAAGATCAAACGCCGGCCACTTGATGTAACGCTGGCTCTTGATCCACGTTTTCCGGGCGGCACCTCAAATGCAGTGGCCCGCGAAATTCCCGAGCTAATGACACTGGGCAATCTGCGCCTTGCAGCTTTATCTTCGCGGATGCTGCGCCCCTTCCCGGTCAATCCCAGCCTTGCCAATGTCACCGCTGATCATGGTTTGGAGTTTTCTTGGAACGATCCGGTGATCACCGGCGATGTTGTGATCCTGCACAATCCGTCCTTTCTGAAATTCGATGAAAAGATGAAGAGCCGTATCGTTTGCGACACACTCGTAGTGGTCAGTCATGAGAATTTTCTCTCGCCAGACGGGTCCGAAACCTTCGATATCGGCCATTGCCTTGATCTGATTGAGGATGCGAGCCTTGCCAACACGCGCCTGCTGGCACCTGTATCTGAATATAACCGCAAAGGTCTTGGGCATTGGCTGGCCGAGACAGAGCGCGAAGATTGGACCGTTGCCGATCACAATTGGCACAATATTTGCGAGTTCGAGATCGAGCCGCCAAATCCCGCGCCGCGCGATCGACGCGGCCGCCATTCCCGCGCTGGTTTCGAAAAATTTCCAAACGCCAAAGCAATGGAATTGATGTTCCCCCCCAACGCAGAGTATTGCGGGATATTGGGAGGCGATACATTTATGGAAGATCAGGACGCAAGCCCGCATTGGAACCTCTACAAGTTTCGCGAGATCCCCGTGCAGCAATTCCTCAATCAAATCGACTTCTTTGTCTATTTCACCAATGAGCGCTGGCGCGAGAGCTTTGGCCGCGTGATCGGCGAGGCCATAGCCGCTGGAAAACTCGTGCTGACCGATCCTGAAACGGCCTCAACCTTCGGCGATGGCGTGGTCGGAACAACGCCTGCACAAGTCGATGCTGAAATTGCCCAGTACATCGCCAACCCTGACGCCTACATTGAGATGATAAAAATCGCGCAGGCTGGCCTTTCCAAATTTTCCGCCCAAAGCTTCCTTGAAAATGCAGAGCATATTCTGCGAAAAACACGTTTAGTTGCCCAATGATCCTGATTGAAACCGGACAGCCCTCGCAGGCCGCCTTTGAGGACGCGATGATTTTCGCCTCCCAATTGCACGCCGCAGGCATTGCCGCCTATCTCGCCAGCGAAACCATGCCCGATATCGGTCATGCCGGGCCAAAATACGAAAGCCTGCCCTATCTTCGCGCCACCACTGGCCAAGAGATTTCCCAGCTCATCGTGATCGGTGCCAACACGCCACATGAGCTGAAGCTGTCTGCGATCCGCAAATACAAGCTGAAACCCTCCGCACAGCTCATCTTGATGGGGCGCTTTACGACGCGCCAAGCTGAGATTTCCGCCGCCTCGCGCTATGCCTATGTGACCGACAAAACGCCGATCATCCACAATCTGGAAGAGATCGAAGGCACCTTTGCCAAAAGCGGCAACACCCCCTGCTACGGCACGCCCATCACCGCTCACAATCGCGCCTTCGTAAAGGGCCGCCGCCCAATCCTGATCCATGCGCCCAACCTAGAAAAAGTTCCTGGCTTTCGCGCGATCCAAATGATGAGCTTGGCCAGCCAATTCGAGCCCGTGATCGTGACCTCCGGCAAGTCAAAAGCCGCTTGGATGTCCAAACAATCGCTCACCACGCGCATCCACGCCTATAACGAAATGACGCCAGCGGTGATGTGCCGCCAGTCAGACATCATGATTTTGGCAAGCGCGATTGGCTCTAACACACGCATGCAAACCGCGATGAACAACCAGATCCTATCGGGTGGCATCGTCATCGACGTGACCGGCTCTGGCGCCATTGCCGAAAGCAACCCTTCCGTGCTGCGCGGCCCCTCCGATTTCAGCTACCTGTCGGAATATCTTAAGGACATGATCCTGCCCAGTCAGGCAGAGATCGCCGCCGAAAGCAAAATTTCGCGCTATGCCATGGGCCTTGATCTTGGCGTGGCGATAAAAACCATCGGATTGCGCAATCTACCCAAATCCAGCGCCCTCAAGCCGCGCCCCAAAACCCAGCGCCAAACCATATTTCTGCCAACCAACGGTGTTGGCCTTGGTCATGCACAGCGTTGTTCGTTGATTGCGGCGGAACTGCCGAAGGGCAAAGTTAATCCAAAATTCATGGCCTTCCCGTCATGCCTGCCGATGATCCGCCGCTTCGGCTTTGACGCCTCGCCCCTCGTGCAACGCTCCGCCATGCACCAAGAACGGGGCGCAAATGATCTGGTCAATTTCACCCGCCTCAGCGCCACCACCGCACCCGGCGACACGCTGGTCTTTGATGGTGGCTACGTTTTCGACAGCGTCTACCGCACCATCCTCAATCAAGAGCTGAACGCAGTGTGGATCCGCCGCGGCCTCTGGTCCGCCGCCCAAGACAACCGCATACCTCTCAGCCGCGAAACCGCGTTCCGCCGCGTGCTGATCCCAACAGAGGCGTTCGAGGATCTCAACCAACGCTATTCCGAGGGCAGCCATATCCACGAGATCGGCCCCATCGTACAAAAGCTCGGCACACCTGCCCGGCGCAAAAAGGTTCGCGCAGCACTTTCCAAAGAGCTCGGCATCGAGTTCGACCGGCTCGTCGTGACTATGCTCGGCGGCGGCGTGGCAGCGGATCTCTCGGCCCATGTGCAATCAGTCTGCAACACGGTGGAGGCCCGCAAAGACACGCTGAACCTCATTGTCGTCTGGCCCACCGCCACCGTGCAGCCGGTTTGGTACGGATGGCAAAAATCCCGCGTCGTGGCGACGCAGCATGCGGGCCTGCTCGCGGATGCAGCCGACATGATGGTCTCTGCTGTGGGGTACAACTCCTTCCACGAAGTGCTCTACAATCAAATCCCCTGCGCCTTCGTACCCCAACTCGCCTCCTACATGGACGACCAATCCGCCCGCGCCGAAAAAGCCCAAGAGCTTGGTCTGGCAAGCTTCATTGAGGCCGGAAAACCCGGCACGCTGGAACGCGAAGTCACGCGGTTTTTAGATGGCGGCAAAAGCGAAAAACTGCGCGCAGCGCTCAAGGCATATGACCTGCCAGAGCCCGGCAATGCCGAGGCCGCGCGCTTGATTGCGGAGGTAGGCGCATGAGCGATTGGTTAAAACGCATCGGCCAGATCACGCCACTGGCCCCCACATCGCTGGACGCCGCTCTCGAAAAGCTTGACCCGCGCTTTGGCAAACCCGGCACATTCCACTTCCCAACAGCCGCCGGTGATCCCGAAATCGTCACGCCCTTTGCCGACCCCGAAATGGTCGCCATCGGCGTGCGCATCACCGAGGACACCCCAAACCGCGTGCAACTGGCCATGAAGCTCGCGCAAATGGCCGCCGAAAAAGACGCCGAACCCATTGTGCTCTCCTATGTCGACATGACCGGGCTGGAACGCTTCGGCTTTCGCATTGAGCGCATCGCAGGTGCTTCGGACGAAGAACGCGCCTTGGCCGAAGCCCAAATCATCAAATTCTGGAACATCGTGCTGGTCATCTGAACCAGCTTAATCAAAAGGACTTACCCCATGATCAAACGCTTTGAAACCAACCAACGCATGAGCCAAGC
>CAZQMR010000055.1:0-1256 GCA_964594465.1 uncultured Rhodobacterales bacterium
CTGAAACCTTCCGAGATAATGGAAAACATGTCCTACTTTTGATGGATAGCATCACTCGTTTTGCGGAGGCCCATCGTGAGGTCGCGTTGACAGCGGGCGAACAGGCCAGTTTGCGCGGTTTTCCACCTTCTACCTCAAACATGATCGCTGCTTTGGCGGAACGCGCGGGTCCGGGGCTGGAAAATAGTGGTGACATTACAGCGCTATTTTCTGTGCTTGTTGCGGGCTCGGACATGGATGAACCAATTGCTGACATAACCCGTGGTGTTTTGGATGGGCATATTGTTTTGACCCGGAGTATTGCGGAACGCGGGCGATTTCCTGCAGTGGATATTCGCCAGAGCGTCTCGCGCTCCCTTCCGGCCGCGGCCTTGCCTGCTGAAAACGAATTGATCGGGCAAGCCCGCCGCATCATAGCGGCCTATGAAGATGCTGAGCCTATGATCCAAACGGGTCTTTATGTGGATGGGTCCGATCAGCGCATTGATCAGGCTAAGAAGCTGTGGCCGGATCTCGATGCGTTTATAGGTCTTCAAAGCCCAGACGGAATAGAAAGCAGTTTCGAGCTGTTAAAACAAAGAGTTTTGGAGGGGCTGTAACAGGTGGCGAACTGCGTGAACCTAAACCGCGTTGGATCGGAGCAAACTGCTAAGCCCCCCTGCCCCAAGACCGCTGTTTTGTAGCAATTGCAGGGCGCCCGCACCGGCCGTGAGAGCAGACGGACCCGCATTGATTTGCTCACGTGCGAGGTACGAGTTTATAGCTTTTTCAACGACTTCTGGGTCGTTAAAAACAGCCAGCGAACTATCCCCGAACGTCGAACGCGCCTTATCGCGAAAAGTCTCTTGTTGAAGATCGACATCAAGCGACCCAAATTCTGATGGCAAACCCAAAGCCGCTTCCATAACCTCGCGCATTGGCGTGCTTCCCATCAATGAGAACCATGCAGTTCCATCTGGGTCGGATGCATTTGAGTATTCCGTGATTTCGCGCTTGAAGTTCAGAGCCAGCCTAAGTGCATTGTTGCTATCGCCCACGGCCACTTCGAACTGACGTTCTTTGTACTGCGCAACAATTTTGCTCGAAAAATCACTCAGGACATTGTTTCGTCCCGCCAGATTTCCAAAACCGAACGCTTCAGACATCTTTCGATATCTAGGGTCTACCAGTGTATTAGCAAAAGAGCTGGGATCATCGGTGCCCTCTTGCAACGCCTTTTGAATGAAAAACTTCTTGTCGATCTCGTCTTCTAAACC
>CAZQMR010000055.1:1356-17672 GCA_964594465.1 uncultured Rhodobacterales bacterium
CGCGGCATAAGCGAGCGGATTTGCTTTAATGCCTGATAGAAACGGGCCTTCAGTATATTTTCCACAGCTGCATCCAGTTGCATTTGACTGTCCCGATCAGTGAAAACTTGTGCCAGTTGCTCGATCCCGGTCAAAAGCTGTTTGCGTGCCTCGTCTGGCTCGGCCTCGCCAGCCAGAACAAGTTGCGCAATATAAGCCACGCGTTTGACTGGGGTGTTGGCGTCTTTTGGATGGATCGCATCACGAAGGCGCAACACATTTGCGTCAGACGTCAGCACATTCAGCGATGTTCTGCGCTCTCCATTTTCGATCACAACTCCATTGATCATGATCCGCTCACGCGGGCGCAACTTTAATACTAGCCCGCTCATTCGACTGGTTCTGGCGCCGCCGCCAGTCCTCTCATGATCATTTGGTTGATTTCGATCAATGCAGAGGCATCTTCTGTGCCCGCAATAATCTTTCGTGAATGCTCTCTGGTAAATTCAAAGAGATAGAACAGACTTGCACGTAGTTCCTTAGGCAGACCGTTACCCGCATCTGCAACATCAACCGCTAGGATGCCCCAAAGCCGAAGGTTTTCGTGAACGGCCTCAAGCAATTCATTTGCAGGGCCATCAAGGTTCTTTTGTGTTTCAATTAGTCTGTGAGTTATCCTTGCAAATATCTGGTATTCGTTTTTCTTGCCTGAGTGAGACAGTTCCGTAGAACTCTTATACGCATTTTGCGCGAGAGCGACCGTGTTCATTGCCCGATCCTGATATAAAAGCGCAGCTTTGGCGCCTCGACTTTGTTAAATTAGGAAGAGTGAGTGACGGCGAAAATGTCATCGCCGCCACCCGATCTATGCCACTCTTAACGGAAGAGTGTCAGGAGCTGCTGCGGACCCTGATTTGCGATCGAAAGCGCCTGAATACCCAGCTGCTGCTGAACCTGAAGCGCTTGCAAACGCGCAGAGGCGGCTTCCATATCAGCGTCAACGAGTGCACCAATGCCAGACTTCAGCGAGTCTGTTAGCTTGCCAACGAAATCCTGCTGGATTTCAATGCGGCCTTGAACAGAACCGAACTCGGCAGCTGCATCAATGGACGCGTCGATCAGGTTTTCAACAGAACCAAGCGCAGTTGTTGCTCCGCCTGAGGTAGTAACGTCAATGTTGGCCAATTCACCAAGTCCGCCCGCTGAACGCGTGGCTGAAAAGGAGAATGAAACATCCGCGTTGGTTTGGTTGGTAACCACAAGCTGGTTTGCTGTTGTGATATCAAGCGTAAAGTCGGAATCGCTGATACCGCCAGCCTGCAAGGCGTTCTTGAGACCCGATGCCAAGGCTTCAATTGTATCACCTTCTTTGACAGTGTATTCGCCCTGAACGGAACCCACGTTCAAAGCAATTCTGTCCCCAGCGACCAGACCATCTGCGTTTGACGTATCCACAGTCGCTGCATCAGCACTCAGCGCGACTGAACCGGCTGCTGTACCACCAGCTTCGAGGAACGCGGCAGTCGCAAATGTTACGGAGTCTGTCGTACCACCATCGTTTGCGTCAATGACACCGGCCGTACCTGGATCAGTGCCAACATCTGCAGCGAGTGCTGTCAGGGTTGTCCCTGCGGCTTGACTAAGGTTCTGCGTGTCGACACCAATGTTGGACGCAGAAACAGAGCCATCAGATGCGCGATCAAGCGAAGACAGAACATCAATACCAGTGTTGGAGTTTGAGTTCGTTGTAGTGATCGAGCCGTTGATGAGATTCAAGCCGTTAAACTGGGCCGCACCAACAACAGAGGAAATCTGATCGCGCAGGGCGACGATATCAGTCTGAATTTTTGATCGATCAACGTTGTCTTCTTGAGCAGCAACAATCTTACCTTTGATGTCTTTAAGAAGATCCGTGACAGTTTCCGACGCTTGACGCGCAACAGAAACAGTCGATGAACCGAGAGACAGGGAAGAGTTGATCGATTGGAAGCCCTCAACATCTGATTGCATGACCTGGCTAATCGCCCAAACCGCAGAGTTGTCTTTTGCAGTTGAGATCGACTTACCAGTTGAAATCGCGGATTGAGTGTCAGACAGACCTTTGTTGATTGAGTTCAAAGTCTGGAGCGCAACCATTGCGCTGTTATTTGTCAAAATACTGGACATTTCAGTTCCTTAGGCGAGCGAAGATTCCCTTCGCTATTTCATTTGAGCTGCTTGTTGACAGCTCTTCGAAACGCCGTTCTGACGCCTACAGGAATTTTTGTATTCCTGCGCCACCCCTCAGGATGCAGGGCGAACTTGGGTCAACAAAAATAACAACGGCTTAACAAATGGCCTTCGTAGGCCTGCTAAGTACGGTGGATTTTCATCAACCTGAGCCTTAACTTCTGTTAAGCTTTTCGGCTTTTTGCCAATAGGTTCGGCGCAACATCTCTGCTGCTGCCCGCCTGATTGTAGGTCCGCAACTTCTGGCGTGCTTCGGTGATTTCACGAATGAAAGCACGTGATTTCGACAAGCCAGCGAGCGCCTGTTTCAGGAGCCCTCGGTTACGTTCCGACTTGGCTCTTATTTCAACCAAAAGCGGCGCAAGTGAGGCGCGAATTTCTTCCGACAGGTTTTCAATTTCGCTAATCTGGGTTTCACGGGTTTCAATCATTTTAGCAATGTCGCCGTAAGCCCCAACCAAGATCAGTTTTCGCTCAGCGTCCAGGCTCAAAAGGATCTTCTTCAACCGTCGTCGGTACATAAATCCATCAATCATATGGAACCTCCGGACCAGCAATACTTCTGAAGATATGTTCGGCCAACCCAATGCCACCCCGGTCTGCCAAAGATTTCGCCAATTCTTGGTTTAACATGCCCGCGAACGCTTCTTCTCCTGCTCCACCGCCAAAGGTTTCACTCGTTTCATTTATTCCAGAGTGCTTTAGCATCTCCGTTAAAAACGTCGCTTCCAGGGCACGCGAGACAGCGCGCAATTCATCCAGTTTCGGTTTCGACGCCGAAACTGAATTGAGATAATTTATGGCGAATTCACTGTTCATTTCATCTCCTGCAACTGCTTTGGAAGGACCAAAAACAGAACAGGGTAAATATATCGTAAGACTTGGGAGAGATTGTGAGTGAGACAAAAAACAATGTGAGCAGAACGCCATGCAGGTTCTTACAAACCTACCATCGAGCCCGAAAGATCTCGAAACATCAAAGATTACGGCTGAGTCCAAAGCGGATGAAAAGTCCGAGGATTTTCTTGATGTCTTTTCGCCAGAGCAACCCTCAGAGCCCTTGGAGGAGGTTTCAGGTGCGGCCTCCCCTACCCTTGAGGCCCCTGAAGTATCTGAGCTAGCGGATCAACCATTGCCTGAACTAAACGTTGGTCAAGAAACTCGTCAGAATCCGAACGCTGGGCCGGTCGTGTCCGCTGCCGACCTTTTGTTGAACCGACGGGATTTACAGACCCCAACGGTTGCGCAGACTGACAGTATTGCAGTGGTTGAAAAAACAGCCAATAGCGAAGAGGTTGTTGCAGCGACCAATCCTTTGGTTCGCGCCAAATCCGTCAACGCAGTGCCTTTGGAGGCTCTCGAAAACGGATCGTTGCAAAATGCTCTTAAAACAGGGCAAGAGGTGACGCCTGAAAGCAGCGGGTCTAACGCCAATTCCATTGTTCAGTCGTTGTCACAAGATACCAAGTCAGCGACGGATGAAATTTTGGCCGTTGGAACATCAAAACCATCAACTGTTGACAGCACAGGTCAGCCCCAAACCCCTTTTGTTCCGTCAAAAGGGCAGGCTGACGCTCTTGTCGTCAAACCAAACACAGTTGAGGCAACTGGCAGTCAAGTCATTGCACCTGTTCGTGATGGCGATCAAATCAGGGTACGAAACGCGTCTGTTCAGGTTACAACCAACCCACCAATTGCTTCGCCCAGCAACTCAACAGGAGTGGCCGAAGCCATTATCCCAACGCGCGCGGTTGCGCCGGGTTCAACAGATGGGATTGTGTTGGATGACCAAGTGTCACGCATCACCAATGTCGCAAACGCTCAAGAACCGATTAGATCAGCCCCGGTTTTGCCATCCGTTGATGCGCAAGCCGCAAAAATTGCGCCAAATTCAACGCAGCCGAGCAATACCAATTCTCTGGTGCCCCAGGTTGGTTCCACGATGGTCGAAACCTTCCTACAAGCTGACAGCATCGATCGCTTAGAGTTCCAAGAAACGTCAGGTCTGCGCCGATTGCCGGACATGCAATCCAGTTCTCAATTGCGGCCCAACTCCTTGGCGCCGCTGATTGAAACGGTCAAACCCGATGCAATACTAAACCGCGTATCAAGTTCGCTGGAAGCAACGATCGCGCGAGGTGCTGCTGGTAACTACGAGCTGAAGCTTCATCCAGTAGAGCTTGGCACTGTTCGAATTTTGGTATCCCACACAGAAGCTGGCGTTTCCGCAGTTGTAAGCGCGGAGCGACCCGAAGTTTTGGAATTGCTGCGCCGCAATGGTGACAGTTTGCTCAATGACCTAAAGAATTCGTCGGAAGGTAATGTTCAGATGTCCTTCAAAGACAGCTCTAGCGAAGGACAGCAAAATCCTGACACTCGTGATGCCTACGCAATCTCACTGGCTGCAGCCAATGTGGATTCCGAAAATGCAAACTTAAACTATGTCGCCGATCGTGGTTTAGACATCCGCCTATAGGTACAAAAATGGAACTGACACCAGCTTCGCAGACGGCATCAACTACGGTTACGTCACAAACCGATCAATCCAATTCCGGTTTGATTGCCAATAGTGATTTCGAAACGTTTCTTAAGCTATTGACGACGCAAATGGAAAATCAAGATCCATTAAAACCGCTTGAATCCACCGAATTCGTTGCTCAGCTCGCCTCCTTCTCTGCAGTAGAACAACAAATATTGACCAATACCCGTCTTAGCGAAATTTCCAGTGCCATGACGTCCAGCCATGCATCGCAAGCAGCGGATTGGCTCGGCAAGCGCGTGCAAGCACCATCTGCAACCAATTACGATGGTGAGGAGGTCAACATTACTTGGGACCGCTCGCCATCTGCCACCCGTTCCACTTTGGAAGTTTTGGATGAAGCGGGATCAAGAATTGCCGCGCTGAACGTTCCCATTGGTCAGACAGAATATTCTTGGGATGGTCAAATGGATGACGGCACTGCGGCTCCTGATGGAGTATACTCCTTCAAGATCAAGCATTTCGATGGTGACGAAGTTATCGATGCAACCCTTGGCAGGACCTACAATCAGGTAAAGGAAGTGCACATTGAAAGCAGCGGCCTCAAATTGGTTTTGGACGGTGGCGCTACCGTTAATCCCGAGCAGGTCTCGCGCATCGGATACGCAGCTTGACCCACTGACATGCCTTACTGCGCCGAACCTCGGCTCTAATCGAAGCTATCCCTGCCCCAGCCGTTTAATTACAGCGGAAACAGGAGCAACGTTGATCGAGCGCGCAGAGTTGCTGAGTATCCACTCATAGAGCGTTTTGATAGTTTCTGGCTGGCTGTGACCGACAATGACAGCGCCACCTGCTTTGCTTGCAGTGAGTGCAGCCCGTTCAAGGGCCCGGCGGATTGACGGAACAGAGCCGTCGGCATCAATTGGCCGTAGGACTTTTGCAAAAGCGATGCCAGCTTCTTGCGCGATACGATCCGAATTGTTGATCCGCTGTTTGTTTGTGAGCATCGCATGACCACTTTTGGCAAGATCACCTGCCAAAACGCGCAGAAGGCGGGAATTTTGGTGCAATTCGCCCCCGGGAAAGTCCATCAAACCAATCGCCCCCGGTACGGCTTGCCGGTAACTTGCGATCAAATCCGGCACAACATTTGTCCGGTCACGTCGCAAAAGGGTTCCGGGACCACTAGGCGGGACCATCGCCACAGTTTCAAAACCCTTTTGACGGTATTCGGCATCAATAAACTGAGCGCGATCCCCCGCCGCGGGCACTGCAAAGGTCACGGGAAAACTCAGATTCTTTAAAAAATTGCGATCCATGCCCTCATCGCCCGGATCAATCAGGATCACCGCCAATAGGGCTTTGCCACTCGTATCATCATAGGTTGCTGCAAAAGATTCAAATGCCGGACCTGTAGCGATTGGGGGCGCAGGTGGCGCGGTAGATTCTGCTTGCCCAGGTGCTAAGGGGGCTTCTTGGGCAACGACACTTGTCGTGAAACCCTGTCGTGGAATGCGATCAGCACCTGTCACAGCCGCGAGAAGCCCGCTGGTGCGGCTTTCTTGACCCGCGTTTTTCTTGCCAAAACTATTCACGCTAACTCTAACCGGTTCAGGAGAGCGTACCCCCAAATCAGCTGCTTCTGGCGTAGCGGGTGCTTGTGGCGCGATTTTTGGCACATCAAGTGTCACGATTGCGGGGGGCTCGGGCTGATCGACCACTTGAGGCTGGATCGGCTCGATTACCGGAATCTCGGTTTTGATTGCGTTCGCAATTTTGTCTTCTTGAGGTGGCGGTGGCGGTGGCGAGGCAAATGGGAGCGGCGGTGCATCCTTGATGTCTCGAAAATTCACAATGCGCTTGGTGACGCTGATCGTTTGGTTTGGTGCAGGCTGGGAGACCGGGAGCAGAGTGGGAGCAATCTCGGAAATTGAGTTGCTTTGCGAAGACGTCAATTCCATCATCGCTAAGATTAAGTCACGTGCGACAGGAGACACCTCTTTTTGAGGGTCCTGAAGCGTAACACTGGGTACTTGCGGCGCAACAATAGGCGCAGCAACTTTCGGTGCGGTTGCTTGCTGAGTGTCCGTCTCAGGAATTGGCGGTTGTGCTATGGGATCCGTCGACGCAGTCTCGATCGTCTCCTCAACAGGTTGTTGCAACGGCTTTGGTGTCGCTAGAATTGCAGGCGTCGTGACAGCAGGCGCTTTGACTGGATTTTCATCCACCACAGTCTTAACGGGTGCCTGTCCATTTTCAGGTCGCACATCCATCTCAGGTGCCAAAGCAATTCCGCCCACAAGCACAACCAAGCCAGTCGCAAAGCCTGCGATGACGCGAATATTAGAACGCTCATTAGGTGGTGTCATGGCCTGCTCCGCCGTATTTAGAGACCCGTTTTATTGTCTTGACCCGGTGCCCCCATTGGGTGTGTATAGCCCGAGCGATGCGCGGTGTCAGCCCAAAATAATTGATAAAACCTAGCAATTGGGGAGCCTTTGGGTGAATTTGCTAAAAGATAACTCTGACAAGCTTCAACGCAGTCACTTGCGCATGAGCCTGTTTCTGCGTTTGCATAGTGTTTTGTGATTGCGCGGGGAATGAGCAATGTCTGATAGTTTGAAATCCTTGATCGGTCAGGCCGCTGATCGCCCGTTGACACGTGACGAAGCGGAAAAAGCATTCACATTCATCATGGAAGGTGAAGCAACGCCGAGCCAAATCGGTGGATTGCTAATGGCACTGCGCGTTCGGGGCGAGAGCGTTGATGAATACGCAGCCGCTGCCAGCGTTATGCGTGCCAAATGCAATGCGGTTACGGCTCCCAACGGAGCGATGGATATTGTTGGGACAGGCGGCGACGGTATGGGCACCCTCAATATCTCTACTGCAACTGCGTTTGTTGTGGCAGGTGCCGGGGTCACAGTGGCCAAGCATGGCAACCGGAATCTCAGCTCGAAATCAGGCGCAGCAGATGCCTTGAGCGAGATGGGCGTAAATGTGATGCTCGAATCCCCTGATGTTTCACGGGTGCTCAAAGAAGCCGGAATCGCCTTCATGATGGCCCCAATGCACCATCCAGCGACGCGCCATGTGATGCCATCTCGTCAAGAACTTGGCACGCGCACGATCTTCAACATTCTTGGACCATTGACCAATCCCGCTGGTGTCAAAATTCAGCTGAGCGGTGCCTATTCACGCGATGTGATCCGCCCGATGACCGAGACTCTGCAGGCGCTTGGCAGCACAGATGTTTGGATTGTGCATGGCTCAGACGGGACAGATGAGCTGTCGATTGCGGGTAAAAGCTGGGTTTGTGCGCTAAAAAATGGCGCCGTAAGCGAGTTTGAAATCGCTCCCGAAGATGCAGGCCTCCCCCAGCATCCTTTTGAGGAAATACTGGGCGGAACACCTGCTGAAAACGCGGTCGCTTTTGCGGCGTTGCTGGACGGCGAAAAAACGGCTTACCGCGATGCCGTCCTGCTGAACGCAGCAGCAGCTCTGAAATTGTCGGGCAAAGCCGCAGATCTGCGCGAAGGTGCTGAAATGGCTGTAGAAAGTATAGACAGCAAAGCCGCGCGGGGCAAGATTGATGCGCTGGTAGCCGCGACCAATAGGTGAGATCTGAATGACCATCACAGTTCTGGAAAAAATCAAAGCCTATAAGCTTGAACATATCGCGGCGTGTAAGGCATCCGTTCCTCTGCGGGATGTTGAGCAAGCGGCTTATGCAGCCGCCGCCCCACGCGGATTTGGGGAAGCGTTGCGGGTTGCCTCAAGCGGCGGCGGCTATGGTTTGATTGCTGAAATTAAGAAAGCGAGCCCTTCTAAAGGTCTGATCCGGGAGGATTTTAATCCCCCAGCGCTCGCCAGGGCCTATGAAGCCGGTGGTGCGACATGCTTGTCAGTTCTTACAGATGTTCCGTCCTTTCAAGGCGATGACAGCTTTTTGGTTGAGGCGCGTGCAGCAACATCCCTGCCCTGTTTGCGCAAGGATTTCATGTATGACACTTATCAAGTCGCAGAAGCTCGGGCGCTGGGGGCTGATTGCATTCTGATCATCATGGCCTCGGTCAGCGATGCTCAGGCGGCTGAGTTGGAAGATGCTGCAATTGGCTGGGGCATGGATGTTTTGGTCGAGGTCCATGACCGCAAGGAACTCGATCGCGGTGTCGTGCTGAAATCGCCACTTTTGGGCGTCAACAACCGCAATTTGCATACATTTGAGACGCGGCTTGAAACCACAGAGGAACTGGCGAAGTTTGCACCGGCGGACAAGCTGTTGATCGGTGAGAGTGGCCTGTTTACGCCTGATGACTTGACCCGGATGGCCAAAATCGGTGCACGGAATTTCTTGATTGGCGAAAGCCTGATGCGCCAGGCGGATGTGGAGGGCGCGACCCGCGCATTGCTGTCCGCCCCATGGAGCCCGGAGGCTGCGTGACATGGCAAAACTAACCCATTTCGATGACAGCGGTGCGGCGCATATGGTGGATGTCTCCGACAAGGAGATCACGTCACGGATTGCTGTCGCCGAGGGGCGCATCACCATGGCGACTGAAACGCTTGAAATGATCGTTGAAGGGCGTGCCAAAAAAGGGGACGTGCTGGCGGTTGCGCGGCTGGCGGGGATCATGGCGGCCAAAAAGACCCATGATCTAATTCCTCTATGCCATCCACTGGCACTGTCCAAGGTTTCAGTTGATTTAGAGGCGTCTGAGACAGCACCTGAAGTTCGCATCAAAGCTACCGTCAAAACAACCGGGCAAACCGGGGTTGAGATGGAAGCGCTCACGGCTGTGAATGTGGCGGCCCTTACGGTTTACGACATGGTCAAGGCCGTGGATCGAAGCATGGTGATTTCAGATGTGCGCCTCGTGCTGAAAGACGGCGGTAAATCTGGTCTTTTCGAGGCTGAGTGATGCTGAGCGTTGACGAAGCGCTGTCGCGTATTCTTGACCTCATGTCCCCAGTTGGCGTCCAAACCGTGCATTTGCGCGACGCGGCTGGTCGAATTTTGGCCGAGGATGCAATCGCCACACGCACGCAGCCTCCATTTGCAGCATCAGCGATGGACGGCTACGCCGTTAGGGCGGCGGATTTGGCGGATGGTGCCCATTTAAGAGTGATTGGTGAATCTGCGGCGGGTGCGCGCTTTGATGGCGAAGTGGCAGCTGGCGAGGCTGTGCGAATTTTCACAGGAGCACCGGTGCCTGAGGGTGCAGATCACGTTCTGATCCAAGAAGATGCGGATCGTGATGGCGATTTGATTACGGTGAAAACCGAACGCGATGCGGCGGCCTATGTGCGACCAGCGGGTGGTGATTTTGCTGCGGGTGAGCGTTTGCGTGCGCCACGCAGGCTAACCTCTGGTGACATTGCTTTGCTGGCTGCAATGAATGTAGCGCAGGTCAAAATACGTAAAAAGCCAGTGATTGGCCTGATTCCAACCGGAAATGAGCTTGTAATGCCCGGGGAAACACCGGGGCCGGATCAGATTATCTCGTCCAATAATTACGGACTGAAAGCAATGCTGGAAGCCTGCGGTGCTCAGGTTCGCTTGCTTCCGATTGCGCAAGATCGCGTGGAAAGCTTGCAGCAGGTTTTTGCGCTCGGTGCAGCTTGTGATTTGATGGTGACGCTTGGCGGGGCTTCGGTCGGAGATCACGATTTGGTTCAGGATGTGGCGTCAGCTCAGGGTATGGCGCTTGATTTTTACAAAGTCGCGATGCGGCCGGGCAAGCCACTGATGGCCGGTGTCCTCGACGGTGTTCCGTTAATCGGATTGCCGGGAAATCCTGTGTCTTCAATGGTTTGCGGGCATGTGTTCATTCGCCCAGCTCTAAACGCAATGCTGGGTTTGCCAGCGGGGGCGCTTGAGCGTCGAACCGCCACGCTGACCAAAGAGATTGGGCCCAACGGGCCGCGTGAACATTACTTGCGCGCAGTTATACGTGAAGATGCGAATGGGCGCTGCGTGGAAGCTTTTGAGCGCCAAGACAGCTCGCTTTTGTCAGTGCTTCAGAAATCAAACGGATTGATGGTGCGTGCGCCACATGATCCCGCTCTGAAGGTTGGATCATTGGTTGAAGTCATCCCCACCAATCTCTGAAATTCATAATTCACTAACCATACCTGCTATATAATTGACACAAAGAGAGAACAACTGTAGAACTTATCACCAACGAAAAGCATACAAACAGGTTATGAGGTTGTCACAATGTTGACTCGCAAGCAGTTGGACCTTCTGAAATTCATCCATGATCGGGTGCAAAAAGATGGTGTATCCCCCTCCTTTGACGAAATGAAAGAGGCGCTTGATCTGCGCTCAAAATCGGGCATTCATCGCCTTATCACAGCACTTGAGGAACGCGGCTTCATTCGCCGTCTTGCCCACCGCGCCCGTGCAATTGAGATCGTGAAATTGCCAGATACGATGGAACCAAGCGGCTTTCGCCCTGTGGTACACGAAGGCAGCCGGATCGACCCACCTGCCCGCGCAATGCCTGTGCAAACCAGCGCGATGGAGCTACCGGTCATGGGGCGCATCGCAGCGGGTACACCAATTGAAGCGATTGCGCATCAGTCTTCTTCCGTAGCAGTTCCGGGCTCAATGCTTAGCAATTCCGGGCATCACTACGCGCTTGAGGTCAAGGGCGACTCGATGGTTGATGCGGGCATTCATAATGGTGACATTGTGATCGTGCGCGAACAGGATGACGCAACCAATGGCGATATCATTGTGGCATTGGTCGAGGATCAAGAAGCGACGCTAAAACGGTTGCGTCGCAAGGGCACAACCATTGCTCTTGAAGCGGCAAACCCGGCCTTTGAAACCCGGATTTTCCGTGATGATCAGGTGAAAATTCAGGGTCGCATGGTCGGACTGATCCGCACTTACTGAGACCAAAGACGCTTCCCCGCATAAGGTTTCGCGCCGACAATCCTGAGGCCATCTTTGCCCTCAAAAATTGCAATTGCGCCGTGTTGGCGCAATTCGCGTTTTCCCAAGAATTTGCAGTCCCCGTGAGGCTTGTCCCAGGCTTCAACCGCGACCAGAACTGTGTCGTTGCGGCAATAAGGGCTCGGGTCCACCTTCTTTGATCTAATTTGGTATAGGCTCAGCCCCAACTCCGATACAACTTTCATTTTCGCAACATCTTCAAAGCCTTGGCGCAGATTGGCAACCTTTTGGCTGACGGGATCACCATCGTTCTCCAACCATGATCGCGCGGCAAATCCATTTCCTCTTTCATGCGATATGCTGCGACCCTTTGCAGTTTGCACACCGATCAAGCGACCGTCTTCGGAGATCAGCGCGAGCGGGCGTTCATGTGCACTCCATGTCCAGAACGCAGCAAGCACGAGAGTGATGCCAATAGCGGCGCTGCGCCCATTCCAAAGGATGCAAAACAGAGCGCCAAAGGACAGCAAAGGCAGAACCCATTGGCTGCCCGATGCGACATAGCGCACCGATCCTTCTATTTGTGCTACGAAATGGGCCACGCCCAAAATCCAGTCGATGCCGAGCCCCATTAATGTTAGCGGCAAACCATGTAGACCAAGCGGGGTTACGAGGGCTGCGAGAACCGCGCATGGCATGACGATCATACCCATCATCGGTACGGCAAAGAGGTTTGCGAGCAGGCCGTATTGCGCCACTTGGTTAAAGTGGAAAGCACTAAAGGGAGCAGTGGCAAGGCCTGCAAGCGCTGAGGATACAAACAGCATGACCACAGGGCGCAAGAAGCGCTGCGGGCCGCTCTTTAGCGTCTCCCATAGCGGGGTTTTGCGCAAAAATTGGAAGCCAACGACAAGACCCGTTGTGGCAGAAAAGGACATTTGAAAGCCAGCTTCGGTCAGGCTCTCAGGGCGTAGGATCAAAACGATGAGAGCGGCGAGCGCGACGGAGCGCAAGGTGATGGCTTGGCGGTCAAACAAGATCGCGCCATAGATCACGGCTGCCATTATGAAGGCGCGTTGTGTCGCGACATTGGCCCCGGACAGCGCAAGATAAGCAGCCCCTGCCCCAAGCGCACAAATCGCCGCGATTTTCTTAACCGGCCAGCGCAAGCCAATGCCCGGAACGATGGTCAGGCCGTAACGAGCGATGAGCATGACAAACCCAGTGAGCAGGCCCATATGAAGCCCCGAGATGGCAAGCAGATGAGCCAGATTTGACGCCCTTAGGTTCTCCATTAACGCAGGATCAATCTCTGAGCGATCCCCAGTGAGGATTGCCGCCGCAAACGCCCCAGTTGAGCCCGGAATCTCAGTGCGCACCGCATCCGCAACAGATTTTCGCCATTTGAACAAAAGTACGGCTGTACGTTGATTTCTTGGGGCATGGGTTTGGGGCAACGGCGCGATATGGCTGTACCCAATTGCACCAAGGCCCTGAAACCATGCGTGGCGCCGAAAATCAAAGCCACCGGGTTCTGCTGGTGCAGAAGGCGGTGATAGATTGGCCGTAAGCGCAACCTTGGCCCCCGGTTCTAACTCGATGTGAGGGGAGCCGTTTAGCAGAGTGATGCGAACCTGGGCCGGTGTTTGGTGCGGTTCAAGTTGGGGGAGGATGACCTGATCAAGTGTGATCCTGAGCGCATTGCCATGAGAACGGCTAATATCGACAATGCGCCCCATGACAGGTCCGTAGTATCTGTAATCGAGCACGGGCGCCTTGACGAGATGAGCGCGGACCGAGGCCAACGTGAAGCCAAGCGTAAGCAGCAGGCCCAATTGAAGCAATGTTTTGAGCGCAGGTGCTGCAGCGCCAAGACGCAATACACTCGCGGCCAAACCAAGTGTGACCAACATGGCCACCCAAAGGTGCGGTTCGGTTTTGAGCGTAAAAAACGTACCAATGCCAACACCAAGCAGGACCGGGCACCAGAAGAAAAATGACGGGCGCTGCGCGTCTATTGCGCGGTCTAATGCGCTCACTGCTTGTTCTCCCGGTGCGAATTGGCGTAAGTCCACGGCTCATTATTGTGATTTTCTCTTAAGAGGCTCTTAACCATGTCCGATACGCCGGTGATCACCCGATTTGCCCCCTCACCGACAGGCTTTTTGCACATTGGTGGCGCGCGCACGGCCCTTTTCAATTGGCTCTTTGCCCGGCATCACGGGGGCAAATTTTTGCTGCGCATCGAGGATACGGATCGCGCGCGTTCCACGCCTGAGGCCACAACAGCGATTCTGGACGGGTTGAAATGGCTTGGTCTCGATTGGGATGGCGACGCGATCAGTCAGTTTGAGCGGGCCGATCGTCATGCAGACGTGGCGCGCGAGATGGTTGCCGCGGGCAAGGCCTATCACTGTTTTGCCACGCAAGACGAGATCGAGGCGTTTCGCGAGGATGCGCGGGCCAATGGCACATCAACACTCTATCGCTCGCCTTGGCGCGATGTTGCGGAGGCGGATCACCCTGACCTGCCTTATGTGGTGCGCCTAAAAGCGCCGCTTGAGGGAGAGACGCGCATCAAAGACAAGGTGCAGGGCAAGGTCTCGTGGAAAAACGATACGCTGGATGATCTGGTGCTGCTGCGCTCGGATGGCACGCCGACTTATATGCTTGCTGTCGTGGTCGATGATCACGACATGGGCGTGACCCATGTGATCCGAGGCGATGACCATCTGACCAATGCGGCCCGGCAAACCCTGATTTATCTGGCGATGGGATGGAGCGTGCCCGTGTTTGCACATATCCCGCTGATCCATGGTGAGGATGGTAAGAAGCTCTCCAAACGCCATGGCGCGCTTGGGGTCGAAGAGTATCGCGACATGGGCTACCCGGCGGCGGCGATGCGCAACTATTTGGCGCGGCTTGGCTGGAGCCATGGCAATGACGAGTTCTTCACCACAGAGCAAGCAGTAGATTGGTTTGAGCTTTCGGGTATTGGAAAATCGCCATCACGATTCGACTTCAAGAAGTTGGATAACCTCTCAGGGCAGCACATTAAGGCGATGGAAAATGCCGATCTTTTGAACCAAGTTGATGACTTTTTTGCATTGCAGCATGGTGAGAAAATTCCCGAAAAGAAACGTGCTGTCATGCTAAGCGCAATGGATGATTTGGCTGATCGTGCTAAGACCTTCCCTAAGCTGTTGGAATCGGCACATTTTATTCTAGGAGATCGCCCTTTCGAACCGGACGAAATGGCTCTGGAAAAGCTGAATTCGGTATCCCATGGTATGCTGAAGCGATTGACTGAGCGCCTGCAAAATGCTACTTGGGCGCCAGATGATCTGGAGGATGCGGTGAAGGATTTCGCAACATCTGAGGGCTTAAAGCTTGGTCAGGTCGCACAGCCCCTCCGTGCCGGGCTGACGGGTCGTACCGTTAGTCCTAGCGTTTTTAATGTGATGGTAATTTTAGGCAGGGAAGAAAGTATCGCCAGACTTCGGGATGCGTGTGACGCGCTTGCCTGAGTACTGCGTATCGGTCGATAGGCCGGACGGTTAGCGAGTTCGTTTTGCCAACAGATGTTGGCACCAACTTCTTGGGCCACTCCATGTGGCTTAGGACCGAAATGAGATGGGACGCCACTAATGGCCAAAGACGCAAATCCTACGGCATCACTTCAGGTAAATAACGCATCACTTGATCTGCCTGTCTACTCCCCCACTTTGGGACCCGACGTCGTTGATATTCGCAAGCTATATGGTGACGCGGATGTGTTCACCTACGATCCCGGCTTCACCTCGACTGCGTCTTGCGAAAGCGCAATTACCTACATCGATGGCGACAAAGGCGAGCTCCTTTATCGCGGCTACCCAATCGACCAGTTGGCCGAAAAATCGCATTACCTCGAAGTGTGCTACCTCCTGCTTTACGGTGAGCTGCCAACCGCCCCACAGTTGGATGATTTCGAAAACCGTGTAACCCGCCACACGATGCTGCATGAGCAGATGCGCTACTTCTTCCGCGGTTTCCGCCGGGATGCGCATCCTATGTCAATCATCTGTGGTGTGCAGGGCGCGATGTCTTCGTTCTACCATGACAGCACAGACATCAATGACCCGTGGCAGCGCGAAGTAGCCTCGATCCGTATGATCGCAAAGCTGCCTACGATTGCGGCCTGGGCCTATAAATACTCAATCGGTCAGCCGTTTGTGTATCCGCGCAACGATCTGGATTACTCCGCCAACTTCCTGCACATGTGCTTTGCAAATCCGTGCGAGGATTATCAGGTTGATCCGATCCTGAGCCGCGCGATGGATCGCATCTTCACGCTCCATGCGGATCACGAGCAGAATGCATCCACCTCGACTGTGCGTCTTGCTGGCTCTTCGGGTGCCAATCCGTTTGCCTGTATCGCAGCCGGTATCGCTTGTCTTTGGGGCCCTGCCCATGGCGGTGCGAACGAGGCAGCCCTGTCGATGCTGCGCGAAATTGGTACAGTCGATCAGATCCCCGAATACATCAATCGCGCCAAGGACAAGAACGATCCGTTCCGTCTGATGGGCTTTGGCCACCGGGTTTACAAAAACTTCGACCCACGGGCCAAAGTGATGAAAGAAAGTGCCGATGAGGTGCTTGGCCTGCTCGGTATCGAAAACAACCCAACACTACAGGTCGCCAAAGAGCTCGAAAAAATCGCGCTTGAGGATCCGTATTTCGTAG
>CAZQMR010000056.1:0-1846 GCA_964594465.1 uncultured Rhodobacterales bacterium
CAAATGGCGGATATGATGAAGAAAATGGGCAAGATGGGCAAAAAGGGCATGCTCAAAGGCGCCATCGGCCAAATGTTTGGCAAAGGCGGCGGCATGCCATCGCCCGCAGATATGCCCCCCATGCCCGGCGGCGGCGCGCCCGGACCCGGCATGTTGCCCGGCCTTGGCGGCGGCCTGCCCCCCCTCACTGGATTTGGAAAGAAGAAGTAAACCATGCCAATGGATTGGATTATGGGCCTCATCGGGGGCCTCCTTATCGGAAGTGCCGGGGCAATTTTCTTGCTCCTGAATGGCCGCGTCATGGGCGCATCTGGACTGCTTGGCGGGCTGATTGACGGCTCAGGTCGGCACAATTTTGGCGAACGCATGGCGTTTGTGCTCGGTGTCATGGGCTTTCCCGCCATCGCAATCACCTTCCTCTCCTCCACCCCAACCACCAACGTCACCTCCAACGTAGCACTCCTGATCATCGGCGGCCTACTGGTCGGCTATGGCACTCGCACCGCCAACGGTTGCACATCGGGTCACGGCGTTTGCGGCATCTCCCGCTTCAGTCTGCGCGGCATTGTCGCCACACTGATCTATATCGGCGCAGGTGGCCTAACGATGGCCGTGGGCCGTCACTTGCTGGGGGTGCTCTGATATGCTGCGCCTCTTCACCTCACTCTTCGCTGGCGCCCTTTTCGGCCTCGGCCTGATGATTTCCGGCATGACTGACACGGCAAAAGTCCAAGGCTGGCTTGACGTATTCGGCGCATGGGATCCAACCCTTGCCTTCGTCATGGGCGGCGCAATCATCCCCATGTTCTTTGCATGGCGCTTTGCCAAATCGCGGGAAAAGGCTGTGCTCGGCGGTAAAATCCCAACGATGCCGAATCCTTATCTCGACCGTCGCCTGATCCTCGGCTCGGTGATGTTTGGCGCAGGCTGGGCCATCTCCGGCTTTTGCCCGGGCCCCGCAATGGCCTCGCTCAGCTTTTCCGGCGGCTCCGGCCTCATCTTCTTTGCGTCAATGATCATCGGCATGCTTGCCATCCGTATCAACCTCAGCGGCCCTCGCGAAAAGGTCGCCGCATGAGCCGTATTGAGATCCCTACACTGGAAACCGAGCGGCTCGTGCTGCGCGGTCCAGCGTCAAGGGATCTTGACGCATTCAGTGCCTTTTATGCCAGCGAACGGTCCCAATATGTGGGCGGTCCGCTCGAAAAACGGGAAAGCTGGCGGATGTTTGGCCTTGAAATCGGCCATTGGGATTTGCGCGGCTATGGCATGTGGTCCGTCATCCTCAAGGGCGATGATACGGCCCTTGGCATGGTTGGCATGTGGTGCCCCATCGATTGGCCAGAGCAAGAGCTTGGCTGGATTTTGTGGCCAGCAGCCGAGGGCAAAGGCATCGGCTTTGAAGCCGCAACAGCCGCGCGCGACTACGCCTATGGAACACTCGGTTGGAAAACCGCCGTCTCCTACATCGACGCGCCAAACGCCCGCTCCATCGCCTTGGCAACCCGCCTCGGTTGCACCCTTGATGAGACCGCAAAAACCCTACCCTCAGACGATGTTCCCGTCTTGGTCTATCGCCACCCAGCACCCGGTGATCTGACATGATGATGCCAGACATCCCACGCCTTGAAACCGAGCGTCTGATCTTGCGCGCACCCTCAGCAGACGATCTTGACGCAGAAGCGGCATTCTTTGCCAGCGAGCGCTCCCATTTCGTGGGCGGCCCTATGACCCGTGGCGAAGCTTGGCGCTCCATTGCTGGCGTGCTCGGCCATTGGTGCCTGCGCGGTTTTGGTTTTTTTGCAATCGAGCTGAAAGACACCGGAGAATACGCAGGGCGCGCGGG
>CAZQMR010000056.1:1946-17656 GCA_964594465.1 uncultured Rhodobacterales bacterium
GTCGTTAACCACTTCTCAAGCTTTGCAATCATGCTGTGCAGTGCACGTGCCATATGCGTGCGCGAACTGTGCGCCCGCTTTCACGCGCAACGGAGGCCAAAATGTCTGATAATGCTGTATCCCGCGCTGCGGCCGTTTTGGCCGAACATCGCGCCTCAATCGACCGTCTGGACGCCGTTTTGGTCTACACATTGGCCGAGCGTTTCAGCCACACCCAAGCCGTCGGCCTGCTCAAAGCCGAGCATGATCTGCCCCCCTCTGATCCCGATCGCGAGGCCAAGCAGATCCAGCGGCTCGAACAGCTCTCACAGGAGGCAGGGCTTGATCCCGCTTTCGCCAAGGAATTCCTGAACTTCATAATTTCCGAAGTCATCAGGCATCACAAGAAACATCAGAATTAACTAACATACTGAAATCTCAAGGAGAAAACTATCATGGCAATGAAAATCAGACTGGCCCGCGGCGGCTCCAAAAAGCGCCCATTCTACTCAGTCGTCGCAGCAGACACCCGCGCCCCGCGCGATGGTCGTTTTGTTGAGAAACTCGGCACATATAACCCGCTTTTGGCCAAAGACGACGAGAACCGCGTGAAGGTCGATATGGACCGCGTGAAGCATTGGCTCTCTGAGGGCGCCAAGCCAACAGACCGCGTCGCACGTTTCCTTGAGGCGGCTGGCGTGCTCGACAAGACCGAGCGCAACAACCCCAACAAAGCCAAGCCGGGCAAGAAAGCTCAGGAGCGCGAAGAGGAAAAAGCAGAGAAGAAAGCCGCTGCCGAAGAGGCTGCTAAAGAAGCCGCTGCGGCACCTGCAGAAGAAGCTCCAGCCGAAGAAGCACCTGCTGAGGATGCACCTGCGGCAGAAGAAGCTGCTGAAAGCTAAGGATAAAATCGCCGCCGTGCCTGTGGTTCTGCGGCGATCTATTCTAACGGCATGTTTCGCATCTTCACACTCATGTTGCTGATTGCGGCCTTTTGGTTCGGCATGAAGTCCGAGCGCTACCTCGCTTCGGGCAAATGCGAAACTGCGGGCGGCACATGGGACGGTGCGATCTGTTTGGGAGCCCCAAAATGACTGAGATGGTTTGCGTTGGCGCGATCTCAGGCGCTTTTGGGGTCAAAGGCGATGTGCGGCTCAAGAGCTTTTGCGCGGATGCTGAAGCGATTGCGGGGTACGGCCCGCTGACCAACGAGGATGGCAGCAAATCCTTCACGATCAAGCTTACCGGCACGGTCAAGAACGGGCTTTCGGCCCGGCTTACTGGCGTCACCTCTCCGGAGGCGGCAAACGCGCTCAAAGGCGTGAAACTCTATGCCCCGCGTGACCGCCTTCCCGAACCGGATGAGGATGAATTTTACTACGCAGATCTAATTGGCTGCGATGTGATGGATACCGGCGGCACCAAGATTGGCCGGGTAAATCAGGTCCATGATCATGGCGCTGGCGACTTTTTGGAGATTGCAGGACCGGGTTTCAAGCAACCGCTGTTGCTGGCCTTCACCAAAGAAACTGTGCCGACTATTGATTTGCCAGGCCGCAAGCTAGTTGTTGATATTCCAGAAGAAACCAACGCCAAAGGCGACGGCTGATGGTCCTTACCCCATCCAAAAGCCATGGGCGGCTGTCTATTGGTGCGTCGCTCAAACCGCGTGAATTGGTCAAGGACACGCCCAGCATCAAAGATGCATGGACTGCGCAAGTTCTGACCCTCTATCCCGAAATGTTCCCCGGCACGCTGGGCCAATCGCTGATTGGAACCGCGCTCAAAGACGGGCTGTGGAACCTTGAGGTGAGCGACATCCGTCGCTTTGCCACGGGCAAACACCGCAATGTGGATGACACGCCCGCAGGCGGTGGTGCCGGGATGGTGCTGCGCGCTGACGTGCTTGGCCGCGCTATTGAGGATAGCCTCGGTCGCTTGCCTGCGGGTGCGCCGCGAATCTGCCTTTCCCCGCGTGGCAAACCCTTTACGCAAGTTATGGCGCAAAGCCTAGCCAATGGCCCCGGAGCCTTGTTTCTGGCGGGCCGATTTGAGGGGTTTGACCAGCGAGTGCTCGATCACTACCAATTTAGCGAAGTTTCTATTGGAGATTATGTCCTTACCGGGGGCGAGATCGCCACACAGGTCTTGATTGACGCAACAGTCCGCCTTATACCCCGCGTGCTTGGGAATGCTGAGTCGGCTCTGGAGGAAAGTTTCTCCGACGGTTTGCTCGAACACCCACAATATACACGGCCAAGCTCCTGGAATGGGCATGACATACCGGAAATACTTCTGTCCGGGCATCATGCCAATATCGCCAAATGGCGACATTCTCAAGCAGCGAAGCTGACACAAGAACGCCGTCCCGATCTCTGGCGGGCTTATCTTGAAGATCAAGATAGGGACCCGATCGAAGACCAAGAGCCCTCGGATGCACATATCACCGCTGACAAGGCGGGCAAAAAGGAAACGAAACGATGAACATGATCGAACAGCTCGAAGCCGAGCAGATCGCAGCCCTGGGCAAAGACATCCCGGATTTCGCTGCTGGCGACACCATCCGTGTTGGCTACAAAGTGACCGAGGGCACCCGCACTCGTGTACAGAACTACGAGGGTGTCTGCATTGGCCGCAATGGCGGCGGCGGCATTGGTGCCGCGTTTACAGTACGCAAAATTTCATTCGGTGAAGGGGTCGAGCGTGTGTTCCCACTTCACTCCCCCAACATCGACGCGATCACAGTCGTGCGCCGTGGCCGCGTGCGCCGCGCCAAGCTTTACTACTTGCGCCAGCGCCGTGGTAAGTCTGCGCGTATCGCAGAAAAGACAAACTACCGTCCGCTCAAAGCCAAGAGCTAACTGGCCGCCGAGACCAAGCAATTGGCAGTTGGTTAACCAACTGCGAGGCAGCGGTATTGCGTAGTTGATAGGAATTTTAAGGGCAGGAACGTGATGTTTCTGCCCTTAGCTCGTTTTTGCGCCGTTTTTTTTGATTTGCACCTGTACACAGAGCCAAATCCATTTCAAAAAGTGTCGATGGGGATAACAGCATTCATTTTTCGGGCTATTAGACTGTCTCTTGCAGTTGGACTTCGCATGCTTCCGATTTTGCTGTTGTTTTTGGCCGGTCTCGCAATGCTGTACCGGATGCTCTCCTCGTCGCCGGTGGCCTTTTTTGTGATCATCGGCGCGTTTTACCTGCCAATGCTGGTGTTCCTGTTCTTGAATGCCGTGCGTGCTGGGTTAATGTCGCTGCGGGCCACCGCACCCGTAGATGCAAAACGACTTATGACCTACACCGTGCGCGTAATGCGGTTCAACTTCATGCTCAACAACGTAATTGTAGGCGTGTTGGGGCTCGGCACTGCTGTCATTGCTGTACTTATGCTTCAACCGGATTTGGTGAACCAATTGCGCGAAGGGACAAAGATTGAAAGCTTTAACGACCTGACCGGAATTTTCACGATTATAGGCAAGCTGCCTCTGTTTATTCTCCCAGTGATTGCCCTTGGCGTGTGTGTATCAATTGGCGCAAATGGCGGCTCAATTGCAGCCTCTGCGGCTTCTGCGGCATCACGTGGTCCCAACCATGACTTGTTGTTTGGATTGGCGCGTCAGTTCCAATACCTATTCGCGCTTGGATTTGTGACCCTGGTCGTGCCTCTGCTCGTGCTTCAATTTGCAGCCGGAGGCGTGAGTGCGACCCTTGCACATGCGTATAATCTGGGTTGGGGGCTATTAATCGCGGTACCAATTTATTTCAGCTGGGTGATTTGCATCGTGGCCGGTGGCATGGCGCTTTCGTATGTTTTGACCCTTAGTGATGATGATCTTGCCAAATTGACGGCCAACAATGATCTGATGGGAATAGCGCATCCCCCAGATGATATTCGCGCTTTGCGCCAAGCCCGCCAGCGCATCATTGATGGCGAAGAGGAACCTTGGCCTGAAGCTGATCAAGAGATTGAAGACTTGGAAATAGATGCCAACGGCCCGGACGAGACTGAGAAGACTGACGAGGGGTCTGAAGTTTTGGACGAAACATCGGAAGCTCAAGAAGACGACGCCGCAGCCAACACGAAGTAGCACGTGTTTGAGCTTGGAAAAGCCTGATCAAGTTGAACTTGGGTTCAAAAAACTGAGTGACCACATTTTGCATATTCAAACAAAACATGGCCACTCGAGGTCTTTTGAGTGCGCCCCAAAACGCCACGCGGGCGACACACCACGCTATGGTTGTAGTGTTTAGCGGCAGTACAAGTCGGACGTTTGACGGAAATGTGGTATCTCAGAGGCACGAAACGTGCATGTTTCACCAAAAATGGCAGAGATTGTGAAAACACAGTCCGGAAACTCTTGTTCTTTTGCGGGCTTTGGTCTATTCGGCGGCTCTGCACAAATCAGGCAGGGCGTCCCGCTTTTTCAGGCTAAATGAAGCGCTGTGGGCATGATAGTCTTGCACATCGGAGCACTTGAGACATGAAAAAAGATATCCATCCGGAATATCACATGATTGACGTCAAAATGACTGACGGCACAATCCTGAAGATGAAGTCCACCTATGGCGCTGAAGGCGACACACTGACATTGGACATTGACCCCACCGCGCATCCGGCGTGGACTGGCGGCAATGCGAAGCTGATGGATACTGGTGGCCGTGTTTCCAAGTTCAAAAAGAAATACGAAGGTCTTGGCTTCTAAGCTGGACCTGTTTTTTGAGTACGCGTGTGCCGCCTGCACCGGGCGGCACGCAACACCTTTTACTTTCTGTGGCAGGGCATAATGGCCTACATCATCACGCTGGGGAATGAAAAAGGGGGGTCGGGCAAGTCGACCACAGCGATGCATGTGATGAGCGCTTTGATGCGCTCTGGGCATTCGGTGGGGGCTATTGATCTGGACCTCAGGCAGCGCAGCTTTTTTCGGTATCTGGAAAACCGCGCAGACTTTATCCGACGCAAAAAGATTGATCTTCCCATGCCGCGTCAGGCGCCTTTGGCGTTGAGCAAATCCGACAGTCAGAAAGAGGCACGGGTTCAGGAAGAGGACGCCTTTATGGATGCGTTGCAGTCGCTGTCAGGCGATTGTGATTTCATCCTGATTGACTGCCCCGGATCCTACACCCGCTACAGCCAGATGGCCCATGCGGCGGCGGACAAGCTGATTACCCCGATGAATGACAGTCTGGTAGACCTCGATCTACTTGCCCATCTGGACCCGACCAATGGGCGTGTCGTTGGGCCTTCGGTATATTCGGAGATGGTCTGGCGCGCGCGTCAAACCCGCGCCAAGAAAGGCGTGAAGCCGGTGGACTGGCTTGTTATGCGCAACCGGATGACTAGCCTCAACGCCAAGAACAAGCGGCGCGTGGGCGCGGCTCTTGAAGATTTGTCAAAGCGCATAGGATTTCGCGTTGTTCCCGGTTTTTCGGAACGGGTTGTGTTTCGTGAGCTGTTTTTGTCAGGTTTGACGCTGCTTGATCTTAAAGACACCGGCGGTGGAGCCTTAAACATCTCAAACGTGGCCGCGCGCCAAGAAGTGCGTGACCTGATCAAATCTCTGGAATTGCCAGACGTCAAAATCGGCTTCTAAAGCGCCCGGCCCTTAACCTGGAGCGATTCTTATCACCGATGTCCCGAGAGCGCGAAGCGTGGCAGGGCATTCGTGATACGAGATTTAAGGTCGGGCGCTCTAGTGGCACCAGTCCGATCTTTTCAAGCTATGAAATTGAGATCGGCTGGTCGCCGATCACGCCAATAAAGTGACTTGTTTCCACGTTGCGCGCTGAGTGGTCGGGGCCCGAAGGTTATCCGCCCCGCCGTGCCTCACAGGTGGAATTGCGTGCTGAGATCCGTGCACAAGCTTTTTGGGCTGCGTATTGATCAAGACCAACAAAACGCGCACGATAGCGGGTGGCACCCTTCACCTTAGTTTTCTCGATCCGCCGATAGGACCCATCCAGCGCTTCCATTTCTGTGAGCGCGGTTGTCAAAAGCAGGCGCTCTGCCTCAGAGCGGCTGGCAAAGGCGCCCAGATTGACGCTCCAACTGCCGTTACCTTGTTTGACCGGGTTTAGATCAACCGTCACTTTGGCCTTCGGTGTCGGCTTGGGTTTGGTTACTTGTGCCAGTGACGCTGTCTTACGTGTTGCTTTGGCGGTGGGAGCCAGCTTAGCCACAGCTTTGGGGCGCGCCGCAGGACGTGCTAGCGAAACTGCCTGCGCGCTTGTGATAGCCTGTATAACGGCCTTTGCTTCGGCGTTTTTGCGCGTTTCATCTAAAACGCTGCTCACGAGCCCCTCGACACTTTTCGTGACTTGCACGGAGCGCAGTGCTGGACGCGGAGTTGGACGCTTTGCCTTTGCCACAATGCCCCAAACGCGCTTTTTCTTCTTCTTTTTGATGTCTGCAACACGTGTGGAATTGCCGATGAATGGCAGCTTGTGAGGGCGCACACGAGTTACGCGCGACGGCGCCCGTTTAAAGCCCAAATCCAAAAGGCGCGCCATTTCTTTGTTGCGCGAATCCGTTGAACGCCCGCCAAACACAGACGCAACAATGCGTTCTTTGCCCCGCCGAGCGGATGACACCAGATTGTAACCTGCGGCTGAGGTATAGCCTGTTTTGATACCATCCGCGCCCCGGTACTGGCTAAGAAACTTGCGGTTAGTGTTATAGACCGTGCGCAGACCAGCATCGGTTTGACGGCGCGAAAAGAGATTATAGTAGTCAGGAAAATCGAACAGCAGGCGGCGGCCCAGCACTGCCATATCACGGGCGGTGGATTTGTGACCTGCCTGCGTCAAGCCATGCGCGTTCTTAAAGGTGGTGCGCGACATTCCCATAGCCCGCGCAGTCGTGGTCATGCGTTTTGCAAAACGGCTTTCACTGCCGGAAATCGCCTCGCCGATGGCCGTGGCGGCGTCATTTGCGCTTTTAACAGCTGCAGCGCGGATCAAATAGCGAAGCTCAATTTTTTTACCAGCTCGCAAACCAAGCTTTGACGGCGGCTCCGACGCAGCATGTCTGGAGATTTTGACTTTGGTGTTGAGTGAAATCTCACCGTTTTCGATTGCCCGAAATGCGACGTAAAGCGTCATCATTTTTGTGAGCGATGCAGGATGCAACTTGGTATCAGCATTGCGCGCATAAAGCACTTTGCCGTTGCGTGCATCCATAACGAGTGATGCGTATGGCGCAGCCTGTGCCGCGCCAAACATAAAGGAAATCAACAATCCAATTGTGATGAACAGCGCAAGGACTGCCCTGCGCGTGACCTGCCAAGTCATCGGTTCTCCGACGTTTCTGTTTCTGCCTCATGGCCCGCTTTTGCGGTGCCTTATATAATTGGATCATGCTTAACACAGAATGAAATTTCTGCAAAACACTTTTATCGCAATAGGTTAGCAAATGTTTCTGATCTGTAACTTTACCTGATCTCCAGGGAAATTGGCACTACCGAATATGTGAGAAACCGACTTTTGTGCAGCGCAACATAAATATCTTGACGCAGTGCAGCATTGCCCCTATATCATACTCATCAAACACCAATACACCCTCGCATTTGGAGAAAAAAATCATGGCTACCAAGACAGTAAAAGACGCGACACAGGCTTTCGAAAACATGGCTGCAGACACACAAACAGCAGCTAAAGAGCAGTTTGAAAAACTCGGCAAAGGTGTTGAGCAGGCTGTTGCTTTTGGTCAAGAAAACATGGACGCAGTAGTCAAATCCTCTGAAGTTGCGATGAAAGCGGCTGAAGGCTTCAACGCTGAAGTGACTGCATTCTCTAAGAAATCTTTCGAAGACACTGTTGCAGCTGCGAAAGACCTGACAACTGCGAAGTCCGCCACTGACTACTTTGAAAAGCAGGCAAGCTTTGCAAAAGCGTCCTTTGAGGGCTTCATGGCTCAGGCGACAAAGATGAACGAAATGTTCACAAGCACAGCAAAAGACGTGTCTGCACCTTTGAACGCGCGTGTTTCTGCCGCTCAGGACATGGCCAAAACGTTCACTGCCTAAGCAGAATGCGAAATTTTGATGTAAAGGGGGCCTTGCGCCCCCTTTTCTATTTTTGGCAAGAGGTTATATATCTAACATTCAAGCAAGCCTCGCCGAAGTGATATGACTCCAAATAGCAAAATCATGGCACATAACGACGACGACATCCCAGATGGTGATGGCGTTGACACGTCTTTGGCGACCAAAACGAAACCGAAGGTTGCCAAGCCGCCGCTCTATAAGGTTTTGCTTTTGAATGATGATTACACGCCGATGGAATTTGTAGTCATTGTTCTGGAACGATTTTTTGGGATCAGCCATCAGGGCGCAGTCGACATCATGCTCACGGTCCACCGCAAAGGTTTGGCTGTGGTTGGCGTGTTCTCCTTTGAGATTGCGGAGACCAAAGTGACTCAAGTGATGGATTTCGCGCAAAAGCACCAGCACCCGCTGCAGTGCACAATGGAGAAAGAAGAGTAAGACAGCTCCACGGCTGCCTGCCTTCCCCTCTTTTATGTCTCAAAATGATCGACTGAGCCACGCCCTTGAAACCGGGCAATTAGACCCTCTGGATGGTCAGATATTGGTTTTGCGCGCGCGCGTGACCCAAAGCCTGCTCGATTTGGACGATGTGGTTGCCCAACAGAGTTTCCGGCCTGAGCAGCAAGCCCTAAAGAGCGCAGGTATTGCGCTGCTTCAAGACGCGTATGGCCAATACCCCAACGCGCTTGTAAATCTCACACGCTCACGCGACGAAAGCCTGGCCCTAATTGCCCTTGCCTGGAATGTGTTGGAAACTGGCGGTCTTCTGTTGATTGATGGTTCCAAAACCGATGGTGTCGATTCAGTCGCCAAAACCCTGCGCAAATTCATACCGCTTGATCAGGTGATTCCCAAATCACATGGAAAATTGATCGTAGCCCACAAAATCAATGTCGATTTGCCCGATTGGCAGAGCGCATTTGAGCTCAAACCGAATGCAGATGGGTTCTGCACAGCTGCAGGGATGTTCAGTTCTGACAGAATTGATGAGGGTTCGGCACTGCTTGCCCGCCATTTCCCGAACCGCTTGAAAGGCGATGTGGTCGATTTGGGTGCTGGATGGGGGTGGCTTTCACATGCTGCTTTGAGCGCATGCGAAAAGATTGACACAATCCATTTGGTTGAAGCCGAGGACACCGCATTGGCGGCAGCCCGCAAAAATGTGACAGACCCAAGAGCTGACTTCCACTGGGCGGACGCGACTGCATTTTCAGGCAAATACGATGCGGTGATCAGCAACCCCCCGTTTCACGCGGATCGCAAACCTGATCCAGCACTAGGCCTCTCTTTCATCACCGCAGCGGCCCGCCTGCTCAAGCCAAACGGCAAGCTGATGCTCGTTGCGAACCGGATGCTTCCTTATGAAGAGACCCTTGATAAGCTGTTTCGCAGAGTTGAGCGACGCGAGCAGAGCAATAGGTTCAAGGTATTTGAAGCGTCAAAACCCCGTTAACCAATTCTCTCGTGCAGGAAGCTGCAATCGCGTAAGATTGCCAAGGCACGAATCGTGAGGACCAGATGAGCCAACAGCTTTCCGGTAAAACTGCTATTGTTTCTGGCGCCGCCAATGGGATTGGTTTGGCCGTCGCACGCCGCTTTTTGGAAGCTGGCGCCAATGTCATGCTGACTGATATTGATGAGGATAAGCTGGAAGCAGAAACAAAAGCGCTTGAAGCTCCTGAAAAGGCTCAGTTTTTTCCGGGTGACTTACGTAAGAAGCTGACCATCGCAAATTTGATCTCAGCAACGGTGGACGCCTTTGACGACATCGACATTCTGGTCAATGCCAGCCGTCAGGTGCTGCAATCGGATCCGCTTGACGCCAAATCGGACGCCTTTGATGCACTTATGGAGCAAAATGTCGAAGTCACGCTCAGACTGAGCCAAGCCGTATCTAAGCGCATGATCAAGCACGGAGACGCGGAGGCGCAAGAAGTCGGCTCAATCGTCAATCTCAGCTCTTTGGCAGCGGGTCGCGCCCTGCCTCAGCTACTGGGTTACTCGGTCAGCTGTGCTGCAGTGGACCAATTAACTCGGTCACTTGCAGTCGCCCTGTCCAGTCATAAAATCCGTGTCAATGCGGTGAGCATTGGTTCGGTTATGAGCGCCAGTTTGCATGACAAACTTCGCGAAACCCCTGAAATGCGAGATGAATTGATCCGCATTACGCCACTGGGACGCATCGGCGAGGCCGAAGAGGCCGCAGAGGCCGCACTCTTTCTCGCCTCTCCCGCGGCCAGCTTCATCACTGGTCAGATTTTGGGGGTCGATGGGGGCCGCACATTGATCGACCCCATGCTAAGGACGGCGCATTAGAGCGCCCCGACTTAAACATGAATCGCTTATTCGCTGCCTCTCCCTCTGGTCGAACGCGAAAAGCGATACTGGGTGCTTCAAGTTAAAGGCGAGACGCTTTAAAGCACCGCCGCGCGCCCTTTACTCCGGCTGATCATCCTCGCCGCCGCCTTTGGGCAGATTGAACAGGCTGTCCGCATCCACCAGCGTGCTCTCATCAGCAGCTTCATCGGCTGGCGCATCATCTGCGAGCGAGAAATTCTCAAGACCAGAGATATTGCTTGGAATGCGCGGCTCTGTATCCATCTCAAGTGACTGAGATGTCGCAACCAACGCCAGACGCTCTTCCTCGCTCATCGCCTCGCCAGCTTTTTCTTTTGCTTTCATTGCCTTAGATACGGCCGCATCGAGCTCTAGCTGCTTACAAAGACCAAGAGCAACAGGATCAACCGGCTGAATATTGGCGATGTTCCAATGGCTGCGCTCGCGAATGGTCAGAATGGTTGGCTTGGTTGTGCCCACCAGCTTTGAGATCTGCCCATCGGTCAATTCTGGGTGGAATTTCACTAGCCACGCAATCGCAGCGGGGCGATCCTGGCGCTTGGAAAGGGGTGTATAGCGCGGCCCCTTGCGCTTGGTCTCACCCTCCGCACTTGGGTTATATTTCAGCTTCAGCTTCGCAGCTGGATCGCCCTCGCAACGCTTGATTTCCATCTCTTCGAGCTGATTGTTGGCAATCGGATCAAAGCCTTTGATCCCGACAGCAACTTCGCCATCAGCAATCCCGTTGACTTCCAACTCATGCAAATCACAAAAATCCGCAATTTGCTTGAATGAGAGCGTCGTGTTGTCCACAAGCCAGACAGCAGTTGCTTTTTGCATCAAAGGTCGTGACATGATAAATTTCTCCGGTGCATCAGGATACAAGGCCCCCTTGGCGAAAATCCGGGGCCGGTGGCAATCTGCGACTTTCAGGGGAATTACCGACCATATAGGAGGTTTGCGAGTGATGTTAAAGAGGTTTTGCACATCCGCAGTATTCTTGTCTTTGGCATTCCTGCCAACTGCCGGACAGGCGCAGGAAAAGGGTGATTTTTCCTATTATGTGCTCGCCCTCTCCTGGAATGCCGCGTGGTGCGCCCGCGAAGGGGACAAGCGAGACGCAGATCAATGCGAGGCCCGCCACAACTATGGCTTCACGCTGCATGGTCTTTGGCCGCAACACGAAAGCGGCTGGCCCGAATATTGCCGGACCTCTGAACGGGATCCATCGCGCTCAATGACACGCAATATGACAGACATAATGGGGTCTGGCGGTCTGGCCTGGCATCAATGGAAAAAGCATGGCCGCTGCACCGGGTTGAGTGCCCGCGCCTACTACGATTTGTCCCGAGAAGCTTATGCGCGCGTGAACCGCCCAGAGGTTTTGCGCAAGATTTCCAAGCCTCTGGATGTCCCGCCACCCGTGCTCGAAGACGCCTTTATCGACGTCAATGACGGGTTGAGCAAAGGGGGTGTAACGGTCACATGCAAGTCAAATCAACTATCGGAAATTCGCATTTGCTTGGACAAATCTTTGAATTTCAGAGCCTGCGCGCCTGATGCCGCACGCGACTGTTCTCGCCGCCAAATTACGGTTCTCCCCATTCGCTAGATAAATGGGAATTTTGATTTAACACTGAATTGGTGTATTACAGACCTCAGGTCATTTTCATTTGTGGTTCATTTTTGTATGCTTCTCAGAGAAAAACGTCTAAAATTGCACAGCTCTACGAAAAAAAGGTCATGCCTCCACGCGCGTGGATACTTGGCCGCTGTTGGAATTGAACAAGATGAATAAAAAAGGCCCCGTCGGTGACGTGATCACCGATGACAAAGAACAACGTATTCGCGTGATAACAACTATCCTGACATGGACTGCTGAGGAGTTTCAGGAGCTAGGTCAGCCCGATAGTGCAGAATTGATCTTGTCTATTCGAGATAAAATGGCATCAAAGCTGGGTCACTGATCAAAAAAAAACCACCAACCTCAAGGCCAAAAATGACGGTAAAACGCATCGTGACCAATGTTGCTGCCTCCGATACCGAGTTGGCGCGCAAATTCTATTCCGATTTGCTCGGTCTTGAGATCGTCATGGATCAGGGATGGATCAAGACGTTTGCAGCGAAGGCTCAAGCCCAAGTCCAAATCTCAGTGGCAAGCCAAGGTGGAAACAACACACCTGTTCCAGACATGTCTATCGAAGTTACAGACGTAGATGCAACCTATCAAGCTGCATCAAAGATGGGCTTTGAGATTACCTACCCGCTCTGCGAAGAGCCGTGGGGGGTGCGCAGGTTCTTTGTACGCGACCCGTTTGGCAAGCTCGTCAACATAATGGCCCATAGGGCTTAACTGGATTGCCTGCTACTTTACTGTCAGGATCAGTTTGCCAATGTGATCGGACCCTTCCATCCGGGCATGTGCCGCTGCGGCGTCGGCCAGAGGGTAGGTCTTGTCGATGATCGGTTTGATTTGACCAGCTGATAAACGCGGCCAAACTTCAGCCTCCAATGCGCGGGCGATTTTCGCCTTCGCTTCAATGGAGCGCGGGCGCAAGGTAGATCCGGTAATGCTGATCCGTTTCACCATCACCGGTGCAAAATTCAGCTCAGCTTTTGGCCCGCCAAGAAATGCGATCATGACAAGCCGCCCATCTTCGCGCAGGCACCGGATATCGCGCGGCAAATAATCTCCGCCGACCATATCCAGGACCATATCAACACCGTCGCCCGTTAGCGCCTTGATCTCGCTCACGAAATCCTGCGTCTTGTAGTTGATTGCAGCCTCTGCACCCAAATCAAGACAGGCCTGACATTTTTCTTCTGAGCCAGCGGTTACGAACACCCGCGCACCCATAGCGCTGGCCAGTTGAATAGCGGTCGTACCAATCCCGCTAGAGCCACCATGCACCAACAGGCGCTCGCCGGCTTCTAGATGTCCGCGCTCAAATACATTGACCCAAACTGTGAAAAACGTCTCACACAGACCAGCGGCCTCGACCATGCTCAAACCATCCGGCACCGGCAGCGCGTGGTCCGCATGGGTCAGCACATATTCTGCATAACCCCCGCCGGGCAACAAGGCGCACACTTTATCCCCGACTGCCCAGCGTGACACGCCTTCACCAATCGCAGCCACAGTGCCAGAGCATTCCAGTCCCGGCAGATCAGACGCATCAGGCGGCGGGTTGTAGTTGCCTGCGCGTTGCAACGCATCGGGGCGGTTCACACCGGCTGCATGAACCTCGATTAGAATTTCACCGGCGCTTGGCACTGGCTTTTCACGCTCGGCAGGAACCAATACCTCCGGCCCACCCGGCGTAGTAATTTCAACAACTTTCATGGCTCAATTCCCCGAATGTGCATAATCCCAGTATGCTTCCCGTGCGCGCCGCGCCACAGGACCTACTTGGAGTTTGGTTTCTTCATATTGCGTCACAGGTGTGACCTTTGAAGCGTTGCCAGTTAGGAACATCTCCTCAACATCTTTCAAATCTTCAAGCCGCATCGTCACCTCATGCACCTTGTGGCCTGCCTCTTTTAGCAGATCAATAGTGCGCATTCGCGTGATGCCCGCAAGAAACGTCCCGTTGGGAACGGGGGTGAAGACCTCGCCGCCCTTCACCGTAAAGATGTTGGTCGAGGCGGTTTCAGCCACATTGTCATCCACATCGAGCGAAACCGCGTTCATGAAGCCACGTTGGCGCGCATCTCGCATAATCCGCCCATTGTTGGCGTATAGACAGGCGGCCTTGGCCTCCGTCACAGCCATATCCTGACGCGGACGGCGAAACGGCGAGGTCGTAAGGCTAAAATCGAGACTTGCATCAGGCATCGGCAAATCTTCGATGCTGATCGCCCATTTCGTGTCCTCTTGCGTTGGCGTGATCATGCCGGGCAGCCCTTCGCTCGACCACATCATGGGGCGCAAATAGAGTGCCGTTTGGGGTGGATAGGTCTTTATCCGCTCCTCGATCAGTCCCTGAAGCTCCTCAGCCGACACCGGCGCATCCATGCCCATCGCACGCGCTGAATTGATGATGCGCTGACAATGCAGGTTAAGGTCTGGGGTCTTACCCTCAAAGGTCCGTGCGCCGTCGAAAACCAGTGTGCCAAGCCATGTGCCATGATCTGCGGCCTTCATCACCGCCACGTCACCATCATGCCACTTGCCTTCAAAAAAGGTGCTGATCTTCTGTCCAAATGCCATGGAAGCTGGCTCCTCAGTCTAACCGCGCCAGCGCCCTGGCAAATCATTGGGCGCACTCTGGCCCGGCGCCTTGATGGCGTCAAGCAACCGCCCCGGCCCCTGCGCGAATGCTTTGCCCAAAGGGTTGTCACGAAACCGGGCTTTGACCTTTTCGAACTGCATTACATTGTCGATGCGACGATCAACGAATGCCTGTGTTGCCTCCATCATCGGGTCGTCATCTCCAAGCCAAAACAATACACTAGCAGAATAAACAGCCCCCAATGTCATGCGTTTGGTGTACCAGTTTACATCCCTAGAACTATCGCCAAGCCCAGACCAAATCACATCCGCCGTGTTCCAGATCGCACGCGCACCATCTGCTGCGTGAATTGGCAAGGCGAAATATGTGACACCACGCCGCACAGCTTCTTTCTCCAGCGCTGCAATCTCAAGCCGCATGCAAACTGCCCGCGCCACCCGGTCCCGAAACCGCAAAGCCCCTAAGTCCTCACCCTTCAGCTGTTGGGCCAGTTCAGCATCGCCCTGCATGTGAAACGCCATTGCCAGATCGATTGCGCCGCGTGGAAACGCTTGTCGCGCCAGTCCCGAATCAACGTCAGATGCCGAAATTCCACGCCGCAGAGTTTCCTCAGACCAGCCATCAAACACGACATCAGGCAGCGCAGCCGCTAGAATGGCTGCTTTTGCGCGCGAAATGTGATCATTTTCTGTGAGTCTCTCTGGCATGGCGTACTCTCTTGCATTCTCAGGGTTCCTCGCTGGACAGGCCCAAACAACATTGCTATAGACCAGCTTCCTGCGAATTTCCGCAATCAACCTAGAAAGGTGGTGACACCACATGCAGGTACAAGTTCGGGACAACAATGTCGATCAGGCATTGCGCGCGCTCAAGAAGAAGTTGCAGCGCGAAGGCGTATTCCGCGAAATGAAGCTTAAGCAACATTACGAGAAGCCTTCGATCAAACGCGCTCGCGAAAAAGCAGAAGCCGTGCGTCGTGCACGCAAACTTGCGCGCAAGAAATTGCAGCGTGAGGGTATGCTCTAAGCGACCCTGATGTGAACTTGTGAGGGTTCGCCCTCTCAGTCAGAGAAAACCCCTGCGGCCCAGCCTCGGGGGTTTTGTCGTTTTAGTGGCG
>CAZQMR010000057.1:0-17425 GCA_964594465.1 uncultured Rhodobacterales bacterium
AAGTCAGTTGCTCTACCAACTGAGCTAAGGGCCCACGCAAGGGCTGCGTTCTAGGTCGCGCAGTGGGAATCGTCAAGAGGGATTATTGATCAAATGCACGCACACTCTAGCGCCGGGCAAATGAGATGCGTATATAGTCGAAATGGCACCAAAAAACGACTCCAATGCCAGCCAGCCTTTTTTGAAAATGCATGGCCTGGGCAACGATTTTGTGATCCTTGACGCGCGCGCACACGACGTGGCGATGACGCCTGCTTGGGCGCAGGCGATTGGGGATCGGCATCGGGGTGTTGGCTATGATCAACTGGTGACGATCCACAATGATGACGCGGCGGATGCACGGCTGGTGTTCTGGAACTCGGACGGGTCCACGGCGGGCGCTTGTGGGAATGCCACGCGCTGTGTGGCGTCACTTTTGATGAATGAATTGGGCACCAGCGGCGTTACGCTGCTGACGGAGCGTGGGTTGCTGGCCTGCGAAGCTGCGGATGGAGGCTTGATCCGGGTCAATATGGGGCCGCCGATTACGGGTTGGAATGAAATTCCACTGAGTGAAGATGTGGACACGTCTGCGCTGCCAATTGAAGGCGCGCCGGGCAGTTGTTCGATGGGGAACCCGCATTGCACGTATTTTGTTGATGATCTGGGCGCTGTTGACGTTGCACAGCGTGGGCATGAGACGGAGCATCACGCCCTATTCCCCGAACGCACTAATGTTCAATTTGTGCAAGTTTTCGCGCGTGATCGCGCACGGGTGAAGGTGTGGGAGCGGGGCGTTGGTGTGACGCTTGCGTCTGGCTCTTCGTCTTGTGCGGTTGTGGTCAATGCGGTGCGCAAAGGCTTGATGGATCGCACGGCGACGCTTGAGCTGGATGGTGGCGAGATCCACATTGACTGGCGCGAGGATGGCGTTTGGATGACGGGCCCAGTGGCAACAGCCTTCAGCGGCGTGCTAAGCCCAGATTTGCACCCATGAGCGCGCCTGTTTTTGAGACTTTTGGCTGTCGTTTGAATGCCTATGAAACCGAAGCGATGAAGGAGCTTGCGGGCGGGCTGGAGAATACGGTGGTCGTAAACACCTGTGCTGTGACGGCAGAGGCGGTGCGTCAGGCGCGCCAACGCATTCGCAGGCTGTCGCGTGACAACCCTGAAGCCAAGATCGTTGTGACGGGCTGTGCGGCGCAAACTGAGCCTGAGACCTTCGCGAATATGCCGGAAGTTGATCTGGTTTTGGGCAATCTGGAAAAGATGCAGCCCGAGACTTGGGCGCGGCTTGCGATTGGTGAAAGTGAGCCAGTGCGGGTCAATGATATCATGTCCGCGACGGAAACAGCGGGGCATCTGATTGATGGGTTTGGCACACGCTCGCGGGCCTATGTGCAGGTGCAAAATGGCTGCGATCATCGCTGCACCTTTTGCATTATCCCCTTTGGGCGGGGCAATTCGCGCTCGGTTCCGGCGGGTGTGGTGGTCGAGCAAATCCAGCGGCTGATCGACAAAGGCTATAATGAGGTCGTGCTGACCGGTGTCGATATGACGAGCTGGGGCGCTGACTTGCCGGGGCAGCCGCGCCTTGGCAATTTGGTGCAGCGGATTTTCAAGCTGGCGCCCGATTTGCCGCGCCTGCGGATTTCATCGATTGATTCCATTGAGGCGGACCCGGAGCTGATTGAGGCTATCGGTGCCGAGCCGCGTTTCATGCCACATCTGCATCTGTCACTACAGGCCGGGGATGACATGATCCTTAAGCGCATGAAGCGGCGGCATTTGCGCGATGATGCGATTGCCTTTTGTGAGGACATTCGCAAAGCGCGGCCTGAGATTGTGTTTGGGGCGGATATTATTGCAGGGTTTCCGACAGAGACGGATGCGATGTTTGAGAACTCGCTGAAATTGGTGGAGGAATGCGGGCTGACATGGCTGCATGTCTTCCCTTATTCGATCCGCGAGGGCACGCCAGCGGCAAAGATGCCCCAAGTTGCAAAGCCTGACATTAAGGCGCGGGCGGCGCGGCTGCGCGCAGCAGGTGAGCGGCAGGTTGAGACGTATTTGGAGAGCCAGATTGGGCAGGCTCAGACGATCCTGACGGAGACGCCTAATATGGGTCGCACGGAAACTTTTGCGGAAGTTCTGTTTGCAACCGAACAGCAGGTTGGTCAGATGGTTGAGGCTGTCACGACAGGACATGAGGGCCAGAAACTTACGGTCTAGCCCTTTCCGCGCAGCATATCCAAAAACGCGGCCCATGCGCCGCGACGTGATCTGATAGACCAAGCGGGGCGCCATGCGAGGCGCACGGCCTCGTCTTTCTCGCCCTTCTCAAATGCGACGACAGCATCTGCCACTGCTTTTGGCGACATGTTGGGTGTGTCGGGCGTGCCGGGTTTAGGCATCGAATTCTGGTGTTGCGAGGCCGAGCAGGATGGCGCGGCAAGCAAGTTCCAATTCGCTTTGGAAATCGGTTTTGAACACGGCGAGTTCCGGGTGTTCCATGACCTTTGCAATCGTCTCATCAGGGTTGGAAACCGGATAGAGCGCTGAAATCTGTGTATGCATCAACTGAGCTGCCTTTTGGGACTTTTGCGGGCCTAGGGCTGGCAGTGTTTTGGCCACCACGCCAACAAAGCCACCGAAAAGATCCAACATCTGCAGTTTTACATCCAAGAGGCGCTCGGCGGAAATGTTGCGCTCAAAAATTGACGCCATTTGCGTCGTCAGGCTGGCCATGCGGGGACGTGCGGCGCTCATCTCAGCGAATATACGCGCGGCTGAGTGGTAGTCATTTGGCGCAATCTCAACCATCGCTGCATCAAGTTCGTCAAGAAACGCTTTGAGGTCAAACAGCAGCACTTCGGCCAGCATGTCTTCGCGGCTTTCAAAGTAGCGGTAAACGGCTGATTTGACCAAACCTGCCTTGCCACAGATGGCAGCGAGAGACACGTCTGATGGGTCATTGTCCTCCAACAGCTCACGTGCTGCGGTGAGCAAGGCGAGCCGTCTTGCCTCTATCGCGTCAGCAGATCGGGCACGTCTGAAATCCTTGGGTGACATTAACTCAGTCATAGCGCTTCGTGGTCGTATCTGCAAATCACATTAAAAAACTCTGTTCTCTTATTGACAAATACCGACGCTGCCCTATTTTCAGACAAACAAGCCGAACCGACAGGAGACCCCGGACATGAAACTCACCGTCAATGGCATACCCCACGAATTTGAAGCCGATCCAGAAATGCCGCTGCTTTGGGCATTGCGCGATACGTTAGACATCAAGGGGCCAAAGTTTGGCTGCGGAATTTCCGCTTGCGGGGCTTGCACGGTGTTGGTTGATGGCGAACCGACACGCTCTTGTTCAGTGCCGGTTGGCGATGTTGAGGGCGAGGTCACGACGATTGAAAACCTTGCGGATGGGGATGTTTTACACCCGGTTCAGGAGGCTTGGCTCAAGAACCAAGTGCCTCAGTGTGGGTATTGTCAGTCTGGGCAAATCATGACGGCGGTTGCCTTGCTCGCCGAGAACCCTGACCCGAGTGATGCGGATATTGACGACGCGATGACCAATCTTTGTCGTTGCGGCACCTACCCGAAAATCCGGGCCGCCATTCATGACGCAGCCACAGCGATGAAAGGATAAGACATGGGCCGCATTGCAAAATACACCCGCCGCGCTTTTCTTGGTCTTGGGGTCGCTGCCGCCGGTGGCGTCGCGGTTGGCTATTATTTTTACCGCAAGCCTTACGACAATCCGCTTGAGGCTCAGCTTGCTGAGGGCGAAGTTACGTTTAACCCATATGTGACGATTGCAGCCGACAACACGGTCACGATCATCACACCACGCGCGGAGATGGGCCAAGGGGTTCACACCACGCTGGCCTCGCTTGTGGCTGAAGAGTTGGATGTGAACCTTGACGATGTGACCGTCACCCATGGACCTGCAAGCCCCGCCTATTTCAACGGCGCGATGCTGGAAGAAGGCGGGCCGTTCCCGTTCTTTGACGACAGTTTCATGGCAGAAATGGCGCGATCTTCCATGGGAATTGTCGGTAAGTTCCTTGGGCTACAGGTCACGGGCGGATCCTCATCAACGGTCGATGGTTTTGTCAAAATGCGTGAAGCGGGATGCGTTGCGCGGTTGGTTTTGACAGAGGCCGCGGCGCAGCGCTGGGGCGTAGAAGCCAAATCGCTCAAAACCGAGAACGGCACAGTTGTGAACCCCGCCAATGGTGAGGTTTTGACCTATGGCGCGCTCGCAGATGAGGCTGCCAAGCTTAGCCCACCATCAGATATGGCGCTGCGCGAGGAAAAAGACTGGAAGATGCTCAAAACCTCCGTGCCCCGTGTTGAGGGCCGCGAGAAGGTCACGGGCGGGCGGATTTTCGGGATCGATGTGCAGCTTGAGGACATGCTTTATGGGGCGGTGAAAATCTCCCCGCGCTTTGGTGTGGGGGCGAAATCTGTGAATAAGGACAGCGCGCTGGCTGTGAACGGCGTGCTTGACGTGGTTGAGATTGACGCACCGACGGGCAAAGGTTTTGGAATTGTAGCTGAAAACACGTGGGCGGCGTTTCAGGGGGCCGAGGCGCTTGAGGTGGAGTGGGAAGACACGCCTTACCCGGCTGATACCGCGGCGATGTGGCCGCTCTTTGATGAAGCGCTTGCGGCTGAGCCGAGCTTTACGATGGCCGATGAAGGCGATGCGGCTGGGGAACTGGCAAGTGGCGACGTGCTGGAGGCGAGTTATACCGCCCCCTTCCTTGCACACACAACAATGGAGCCGATGAACGCAACGGCGCAGTTCAAAGATGGCAAGCTGGAGATTTGGACCGGCACCCAAGGCCCGGGCTTTGTGGAAATGCTCTGCTCACAGCAGCTTGGTATTGAGACGGAAAACACCACCTGCCACACCACGCATTTGGGCGGTGGATTTGGGCGGCGCGGCGAGCTGGATGCAGCGCTTTATGCAGCGGCCATGGCTGCGAAAACCGGTGGCAAGCCGATCAAGATGACCTATTCCCGCGAAGAAGACACGCGCCACGACTTTTATCGCCCCATGGCTAAGGGTAAGTATCGCGCTAAGCTAGACGGCACCAAAATCACGGCGCTGCAGGCGAATGTGGCCTCGCTCACAACCATTGGGTCGCTGATGGGGCGGTATTTCCCGGATATGAGCCCGATGGGGCCGGATAAAACCATCATCGATGGCAGCTTTGGTGAACCGCTTGATTGTGAGAACGTGCAGATTTCCGGTCATGTTGTTGACCTGCCAATCCCGGTTGGGTTCTGGCGTTCGGTTGGGCACTCCTTCAACGGGTTTTTCTATGAAAGCCTAATGGACGAATTGGCGGAAAAGGCTGGTGCTGACCCGCTTGAGTTTCGCCTTGCCAATATGACCGACACGCGATTTGCCCCGGCCGTGGGCGTGCTCAAGAAGGTTGCGGAGATGTCCGATTGGGGCAGTCCAGTGCCGGAGGGCAAGGGGCGCGGCATCGCCCATTCGCTGTCCTTTGGGACTTGGGTTGCGCAGGTTGTCGAGGTCGATGTGAGCGGCGACGAGGTCAATATCGAGAAAGTCTGGTGCGCGGCTGATCCTGGAACCGTCCTGAACCCAGAGATTTTCCACGACCAAATGGTGTCTGGCATTATTTACGGGCTTTCAGCCGCGCTCAGCGAAGAAATCACCTTTGCGGATGGCGGGGTCGAACAGAGCAATTTCCACGACTTTGACGCGATGCGCATGTACCAAACGCCGGAAATCGAGGTCGCACTTTTGGAAACCTCGCCCAAAATGGGAGGGGCCGGGGAGCCGGGAACACCGCCTTCTGTTCCGGCACTCGCAAACGCGATTTATGCGGCCACCGGCAAACGCATCCGCGATATGCCGCTCTCTAACAGCATTGATTTCGCCTAGAATCAAAGAAGGGACAGCGCACAAGGCTGTCCCTTCGAATTTCCAAAAAATACTTCCGCCGGAGGCAAGAAAATTTAGGCTGCGAGTGCGCTGACCGCTTTTGCAGCCTTTGCCGCTTCGCGCCCCTTGCCAACAAAATGCTCGGCGAAAAATGCGTTATGGGCTTCTGTCTCTTGATAGGCTTGGGGTGTCAGCACGACGGACAGAACCGGCACATCGCTTTCAAGCCCGACCTTCATCAGCGCCTCAACCACGGTTTGCGCCACAAATTCGTGACGATAGATCCCGCCATCGACGACAAATGCCGCACCAACAACTGCGTCATATCCCTGCTTGGCCAAGCGCTGCGCCATCATCGGGATTTCAAAGGCACCCGGTACGTCAAAGACATCGATTTGCGCATTGCCAACTTCCTCGCGAAAGCCAACCAGCGCTTGATCGACGATATCCGCATGCCATGCGGCTTTGATAAAGGCGTATTTTTGAGTGTCACGTGTCATGGTTATTCCTTTCCTAAACGACACGTCCACGGGGCGATCTCGTTCAGGAAAAGCACACAGATGCGCCTGACCCTAACAAAGCTCTCTACCATCCGGACTATGACCGTCGGCTTTGGAATTTCACCAAATCTGCTGACCCTCCCATGATGGGAAGCGCTCGCGGGCTGTAACCGCCGGTGGGGAATTACACCCCGCCCTGAGAACAGGGCCAATTGGCCTGTGAACTGGGTAAGAGTCAAGACGTCTTGCGCTTGCGTCAGCGCTCATAGGAGCGCAAACTGAACCTCTATGACGACACCCATTCTATATTCCTTTCGTCGCTGCCCTTATGCGATGCGCGCCCGGCTTGCGATTGCCTCTGCTGGCATCAAGGTCGAGCTGCGTGAGATATTGCTGCGCGACAAAGCCCCAGAATTCATTGCAGCCTCTGCAAAGGCGACGGTTCCGGTTTTGATAGCAGATCAAGTGATTGAAGAAAGTTACGACGTTATGCTTTGGGCGCTCGCGCAAAGTGATCCCGAGGGCCTGATGCCAGACGAGATTGCCGCGACCCATGCCCATGTTGAAGACCTTGAAGCCAATTTCAAACCGCATCTGGATCGCACGAAATATGGCAATCGTTACAAAGACAACGACCCTGCCGAGCATCGGACGATTGCAGCGGCCTATCTAAACGATCTTGAGCAGCAGCTTTCGCCGAATTTGGGTGGCACGGAGCTCAAGCTGATTGATCTGGCAACGTTGCCTTTCATCCGCCAGTTCGCCTTCATTGATAAGGCGTGGTTTGATGCGCAGCCTTGGCCAAAAACCCATGCATGGCTTGAAAACTTCCTTGCCTCTGAGCGCTTCTCTGGCATCATGAGCAAACACAAAACTTGGACAGCGGGTGATCCGCCGGTCTGGTTCCCCTAACTTCGCAGAGATCCGATGCATCCCAATCCCGCCTTTCGCCGCACTGACCTCATGCGATCCTGTGCTTTTGCCAATGAGCGAAGCTTTGGTGTGCTAACGATTAACGCCCAGCCTTATCCGCTGTCGTCGCATATTCCATTCATCTTGTCGGATGATTTTGCGACTGTTGAGGGACATCTAGTGCGCTCCAACCCGATTGTTTCAGTGCTAAAGGATGGTCCGCAGCGAGTGATGCTCGTGGTTTCTGGGCCTGATGGATATATCTCGCCCGATTGGTATGACACGCCGGATCAGGTGCCCACATGGAATTATGTCGCGGTTCATTTGAAGGGCGTTCTTAAGCTGAAACCAGCGGAAGATTTGGATGGGCATTTAGACCGGGTTTCCGCCCATTTTGAGAACCGCTTGGCCGGCAAAGCGCCTTGGACCAAAGACAAGATGAGTTCGGATATACTCGAGCGGATGAAGGTCGCGATTGTGCCCTTTGAGATTGAATTGCACGAGATTGATGCGACGTGGAAGCTGAACCAAAACAAGGAGGAAGCGGCCCGATTGGGTGCCGCTGAACTTGTGGCACAGTCTGAGATCGGACATGAGCTGTCCTATCTCGCGGCGCTGATGAAAGACCCGCCGAGCTAACTGCATCTTCACAAACACGATCCAACACCCTACCTTAGAGGAAAGGAGTGTATTCTCATGGCCCTACCCCTTGCCCCGATTGCATTATTTGCGCTGCGTTATGGCGCGGTAGCCGCTGCGACTTATGCGGTCGTCAAACGTGCGCAAAAAAGCGACATGAAAGACCTGCGCAGCGAACACGCCCATGAAGAGGCGGATGAGGGCGTGAATATGCGTCATCACAAGGATGAAAATGGCCGTCAGATGGACGCCAATGCGCGGATCATTCGCACCATTCGCTTGGGGCCAAATGGTCCGGGCATTGAAATCGACGCCTCAGCCCTTGGGCGCATCAAATTCAGGAAAGCACCCTAATATATGAAACTCTACTCGTCCCCGGCCTCCCCTTTTGTGCGCAAAGTGCGCATGACGATCATAGAAACCGGTCTTTCAGATCAGGTTGAAGAAATTGCTGTGGCTGGGACGCCAACAAATACCGGCACTTTGCCAGTGGCGCAAAATCCGCTTGGCAAAATTCCTGCACTTGAGCGCAAGGATGGCCCGGCACTTTATGACAGCAACGTCATTTGTCAGTATCTAGATGATCTGGGCAAAGGCGGTCTTTACCCAGAGGGCGGGCGTCGCTGGGAGACGCTTACGCTTGAGGCAACCGCCGACGGGATCATGGAGGCAGCAGTTCTCATGGTTTATGAAGGCCGCGTGCGTCCCGAAGAGTTTCAATATAGCGATTGGGTAGAAGCGCAGTGGGTCAAGGTCAGCCGCGCATTGGATGCAATTGAGAGCCGTTGGATGTCGCATCTGGCGGGACCGTTTGATGCAAGCCATATCGCCGTTGCCACCGCGCTTGGGTATCTGGATTTCAGGCATGGTCCGCGGGATTGGCGTGCGGGTCGTCCATCGCTCGCCAAATGGCTGGAAAGCGTGGAAAACCGTCAGAGTTACACCGATACTGTGCCGTCAGCTTAGCGCTGTCACGCAACGCGGCTGGCGGTTTGCTGTTCAAATGTGAAGCTGCGATCATGGGTAAGTGATGGGATGCGCCCTCGCGCCTCCCCGACTGCGGCCATGTCAATCTCTGCCAACACGACCCCCGGCTCTGTACCGCCTTCGGCCAGAATCTTGCCCCAAGGGTCGATGATCAGGGAGTGCCCGTAGGCCTCGCCACCGCCGGGCACCGGGCCAACGGCACAAGGCGCGAACACGAAGGCACCGTTTTCAATTGCACGGGCGCGGTTCAGGACATGCCAATGCACCTCGCCGGTCTTTTTGGTGAAGGCAGCGGGAACGGCCAAAAGCTCAGCCCCGGCTTGGGCCAAATCACGGTAGAGCTGTGGGAAGCGCAAATCATAGCAGATCGTGTGACCCATTTTGCCCAGCGGCGTGTCCATCAGAACCGCTTGGTTTCCGGCCTCAACTGAGGCACTTTCGCGGTAAACATCGGTCTCGGAAAGCTGAATGTCGAACATATGGATTTTGGTGTAGCGCGAGCGGATATTGCCGGCCCCATCAATCAGGAAGCCACGGTTGTAAATGCGCCCATTGGGAGCCGTGATCGCGACTGATCCAACAAGAACCCAGACATCTGCTTGAGCGGCAAAGCGCTGCAAGCCTGTGAGATAGTCGTGATTGGATTCGTCGCTATGGGGCGGAACCAGTGCGGCACCATCTGAGACCAATCCACCGCAATATTCAGGAGTGCCGAGAAACGCAGCACCCGCTGCAACAGCTTCTTTTGCCAGTGCAAGGGTCTCATCCAAAGCCTCTGCCATTGTTGCCTTGGGGCTGGTTTGCAGTGCCGCGATTGTTGCTGTTGAGCTCATCTCATCCTCCAAATCCGATTTGAAAAACAGCCTAGCCTAGATCAGCGCATATCACAAATTCACTGATCCAAATGCGCCAGAACAAGGCCCGCAATCATCTCAGACACGCGCTCATTGGACTGATCCGTCACCCCCGCGATATGGGGCGTGAGAACCACATTTTTCAGCCCTGCAAACATCGCACCGGTTTCGGCTGTCATTGGCTCAACATCAAAAACATCGAGCGCAGCGCCGCCCAGATGACCGCTGCGCAAAGCTGCCGCAAGGGCCGCATCGTCAACCACACCGCCGCGCGCGGCATTGATCACAATCGCGCCCGGCTTCATGCTTGCCAGCGTCGTCGCATCCAGCATATGGCGCGTGGCATCAACCAGCGGAACATGCAGGCTGACCACATCCGATTCTGCCAAAAGCACATCAAGCGGGCGCATCTCATCGCCCTCAACAAAGGGGTCATACGCGATCACCTGCAGTCCCAGTGCTGTTGCACGGCTCGCCACTTCGCGCGCGATCCCACCATACCCAATGAGCCCAATGGTTTTCCCGCCGATCTCTTGGCCCATCAACGACTGGCGCGGCCAATCACCGGCCATCATCGCGCCTTGTGACAGATATGCGCCTCGCACCAGCATCAGCGCGGCCGTGATCACATATTCCGCGACAGACACGTTGTTTGCCCCGGTTGCCGGGAAGACTGAGATGCCTGACGCTTTACAGGCCGCAACATCAATATTGTCCAACCCAACCCCTAGGCGCCCAATGCAGGAAAGGTTAGGGCCTGCGGACAGAACGTCCGCATTGACTTGCGTGCGGTTGCGCACGATCAGCGCTTTTGCGTTTGCCACTTCGTGAAGCAGTTTCGGGCGATCATCCACCAAATCTGGCGCATAAAACACGTCATATTTTGCCCGCAGACCAGTCAGCGCAGCCTCGTTCATAAATTCCGAAATCACGACATCAGGCAAATCGGCTCTCCTTGAAAGTGTCCAGTTCGATGGCTTGACCAGATCGCGCTGATGCTTCTGCCGCCGATCCAACGGCGACTGAAATCAGTGCGTCGTTCACGGTCACATCCGGCGCACCGTTGCCGTTCAGGATCAAATCGCGAAACTTCACATGCTGATAAAAGGTCGAGCCGTGGTGATCGCCGATTGCTAGGAGCGCAGGATCATCCTCCACCACCAGCCGCTCTTCGACTTGGGTTTTTCGCGGTGAAATAGCGACCTCAGCCTCACGCGGTTCTCCGTTTGGCAAAAAGCGGGAGGGTGCGGGAATGCGTGCATCCAACCGTGCCGCATCACCGGTAACAGAGATGATCTCCTGAAAATGCACCCCTTCGGCGAACATGCACAAATCCAGCATGCCGCGCGCGCCATTTGCAAAATCAACGATCACGAATGCATTGTCGATGATGTCGGGCACGCGGCCATCGTAGCGCTCCTCCAGATGGTTCACATCGACCCCGCCGCTGGCATAAACCCGCACAGGATCAGAGCGCAGGATAAGGCGCATTAGATCAAAATGGTGGCAGCATTTTTCAACCAATGTGCCGCCGGTTTGAGCGGAAAACCGGTTCCAGTCGCCCACTTTGTCCAAAAACGGATAGCGATGCTCCTGGATCGCGACCATTTTCATAGCGCCCGCGCGATCCAACACGTCCAGCAGTTTGGCCACCGCAGGCATGTAACGATATTCCATCGCAACCCAAACCGGAGCCCTGCGTGCGGTCGCCCAGCTTTCGATCTGTTGGCATTCAGCGAGCGTGACACCCAGTGGCTTTTCGCACAGGATCGGCACATCACCCGCCATCACATCGCTCAGCACGGCATGATGCAGGTGATTGGGGGCTGCAATCACCAGCGCATCAAGCTGTTCAGCGGCCAGCATCTCGCCATGAGTTTCATAGCCAGAACAGCCCGCAAGACTTGCCGCTTGATCGCGCATTGCGGTATCCGGGTCGCTGACAGCCGCAACCTGAACACCATCCAGCAGATCCAAATTGCGGATATGTTCTTGGCCCATCATGCCTGAGCCAATGATCCCGTAGCGCATCAAAGTTCGATCACTCCCAGACCCATTGCAGCCGCAGCACCTTCCAAAACGGCGCGATGATCGCCGTAAATCAGGCCCATGTGATGCTCAAGACCCGATGCAATGACATCACTCAGCACTGCGCCAGTGTCCCGTTCAAAGCGAACAACGCCAGATGTTCCGGTAAAGGCCATGTCACGCTTTTGCATCCGACCTTTGGCCATAATCAGCTTGGGCTCGCCTTTTGCCTGCGAAATACGCGCCAGTGTTACATCACCGGGTTTGAGCGGAAACTCGTACAGCAGCGGCATTTTGCGATTGGTGTGGATCGTCGCGGCGGGTGCCACATCTGGGTCGCACATAGACAGCGGCGCTTGCCCGCAATGCCAGACGACGCCCGTGTTATCCGTGACATCCATATCAACCAAATCGACCAAGAAAACCGGGGCGTCAGCCGCGCTTTGCATCAATAGCTGGGTGAGCGCGCCATAAACATCCGCCTCGCAGGCACAAGGGACACGCGCTTCGCCCAACATCGAAACAGGGCCGCAAATCGCGCCGCCATATTCTGTAAACGTTTCGGGCCAGCAGCGAATGGCAAATGCGTCAAAGGCACCTTTGGCGCGAATGTCATCTAGTGCCGTTTTGAGCTTTAGGGACCGTGCAAGCTCTGCGCTATCCACCGCCTCAATTCCGCGCAAGTTTGGAGCTGGTGCGGGCTCAGAGCTTTGAGCGGATTGAAACAGCCCATCCAGTTCTAATGCTTCCACTTCAACCCCGGCGAGCGACTTTAGAGCGGCGGCATCGTAAGCGCAGGTTGCAAACCCGTCCGGGTGTTCCCCAATGCGCCCAATCCGCTTGCCGCTCAGCATAGTGGCAAGGGCTTCACCCTTTGCATCCGGTTTTGCGGCCCGCACCGCCGGCGCGCCGTCTCGTAGCGTCAGAAGATCACTGAGATCAATATCATCCCCATAAGCCCAGCCAAATGCGCGTCCGACCAAGCCCAAAGCATGAGACCCCAAATTTAGTCCACAAAACGCATTTAGGCGCAACCGGCCACCCAAACGGGGCTCCGGCACGGCCCAAATAGAGAGCGGCTGGGTAAATCGATTGGCCACATCTATGAGCGCCGCTGCATCTGTAAAGGTCACTTGCAGGACCAACACATGATCAACATCCTCCAAGTCAGCACATGCTGTGCGCGTTGCATCGCCATCAAACAACAGCTCGCGCGGCCCGACAATTTGATGCTCTGATGCATCCAACTGCTTGAGCATCATGGCTAATTTTTCTTGCGCGTATTTTACGTCGAACGTGGCGCGACCCAGCGGCAATATCCCGATCTTCATGCTTCGAATTTCCCTAAATACTTCCGCCGGAGGCTCCGGCCTTTAAAGATCGTCATACTCATGCCGGAAAGACGCATCGCTTGGCAGGAACCGTGCGCCACCCTCGCCGAACACCTCATGGGCGTGCCAAGGTGTTGCGCCCGCATCCACCATCGCACTCAGCTCGGCCATGTAAGGTGCGGAGTTGCCTTGTAAGCCCGCCCGTATAGCGTCCCAATCTGGGTATTTTTTGAAGGCTTCCGCCCAAATTGCGCGACCTGCCAAAAATCCGGAGGCCCCGGCTTTGCAGGCGTGATCAACAATCTTGCGAAACGCGTCCTGACCGGCACCCGCTGACAACATCACCCATGGCCGCCCCGCCAAGCGCCCCATCTCGTCAAACAGAGCCTGCACTTTAGCCGAACCATCCACCTGATCTGCGTGAAGTGGGCTTTCGAGCTTGAAGACATCGACGCCATAGTCAGCCCGTGCGAATTCCTCGACCGAGGCAAGCACATGGTCCGAAACTTTGCCGCCCATCTCGCGATACTCTTTGGTTTGATCCGCGTCGCCAGCCATCGGGTAAACCAACAATTCAAAGAGAAACGGTATGTCAAATTTCGCGCAATGGCCGCCCACTCGTTTGGTGAATTCCTGCTGAGCGCGTTTGATTTCCTGATCTGCATCCGGGCGATACCACGCCAGAACTTTAACCGCATCGCCGCCCATGCGCTTGATTTTACCAACGGTCCAATCATCGATGCGGGTTGTCATGCGCCCACCGGGCGTGTCGTAGAACACCGAATTTTCAAGCGTGACGATCAGGCCCTTGCTGGGGGAAAGCTTATCGAGCCCGGCAGGGATCGCGTAATGGGGGTCAAGAAGCATAGCGCTTGATTGGCTTTGCAATTCTTCGACCAGTATGGATTTGAATTTTGCGACGTCGTCCCATGGCGCGTCGTCAACGCCGTGATGCGCGGCAATCGGGCCCTTGATCGGCGGACGTTGATCAACGGCTGTCATCTTGAAAAACCCATTTTCATCAGCCATGCGGCGCATGCCCCAGAGCTTACCTGGTGTCAGTTTCATTACTTTCCTCCCGCAAAAATTTCTCTACTTCAGCCCGATTGGGCGTTGCGGTTCGACCGCCAAACTCCCGGCATTTGAGCGCCGCTGCTGCATTGGCAAACAGGGCCGCTTCGCTCTCGTGCGCGCCTTCACCCAACCTCAGCGCAAAGGCTGCATGCCAGATATCACCTGCCCCAAGCGTATCCACGACTTCAACCGGAAAACTGGGAATATTTATGACGCGGCCATTCTTAGCATAGAAAATTCCGTTGGCCCCATCGGTGACGCAGACCCATGCATCCAGTTCTTCCGCTGCGGCCAACAGACCCGCGTCCCTATCGTCTTGGCCCACAAAATCACGCAAGCCTTGGGTTGAAAAGGCAACATGGCTTGCGCTTTCAGGAATGGCGCCACGGCAGGGTGCTTCTGCATCCATGACACCAGGCACGCCGAGCGCTTTAGCCCGGTCCATCAACTCTGCGGCCCCTTCGGCCCAGCGTGTATCCGCCAGAGCTGCATCAAAGCTCATCGCCGGCCAAACAGGCGTATCCCCAAACCCGTCACCGCGAAAGTTCACGATCTGGCGCTCGCCAGCACGATCCACCAAAACGGACGAATATGAGGATCGTGCGCCATCGTAGCGCGTAAGGAGGTCACAATTGACCTGTTCGGCCAAAAGATCCTGAACGATGAGATCACCGATTTGGTCATCCCCAAGTCGCCCTGCCAGATGCGCCTCCCCGCCAAGCCGGGCTATACCAACAGCTGCGTTTGCCGCACCGCCCCCCCCTACGATTGCCGTATCAGTGGCGCGATATTTTTCAGCCAGTTGGGGCATTTCATCGACCATAAACATGAAGTCGACGACGGCCATTCCACAGCACATAACCTTGACCATCAGTCGATCTCCAATCCTGATGGCACCCGTTTTGGCTTTCCAAGGCGACCCGTCAAGGCCGTGTCACCCGTCAGGCTTTGCAAAAATGCGATCACATCGCTGATTTCCGCATCACTCAGGGCGCGCTGCTCAATATCCACACGCGCGCGCAGCCGCGCAACTTCTCTGGCGTCACTTTGCACCACAAAATCCACATCCTTCAGCCAAGCCACTTTGGGCATTTGCACCAATTCAGGCGTCCAATCTGCGCCAAGCGGATCAAGATGGTGGCGGATGATACCCTCCAGCGTTGGGTAGGCACCGTTATGGCCGTAAGGACCAGTGAGCGCTACATTGCGCAGCGAGGGCGTGCGGAACCGATAGGCGTCTTCGACATCATCGCTTTCGCCCATGCGCCCCACATCCCGCGCATAAGGGTCAAACAGCCGGGCGCGGCCGGGGCCAAACTGCGGGATCGCCAAGGCGTGGAATTTTTGATCCGTAAAAAGCGGTCCAGAATGGCACTTACTGCACCCGGCTTTGCCGGTAAAAAGAGCGTGGCCGCGCTTGGCGGCAAAACTCAACTCTCCACGATCAAAGGGCGCATCAAAACTTCGCCACTCTGCATCAATAAATGCTGCGAGTGCATTTGCTATATGCTGGATGCGAACATCCTCAGGCGCTTTGATCTCGTCAAAAGCCGCCACAAAACCTGTGCCATATTCCGGGATGCCACGCACGCGCTTTGCCAATATCGGCCAGCCTGCATCGACCCTGTCATTGGTGGCACCCGCTATTTCGTTTTCTTCTGGATCCCCCGCCATTTCGCGCTGGGAAATGAGCGGGAACAGCGCTTGCACGGCCAACAAACCGTCCAGACCTTCGGGCAAACGTTCCTCAGCCGGGGAATTGAACCCATTGTCATAAAGGTCGGAATGGCTGATCCGTCCGTCATGGAACAATACGCGGATTTCCTTGGCACCAAGATTAAACATAGCAGGCGCATTGCGCGCGGTGCGCCGTTCAATGCGCGAACTGCCCTGCCCGGGCGTGCGCTTTGGGCCAATGCCGACACCGCCTTCGCCAATACCAAGGGCGATTCCATCTGTGCTGGCGTGATCATGGTTGTGACAGGTGCCACAAGAAATGTTGCGATTGCCCGAAAGGATAGGGTCATAAAACAGAAGCTGACCAAGGGCAGCCTTCTGCTCTTTGATAGGGGCAAAATCCGCAGCGCTCAAATCGTCTGCTTGCGCAACCGCGTCACTCAGCCCAAGAATGGCAAAAAACACGAGGCCCAAATGCGTATTCTTGCCCTTCTTCTTTGCCTGCTGCCCAGCCTTGCTGGCGCTGAAATCGAACACGCGCGAGATCTGATGGAAGCCGGGCGCTTTGAGGAGGCGCGTGCTGAGCTGTGGCCTGCGGCGCGATCTGGAAATGCGGATGCCGAAGAACTCATTGGTGTGATGTACGCCCTTGGCCTTGGCGTTGAAAAAGATCCGGAGCGCGCCTTTGAGTGGTATCTGCGCTCGGCCATGAAGGGCCATCCCGGCGCGCAAAGTGGCGTTGGCTGGTATTACGAGCTCGGTTTGGGCATGCCTGCCCCTGATCTGACCCGCGCCTATATGTGGTACGTTCTGTCTGCCATTGGTGGCGACCCTGATGCTGCGATCAGTCAAGAAGAAGTGGTCAAGAAAATGACCCCTGAACAGATTGAGAAAGCCCATGTGCTGATCGATGACTACAAGGTTTGGCTGTTTCCGTTTCGCTGAGGCAGGCCCGAAAACCTGCCACAGCCGCTGTCGTAGGGTGGGTTTTTAACCCACCACTTTAGTTCAGGTCCTTGGCCGCTGCGCCATCAAGTTTGGCCTCTGCACCGGCAACTGCGGTTGTCAGCGCGCTAAAGATCGCATCGCCATTTTTGACGTTCGCTTTGAACCAGTCATAAACAGGTGCCGCCTTGTCTTTGAAAGCAGCTTTTTGCGCAGGGGTCGGCACGTAAAGGTCACCGCCGCCAGCAACAAAGTCCTGATAAGCTTGGATCGATTTGCGCTTAGGTGAGGCAAATGTCGCCTGCTGAAGGGCTGCAAACCCATCAACAACGACCCGGCGCATATCCTCTGGCATACCCATGAACTTAGCGTTGTTCATCCACCAAAGCGCGCCCATATAGGCGTGACCATCAAGCGTCACATACTGCAAACCCGCATCCGGGAATTTCATGCCCATGATGTCCGTGATCCCGTTTTTGGACCCCTCAACAACGCCAGTTTGGAACGAGGTGAACAGCTCCGGCCATGGGATTGGCGTCGGGGAGGCCCCAAGCGCTTTGACCAGTTCCTGGG